>NZ_JAGQBN010000018.1:0-69856 GCF_024345655.1 Synechococcus sp. Lug-A | reverse complement strand
GGTAGTTCACCGTGATCCAGTAGGCATAGAGCTTCGCCACCCCATAGGGGCTGCGCGGATAGAAGGGTGTGGTTTCCTTCTGCGGTATCTCCTGCACCAGCCCATACAGCTCACTGGTGCTGGCCTGATAGATGCGGGTTTTCGGTGTGAGCCCCAGCATCCGCACCGCTTCCAGGATGCGCAGCGTGCCCAGGGCATCGCTGTTGGCGGTGTACTCCGGCGCCTCAAAGCTCACCGCCACATGGCTCTGGGCGCCAAGATTATAAATCTCATCCGGCTGCACCTGCTGGATGATCCGGATCAGATTCGTGCTATCGGTTAAATCGCCGTAGTGCAGCGTGAGCCGCGGATCCACCTCATGGGGATCCTGATAAAGATGATCGATGCGCGCCGTATTGAAGCTGCTGGCGCGGCGCTTGATGCCGTGCACCGCGTAGCCCTTCTCCAGCAGCAGCTCGGTGAGGTACGAGCCATCCTGGCCGGTGATGCCTGTGATCAGTGCGGTTTTGGCGGCTGGGGGCACCGGCGGGCTTCGGCGTGGATTCGTTGCCAACAAACTACGCCGAGAAGGCAAAAAAGTCTTGCCTGGTCCGGTGGGTCACGTGGCTACTCACACACGTCACGATCGCGCAGGCCTGCGCATCAAGGAATAGGGGACATTGCCGTTCTTGCTGTTGGGATGGCTACCGCCATGGCGTTTCACCCAGGCGCTGCACGCACCACGCCCCGAAGCTGCCGTGGAGCGCAGCGCCGTGCGGTGCCGCCGCCGGCAGCGCTGTGGCGGCTGCCGCCAGCGCCGCCAGCCAGGCGGCTTCATCGTGGCCGTCGGGCCGCTGCCAACCCACCCCCAGCTCCACCGCCTCCGTCGCCAGCCAGCCCTCGCCGTAGCCGGCCGCCGCCGCCGGCAGGCCCAGCGCGGCGCGGCTGGCGGCCCATTGCCACACCATGCCGCTGCTGCGCTGGCCGTAGCGCCGTGGGTCGTAGGCCAGCAGCGCCACCGGGCAGCGCGCCAGCCAGTGCTGCATCGCCCCGCTCTCGATCTCTCCCTCCAGCAACACCAGGCCGATGCTGGCCGCCTCTGCCCGCTTCAGCAGCTGCCGCTCCTGCGGCTCCAGCCCCGTGTGGCTGTGGCGGTGAAACAACCAGCCCCAGCCGGCCCGCGCTGGCGGCACCCCCTGCGCCACCAGCCTCTCCAGCACCGCCAACGCTTCCGCCCTGCCCTTGCCGGCTTTCAGGTCGCCCCAATGCAGCAGCACCAGTGGCGGTGCCGCGGCCGGCAGCAGCTGCGGCGTGCACCCAGCTCCCACCACCGCCGGGTGCACGCCTCCATCGCTCAGCCCGGTGGCCACCAGCAATGGCGCATACAACCGCTGCTGCTGCCGGCTCGGTAAGGCCAGCATGAGCTGGTGGCCCTGCTGCGCCGCCGCCCTGGCCAACGCCGCCAGCGCCACCCGGCAGCAGGCCGTGGCCTGGGCGTCGCCAGCGGCGCCATCCAGCCGTTCCCCTGGCGCAAACATCAGGCTCACCAGCACCCTCGCCGCCGGCGCCCCTGCCAGGTAGCGCGCCAGCCCCAGCAACTGAAACGGCAGCAGGCTGTGGGCCAGCCAGGCGCTCACCGGCGCAGCTGGCGCCGCCGCCGCCAGCGCCAGCTGCTGCTCCAGCCGCCGCGCCAGCTGCAACGCCCCACCCAGTTCCAGCCACAGCCGCGGGTCCACGTAGCCGCAGCCGCTGAACACACCCCGCAGCGGCTGCGGTGCCGTGGCCTCCGCCTCCAGTGCCACATCCGCCCACAGCTCCGCCTGCCACCCCCCCTGGCGCAGGGCCGCCAGCAACGGCCGGTTCACTTCGCCGTGGTGCCCCACCGTGCTGGCGTAAGCCGGATCCACGATTACCAACCGGGCCATCGCACGCCAACCCCGCCGCCGGCAACGTAGGCGACAGAATCCTGTTCATCCATTCCGGGGTGCCGATGGCCGATCTGCTGGAGCTGGGCCGGCGCGGCCATCACACAGAACTGGCCCAGCACGCTGCCGCGGCACGCTCCGGCGCGGCTTGGTCGGCGGCTGCCGCGCTGGAACTCGCCTGCGCCTGGCTGCTGGCCGGTGATCTGCGCCAGGCGGATCTCGCTGTGCTGGAGGCCGATCAGTGCGACCCCTCCCTCGGCCTGGTGCCGGATGTGTGGGGCCTCTGGCCCGCACCAGCCGCCCAAGAGGGTGCGGAGCGCCAGCAGGCGCTGGCCTGGGCGGAGCGCTACCGCGACTGGCGCCGGCCTGATCCCCAGGCCCTCTGGCAGCAGCTGCTGCCCCGCCTGCAGGCCCATTGGAAGCTGGCTCTCGAACCCGATCTCGGCGATCTGCTGCTGATCCTTTCCCGCACCTCTGAGGCGGCGTCCGCGCCCCTCGATCCGCCCCTGCAGCCGGAACTGGCGCGCCTGGTGGGCGATGCCGAGATCGCCGCCGAACCCGCCGCCAGCAACCGCTACTGGCAGCTGCTGGCCAGCCTCTGGCCCCAGTGGGCCCTGGCCCGCATCCGCGCGGCCGATCTCGCCCTCGCCCGCGGTGAACTGGAGGCCAGTGGCCGCTGGCTGCAGGAGCCATCACCCGCCGCCCAGGCCAATCCCTGGTTCCACGATGTGGTGGCCCGCCACGCCGTGCAACGCGGCGCTGTCGACGCCGCCCTTGACGCCTGGGCGGAAGCGATCCGCATGGCCCAGGCCGATGCCAGCACCACCGCCCTGGCGGAGCTGTTTGAGCAGCGCCGCCGCGAGGCCCGGCGTGGTCCGGGGGTGCTGCAGGTGCGCAGCCTCGCCAACCGCGGTGAGCCGCAAGCCGCCGGCGCCCTGCTGGAGCGGCTGCTGGCCGACGACCCCCAGTGGCAGCCGCTGCGCAGCCTGAAGGAGCAACTGCGCGCAGGGCTGCCCTCAGCCGCTGCGGCCGGGCCCGCTGACCCGCCTGGTGGGATGGCGGAAGGCAGGGACGCAGGCCCCGATTGGCTTGATCGGGCCACGGCGCGGTTGCAGGCCCTTGGTGTGACCCCACCGCCCCTGCCCCCGCAGGCACCTGACGCCGACATCGACGCCATCACGCGCCGGCTCAGCGACTACGAAGCCCGCTTCGCGCTGGCCTGATCGCGGGTTGGCCTGCACAGCATCAGCCCTGCCGTTCCACCCGCTCCAGCAGCGCCTCAATCAGGCCTTCCGCCCGCTGCAGCTGTTCGCGCTGGCGCTGCACCAGCTGCTCCTGCTGCTGCTGGGCTAGGTAGGTGCTTTCCAGCTCTTCCTGCACCTGCTGCAGCATCAGCAGATTCAGCTCCGCCTCATCGCGGGCCTCCTCCAGCTGGCTGCGGAGGCTGACGATCTGCGCCTCCAGGTGCTGGGGGTCGGCGGCTGTGGCGCGGGTGGGTTCGCTCATCGGCGATACCTTAATCAAGTTCCCTGAGTAACAATCGATTGGAGCCAAAGGTCGCTGTTGCCTCATCCCCCTCCGCGGCCGCGCCCCATGTGGAGGTGCAGCGGTTCACCGATTTCGCTGGCTTTGAAGCCTTCATCCAGCGCAACCATCACCTCTGGAGCCACCAGGTGCAGCAGGCCCTGCGCCTGATCGCCCTCAACGGCATCCTCGATCCGATCAGCGGAACCGCCCTGCCGGCCAGCGCCCTGCAGCTGAAGGGCAGCAATTACCGCGAAACCCTGGAGGTGCACGGCTGCCTGGCGCGCCATCGCGCCCTGTGGTTGTTGATGCAGGAGCTGATCAACAGCGGCGAGCTGCCCGCCGTCGCCGAGCTCGACCTCTACTGCCCTGAAGCGATCACCCCGTTCGCCCAGCTCCTGCGCCAGCGCTTCCCCCGGGTGATCGGCAGTGAATACCTCCCCGATCCAAGCGATCCGCAACGCGAGCACTTCTCCCATCAAGACCTCTGCGCCCTCACCCTGGGCGATGCCTGCGTGGATCTGGTGCTCTGCAACGAGCTGTTCGAACACCTCTACGACCTGCCCGCCGCTCTGTCGGAGATCGCCCGCATCCTGCGGCCCGGCGGCCATCTGGTGGCCACCTTCCCCTTCGCTTACAACCGCTACGCCACGATCGTGAAGGCACGCCACCGCCCCAGTGCGGCGCCAGGCGTGGCGGCTGAGGCAGAACTGCTGGAAGAAGCGGAGTATCACGGTGATCCCGTGCATCCCAAGCAGGGCAGCCTTGTGTATCAGATTCCGGGTTGGGAGTTGCTCGATCAGGCACGCCACGCCGGCCTCGCCACCCCCACCATCCATTGGGTCGCCGCCCCCAGCTATGGCATCCTCGGCCAGGAAATTCCCGCCGTGATGGTGCTGGTGGCGGGTCGCGCCTGAGCACTGGCCGCAAGCGCATCAACAGCGGCGCTGGTGCTCCAGATACCAGCGCACCGTGTCCGCCAGGCCCTCTTCAAAGTTGTGGCGCGGCTGCCAGCCAAGTTCGCCGCTGATGCGGGTGGGATCAATGGCGTAGCGCCGGTCATGTCCTGGCCGGTCCGTCACCGATGTGATCAAGCGGCTGTGAGGAGCTCCAGTTGGCTTCAGCTCATCCAGCAGGATGCAGATCGCCTCCACTACCTGCTGATTGGTGCGCTCTCCATGGCCTCCCACGCAATAGCTGCCGCCCAGCTCCCCACGATTCGCCGCTAGCAGCAGCGCATCCACGTGATCCTCCACATACAGCCAATCACGCACATTGGCCCCATCGCCATAAAGCGGAATCGGCTCGCCGGCCGCCGCCTTGAGGATCACCACCGGGATGAGCTTTTCCGGGAACTGCCAGGGGCCGTAGTTGTTGCTGCAGTTGGTGAGCACCACGGGTAATCCAAAGGTGTGGTGCCAGGCGTTCACCAGGTGGTCGCTGGCGGCCTTGCTGGCTGAATAGGGGCTGCGCGGGTCGTAGAGGGTGGTCTCCGAGAAGCGCCCCGTGGGCCCCAGCGAGCCGAACACCTCATCGGTGGAGATGTGATGGAAGCGGAAAGTGTCGCGGCGTTCAGCCGGTAGCTGCTCCCAGTGGCTGCGCACCGCCTGCAGCAGATGGAAGGTGCCATTCACGTTGCTGGCGATGAACGCTCCGGGGCCCTCGATCGAGCGGTCGACATGGCTCTCGGCCGCCAGATGCAGCACCAGATCCGGATCGGCCTGGCGTACCGCCGCCGCCGTGGCCTCGGCGTTGGTGAGGTCCACCCGCAGCAACTGGTGGCGGCTCTGCCCATCGGGGCTGAGGGCCCGAGGGCCGAGCTCCGCCAGTACCCCCTCGATGCTGGTGAGATCGCTGGCGTAGCCGCATTTGTCGAGGTTGAACACCAGCGCCTCGGTTTCGCGCAGCAGCCGGCGCACCACCGCACCGCCGATAAACCCGGCGCCGCCGGTCACCAGGATGCGGTGGCGGCCGGCGAGCAGGGCGGAAACGTCAGGTGAGCTGGTTGCAGACATGAGCGATGCGGGCAATTCGTGATGCAGGACGCGTGGGCAAAACTGGCGGCGATCGGAATCGGGCCGCACTGCTTAGGGCGGATGAAGCGTCTCAGGATCTGGATCCGGCGCCGCCCTGGTGGCGGCCGGGGTTTGCTGAGCTGGTCACGATTCCAGCTCCGCTTGCCAGGGATTGTGGGTCGCCACCCCGGTTGGTGTGAAGTGCCGCAGATTGCGTGTCACCACCGTGAGGCCCCGCTCCAGCGCCGTCGCAGCGATCAGCAGGTCGGCGCCGTCGTGGCCGATCTCGGCGGAGAGCTGCCCCCAGCGACGCGCCACCCCCACGTCCACAGGCAACAGCCGATCGCCATACAGCCGCAGCAACTGGTCTAGCCATCCCGCCAACTGCAGCGCAAATCCGGCATCGGTTGTGCGCCTGCGGACAATGCCCCGTTCGATCTCGCCGATGCTCACCACACTCAGAAAACAATCCTCCTGCCGCTGCCTGCCGATCCAGGCCACCACACCCGGATCACGCTGGCGCAGCCGCAGCTCGGAGAGCACCATCGTGTCGATCAAGAACACCGGAACTCCCTCGGCGTCAGGGGCATCCGCTCGAAGCCTTCGTCGTCTTGCGGCATCTGCAGCAACAGTTCGGACAGCGAGGGCGCGTTGGCCACGTCGAGGCGCTGCAGCCGCTGGTAGTCCTCGGCCGACAGCACCACACTCACCCACTTGCCACGGCGCGTCACCATTTGTGGTTGGCCCAGGGCGGCCGCATCCACCACCGCGCTGAAGCGGTTCTTGGCGTCCTGGAGGGTCCAGATGGCATCCATGGCTATGGTGGCTAGCTGATCCAGCTAGCCTAATGGTGGCGATCACGCCACGGCCTCCAGCAGCTGACGCAGCGCCTGACGCCAGTGCAGCGCGGGCATGTCCAGAACGTGGCGGGTGGTGGAGGTTTCCAACAGCGAATAGCTGGGGCGTTGCGCCGGGGTGGGGTAATCGGCTGTGGTGAGCGGGTTCACAGCGGCCATTCGCTCCAGGAGCCCCAGCTCCACGCTCAGCTCGCCCACCGCCACGGCCACGTCGTACCAGCTGGCGGCACCGGCCTCGCTCCAGTGCAGGATCAGCGGCAAAGGCCTGGCTGGTGGTGAACCGGCCTGCTCCATCAGCCGCCAGCATGCCGCCGCCAGGGTGAGCGTGCTGGTGGGGCAGCCCACCTGATCCGCCACCACACCGATCTGCTGCTTCTCCCGGTGCAGCCGCAGCATCGTGAGCGCAAAGTTCCTGCCCACGGGCCCCATCACCCAACTGGTGCGCAGGATCACGCCCTTGCCGCCACTGCCGAACACGTCTTCCACCGCCTCCTCGCCGGCGGCCTTGCTGCAGCCGTAGACCCCCAGCGGCGCACGCTGCTGCTCCGTGCGATACGGACTGCCCTGCTGGCCGTTGAACACAAAATCAGTGCTCACCTGCAACAAGCGTCCGCCGCTTTCCAGCAGCGCCTCGGCAAAGGCGCGCGGCGCGGCGCCGTTCACGGCCAGGGCCAGCTCCGGCTCGCTTTCGGCCTTGTCCACCGCCGTGTAGGCGCCGCCATTGAGCACCCAGTCGGGACGGTGTGACCGCACCGCCGCGCGGCAGGCCTGGGCATCCGCGAGATCCAACGCCATCACGCCCTCGCCGCCACTGCGACTGCTGGCGATCAACTCCACCCCCTCGGGCACCTGCTGGCGCAGGGCCTGGCCTAGCTGGCCAGCAGCGCCGGTGAGCAGCACTTTCACGCGAACACCTCCCCGGCGGCCAGCGCCTGCGCCAGCGTGGGAGCGGCGGCATCCTTCACGGCCAGCAGCGGCTCGCTGTTCCCCAGCGGCGCCAGCGGCCAAGCGATCGCCACCTTTGGATCGTTCCAGCGCAGCGAGCGCTCGCAGGCCTTGCTCCAGAAGCCGCTCGCCTTGTACAGCACCTCGGCTGATTCGCTGAGGGTGAGGAAACCGTGGGCAAAGCCCACCGGCACCCACAGCTGCTGCTGGTTGCCTGCACTCAGCTCGGCAGCCACCCACTGGCCGAACGTGGGCGAGGGGCGGCGCATGTCGACCGCCACATCAAAGATGGTGCCGCTGGTGCAACGCACCAGTTTCCCCTGGGGCTCAGGTTCCAGCTGGTAGTGCAGCCCTCGCAGCACGCCACAGCTGGAGCGGGAGTGGTTGTCCTGAACAAAGGTGGTGGGCGTACCCACCGCTGCATCAAAGCGGCGCTGGTTCCAGCTCTCGAAAAAGAAGCCCCGCTCATCGCCAAACACCTGCGGCGTGATCAGCAGCGGCCCCTGCATCACCGCGCCGCTGGCCGTGCTGAGCTGCTCAACCTGCATCGCTTCCCTCCTGCAGCAGCGACAGCAGGTAGCTGCCGTAGCCGCTCTTCTTCAGCGGCAGGGCCAGCCCCTCCAGCTGCTCGCCGCTGATCCAGCCCTGCCGCCACGCCACCTCCTCTGGACAGCCCACCTTCAAACCCTGCCGGTGCTCCAAGGTGCGGATGTAGCTGGTGGCCTCGTGCAACGAATCGCAGGTGCCCGTATCCAGCCAGGCCATACCGCGGCCCATCAGCTCCACCCTCAGCAGCCCCTCCTCCAGATACTGCCGGTTCAGATCGGTGATCTCCAGCTCACCCCGCGCCGAGGGCTGCACCCGCTCGGCCCGCTCCACCACGGTGTTGTCATAGAAATACAGCCCCGTGACCGCATAGCGCGACTTCGCACGCTTCGGCTTTTCCTCCAGGCTCAGCACCCGGCCCTGCGCATCAAAATCCACCACCCCGTAGCGCTCTGGATCACTCACCGGGTAGGCGAACACCGTGGCCCCCACACCGCCGCCACTACAGGCCTGCAACTGCACGCTGAGGTCGTGGCCGTGGAACAGGTTGTCCCCCAGCACCAGTGCCACCGGTGCCCCATCCAGAAATCTGGCACCGATCAAAAACGCCTGGGCCAACCCATCCGGGCTCGGCTGCACCGCATAGCGAATGGCCATCCCCCAGGTGCTGCCATCGCCCAGCAACCGCTCGAACGACGGCTGATCCACCGGCGTGGTGATCACCAGCACATCGCGAATTCCCGCCAGCATTAACGTGCTCAGCGGGTAATACACCATTGGCTTGTCATACACCGGCAGCAACTGCTTGCTCACCGCCTGGGTGATCGGATGCAGACGCGTGCCGCTGCCACCGGCCAAGATAATTCCTTTACGCATCATCCCTTGAAGCCATGGCCAGCAAGCTCACGCAGCCGCAGCCTAAGCATGAAAGCAAAGGATTTCAACCCCGGCTTCGGCCAACCCAAGCGCTACTGAACTCGCAACAGATCATGGTTGCAGTTTCCACATTCATCACGTGGCAGATCTGATTTCTGCTAGTGAAAAGATCCAGAATCATTACATCCAATCCTCCTGGCCGCACCTTACACACGCGCGCCGATAGTGAGCCTTTCGGTGGTAATGCTCACTATCGCCATGGCCGCCTCAAGCAGGCTCCAGTGAACCTGCTCCACCCCAAAAAGGCACACCCTTCGGGCGCAGTCACCTGGATGGGGGCTAAAGCCTCGCGCTGCCACTGCTGGCGAATTCGGCCACCGTGCCCGCCAGCCCCTCCGCCAACGGGATGCGGGCGCGCCAGCCCAGCGCCGCCAGGCGGCTCACATCCAGCTGCTTTTTCGGGGTGCCGTCGGGCCTGGTGCTGTCCCACTCCAGGCTGCCGGCAAAGCCGGTGGCCGCGGCCACCGCTTCCGCCAGCTCGCGGATCGTGAGATCCACGCATGTGCCCACATTCAGAAACTGCAGCTCCTGGGGCCCCGGCTGCCAGCGCTCCAGCGCAAACACACACGCCTCGCCCAGATCATCCACATGCAGGAACTCCCGCAACGGCGTGCCGGTGCCCCAGCAGGTCACGCTCGGCGCCTTGGCCTGGGCCGCCTCATGAAACCGACGGATCAAGGCCGGCAGCACATGGCTGTTGGTGGGGTGGTAGTTGTCGCCAGGCCCATACAGATTGGTGGGCATCAGGCTGATCGCATCGAAGCCGTGCTGGAGCCGCAGCGCCGCACACAGCTTGATGCCGGCGATCTTGGCGATCGCGTACCACTCATTGGTGGGCTCCAGCGCGCCGGTGAGCAGCGCCTCTTCCCGGATCGGCTGCTCAGCAAGCTTCGGGTAGATGCAGCTGCTGCCCAGGAACAGCAGCCGCCGCACCCCGCTGCGCCAGGCGTTTTCGATCACGTTGTTCTGGATCTTGAGGTTGTCGAGCAGGAAATCAGCCGGATAGCTGCTGTTCGCCGCAATGCCCCCCACCTTCGCGGCCGCCAGCACCACCACCGTGGGCTGATGCGCCGCAAACCAGGCCGCCACCGCCGCGCCATCGAGCAGATCGAGCTCCTCGCGGCCGGCGGTGAGCAGGACGCCGCCCTGGGCTTCATCCCCATAGCCGGCGCGCTGCAGGGCCCGCACGATCGCGCCGCCCGCCATGCCGCGGTGGCCCGCCACGAAGAAGCGGTCGGCTGGGGTGATCAAGGGTGTGGTGGAGGTGGTGGTCATGGCTTGAACAACCTGTTCAAGAGCTGCACTCCAGGCCTGCGGCCACGAGCCTGAGCTCCCGCTTGGTCCACCAGTGGACTAAGCTTGATTGGTTGGCAGCCGCCCCTTGTCGCCATGCACACGCCTTTCACGCGGATCGTGAACGTGCACGAGGCCAAAACCCACTTCTCGCGGCTGATCGATGCCGCCCATGCTGGTGAAACCATCGTGGTGGCCAAAGGCGGACGCCCCTGGGCGCGGCTGGTGCCTCTGGAGCAGCCCACACCCAAGCGCAATCCCGGCGTGTTGCGCGGGATCATCACCCTGCCTCCGCCGGAGGTGCTGCTCGAACCGCTGCCGGAGGAGGAGCTCGCCGCTCTGGAAGACCCCCTCCTGTGAGCACTGCTTTGCTGCTCGACACCCACGCCCTGCTCTGGTGGCTGGCTGAACCCGATCGCCTCTCTCCAGCAGCCCATGCCGCCATTGCCGATGACACGGCACGGGTGCTGGTGAGTGCGGCTTCCGGCTGGGAGATCGCCACCAAGGTGCGCTTGGGCAAGCTTCCCGCCGCCACTCCCCTGCTCGAGCAGCTGCCCGCCATGTTGGCCGCCCAGGGGTTCGACCTGTTGCCGATCGAGCTGCGCCATGGCCTGCGGGCGGGCAGCTACGGGATGGCCCATCGCGATCCCTTTGATCGCTTGCTGGCCGCCCAGGCCGAGCTGGAGGCCCTCACCCTGTTGAGCGTTGATCCAGCTCTCAGGGCCTTTCCCTGCAACCTGCTCTGGTAAGCGCGCCATCACCCCTTGCCTCCGGCCGCCGCCGTCGCCGACGGGTTGGTGGGCGGGTTCTCCATCGATCCCACCACCTTGAAGCCCTTCAGCCGCAGGATCGCCTCCTTGCGCGCTTCCTCCTTATCGGCCGCCACCATCTCGGCCACCAGCTCCTCCAGGGTGCTGGTGGGCGTCCAGCCCAGCTTCTCGCGTGCCTTGGTGGGATCCCCCAGCAGCGTTTCCACCTCCGCCGGCCGGAAATAGCGCGGGTCGATGCGCACCACCACTTCGCCGCTGCTGCGCTTGCCGATCTCCTCGGTGCCCGTGCCCTCCCACTCGAGCTCCCCCCAGCCCAGCTCCAATGCCGCCAGCTCGATGAAGCGCCGCACCGTTTCCTGCCGGCCCGTGGCGATCACGAAATCCTCCGGCGGCCCCTCCTGCTGCAGCATCCGCCATTGCATCTCCACATAATCCCTGGCGTGGCCCCAATCACGCAGCGAATCGATGTTGCCCATGTAGAGGCAATCCTCCAGCCCTTCGTTGATCCGTGCCAGGCCGCGCGTGATCTTGCGCGTCACAAACGTTTCACCCCGCCGTGGTGACTCATGGTTGAACAGAATCCCATTGCAGGCATACATGCCGTAGGCCTCGCGGTAGTTCACCGTGATCCAGTAGGCATAGAGCTTCGCCACCCCATAGGGGCTGCGCGGATAGAAGGGTGTGGTTTCCTTCTGCGGTATCTCCTGCACCAGCCCATACAGCTCACTGGTGCTGGCCTGGTAGATGCGGGTTTTCGGTGTGAGCCCCAGCATCCGCACCGCTTCCAGGATGCGCAGCGTGCCCAGGGCATCGCTGTTGGCGGTGTACTCCGGCGCCTCAAAGCTCACCGCCACATGGCTCTGGGCGCCAAGGTTATAAATCTCATCCGGCTGCACCTGCTGGATGATCCGGATCAGATTCGTGCTATCGGTTAAATCGCCGTAGTGCAGCGTGAGCCGCGGATTCTCTTCATGGGGATCCTGATAAAGATGATCGATGCGCGCCGTATTGAAGCTGCTGGCGCGGCGCTTGATGCCGTGCACCGCGTAGCCCTTCTCCAGCAGCAGCTCGGTGAGGTACGAGCCATCCTGGCCGGTGATGCCTGTGATCAGAGCGGTCTTGGCGGCTGGGGGCACCGGAGACGTTCAACGTCGTTTCTGATTCACAAACTACGACGAGCAGCCGACATCGACGTGACAACTCCTCCGGCCGCGCCGATCACACGATCGCCAGTGCCGTGAGCGATCCGGTGAAGCCGGTGATCTCCACGATGGCGTCGTTGGCGGATTGGAAGCCAGCCAGCCCATCATTGAGCGCCAGGAAGGTGCGGCTGCCGCCGCTGGCGCCAAGGCTGAAGGTGGCGGCACCGTTGGCAGCGAACGCTGTGGGGGTCAACACCGCCGCCAGTGCCGTGGCGCTGAGGTCAGCAACGCTGCCCAGCTCACGCAGATCCGCAGCCGACACCTCCCGGGGGCCATCGATGCGATCGCTGCCGATGGCCAGATCTGTGATCTGATCACTGGCGTTCAGCAATGAATCGCGCAGGCTGGTGATGCGGAACGTGTCTGCGCCAGCCAGGCCGGTGAGCGCATCAACAGCGGCGCTGGTGCTGATCACATCGGCGGCGGCACCGCCTGTCTTGAAACTGGGGTTGACACTGCTGAAGCCAAGCCGGCCACCATCACCGAACAGCGCCGTCGCCGTGAGTGCGCCGCTGTTGCCCAGGGGCCTTCCCTGGCTGGCGTTGAAGCCCACGTTCACGCTGCGGCCCGGCTGAATCGTGCTGGCCCAGGCATCACCGGTCACGGTGTGGCGAAACAGGCCGCCCGCCAGCGCCGTGCTGCTGATCCGCACCCCCCAGGGTGTGCTGGTGGGACGGTGCGGGCTCTCGAAGCTGAAGTTCCAGCTGTTCAACGGCACTGTGCCGGTGTTGGTGAGCGTGAGTTGCACCGTCATGCCACCCGTCCAGATCGATCCGCCCACGGACACCGCCAGGTTCGGGTTGGAGGTGAGCGGAATGCCGTTGAGGGTCTGGGGCAAGGGAGCGCCGGGGACGGGCGTTGGCGTTGGAGCTGGAGTGGGTGTCGGGGTTGGAGTCGGGGTTGGAGTTGGTGTCGGGGTTGGAGTGGGAGTGGGCGTCGGGGTAGGTGTGGGGGTTGGGGTTGGTGTTGGTGTTGGGGTTGGAGTTGGTGTTGGGGTGGGTGGCACCGGCGTTCCGCCGCCGCTGGTTCGTACGGAAATGCCCGGCAGAGCATCGAGCTGGGCATCGGTGAGCGCCTGCCCGCCGCGACGCTCCACGCTGCGGGCGAAGGCACCGGCCAGGCCAGCGTTGTAGTCGATCGCCACCTCATTGGCGACGAAGTCGTCGCGGCGGTCCTGATAGGAGAAGTCGTCGGAACTGGTAGGGCCACCCACCAGGGCGCCGTAGAGGATGTGGGCGTTGGGCAGGCCGTTGCGGAACCCATCCCAGCCCACACCTGAGGCGGCCCGGTGATGGGGCTGCCGGGGTGCATTGGCCCCAAAGCCCACCAGATAGCTCGACCGGCGCGGATTGGCACCAAGGATGTAATCCACCGTCCCCTGAGACAGCCGGCTGAAGGCCCCACCCGGGTCGCGCACGTTGTCGGCGTACACATCCGCCAGGAAGGCCGTGTTGGCGGCATAGCGCAGCGAGCCCCACTGGCTGATATGGCGCAGGCCGCCGGCACTGATCGTCACGCCGTTGCCGCCGTTCACCCAGTTGTTCAACCAGAGCTCCACGTCCTGCTGCACGCGGGCCGAGCCCGTGTCCTCCGCCAGGATCACCGCCGTGGCATAAGACGCGTCGTCCCAGTTGCCGGTCCAGCCCCGCGAAAGGCCGCCGATGTTGCTGGTATAGATCGACAGGGCCTTGTCGCGGTAGGCCGTGCCACTGCCGCCCGCCGCCGTGACCGCCCGCGACAGCCAGGCCGCGCCATAGGCCAGCTCATCGTTGAACCCACTCCAGGAGTTGTAGTAATTGCGCACCTCCGGAATCGAATCGGAGTAGCGGCCCCGGTAACGATCGGCGAAGTCGTACAGCGAAATGGCGCGGGTCAGCAGCACATCGGCGTAAGCGGCTTCGCCGTTCTGGCGGAACAGCACCGAGGCGGAAGCCAGCGCTGCGGCTGAGCCCGCCGCCACATCGGAGCCGGGCTTGCTCGGTGTCACCGCCATGGCCGGACGGGCAATGGTCTGGCTTTCCGGCGAGCTCCACAAGGCGTGGTCGGCCGCCACATTGCCCACCTGCGCCACGAAGAACCGCGTCGCTCCCGCCGCATCAACGGCGTGGGCCTTGAGCAGGTAATCCGTGCCCCAACGCACCGCATCGAGCAGTTCGTCGGTTTGCCCCGAGAGGGCATAGCCATCGGAGAACTCGATCCCGCCCCAGGAGAGGGTGGCCAGGGTGGAAGCGAGCGGCAGGCTGAACTTGGAATGGTCGCCGGCATCGTGATAGCCGCCGGTGAGATTCAGCGTCAGCCCGGCCTGGAGGTTGGCGGCGGTTTGCCCACCGAAGTACACCCCGTCGGCGCCGTCGCGCAGGCCGGAGTCACCGCGCCAGTCGATCCGCTTTCTGGCTTCGTCAAGGTCGCCAGAGCGCTGCGCCTCATAAAAAAGGAAGTTCTTCTGCAGCGCCTCGGCGTAATTGAAGCCCATACCTGTGAGTGGATCGACGCTGGACATCGCGCAAAACAAATCGCTGCAACGGTCCTACGCCGGATGTCCCCGCCGGGGCGACCCCCATCGGAGGGTGGTTGGCGGCTCCGCTGAGGGTGGGCGCCACGGCAGCCGTGCGGGCTGCAGCCATCAGCGCAGCCGGATCAGCCCCTGCCGCAGCGCGATCACCAGGGCCTGCAGACGGTTGCGCGCCCCCATGTTCTGCAGCAGACGCTTGGTGTACGACTTCGCCGTGTTCGGGCTGATCATCAACCGCTCGGCGATCTCCCGGTCGGTGAGCCCATCGGCGAGGCCCTCCAGGATCTGGTAATCCCGCGGGCTGAGTTCGCTGATCGGCTCCGGCATCGGTTGATTCCGCATCGAGGCGCTGCGGAAGTGGCAGCCGCCCAGCGCCGCCAGCACCGCCGCCTGCAGCGCCCCGCTGTGGAAGGTCATGTCGCATTCCGCCACCAGCCCATCGATCCAGGCGGCCCGAACCAGTGCCGGCTCGGGACAGGGCCCTGTGCTGATCACGATCACCTTCAAGGCGGGGTAGCGCTCCTTGGCGGTGGCGGTGAGGCTGAGCACGTCACCGCGCTCCAGGCTGTCGGAGCACACCAGCAGCCCGTGTGGCTGCTGCGCCAGCCGCTGGAGGCAGCTCTCGGCATCGGTCACCGCGCAACCGATCAGGCCATAGCCGAACAGACCGATCGTGTAGCGCAGCAACAACGGCTCCTGGCCCATCGCCAGGGCCACCCGCGGCGGGATCGCCGTGGAGAGCAGCGCCCGGCGCATCACCGTTCGCCGAATCTGCACAACGGGGAGATCGGCGGTGAAATCCACAGCGGCCGCAACGGGAGCAGAGCAAGGGCAGGCTATGGGGATGGGCGGGCGATGGGCGGGCCTGCACGCCAGCGAACCAGCCCCCAGACTGCCCAGCGAGAGATGCCCGCCGCCCCGATGGCCCTGCAGGTTCAGAACAAGCGTCCGCTGAGCGGCTGTCGTCCCTGGCTGGCTCTGCTGCTGCTGGGCGGCAGCCTGCTGTTGCCCATGCCGCCCGCCCTCGCTGATGGGGAGCCGGCCGCTGTGAAGGTGCGCACCCTGGTGAAGGCCGGCGAGGCCTGGAACGGCACGCGGCTGCCCGCCTATCCCAAGGGCGAACCGGAAATCACCGTGCTGCACATCACCATTCCGCCGGGGGTGCAACTGCCGATGCACACCCACCCAGTGATCAACGCCGGCATGTTGATCCGCGGCCAGCTGCTGGTAACCAGCAAGGAGGGCGCCCGCCTGCAGCTGAAGGCCGGTGAAGGGCTGATCGAGATGGTGAATCAGCCCCACTACGGCACCAACAACGGCAACGAACCGGCCGAGATCGTGGTGGTGTACGCGGGAGAGAAAGGCAAGCCGATCACCGTGCTCGAACCGGCCGCCGCCAAGGCGCCCTGAACGCCGGGCCGGCGTGGCAGGCCCAAGCCCACAGACACACGCCGGCAGCCCTCAGGCCAGCCCTTCGATGCGCCGGTACGCCGCCCAGAACTGCTCCATCTGCTCGGTGGTGCCCAGGCTCACCCGCAGCGCGCCATCGATCAGGGGCTTGCCGGCCATCGAGCGCACCAGGATGCCCGCCGCTCGCAGTTCGGACTCCACCACGGCCGCCGGCCGCAGCGGCCAGAGCAACAGATAGTTGCCACCGGCGGCGTGATAGCGCACCCCGGCGGCCACCAGCTGCTCCAGCAACCAGGCCCGCGCCCGCAGCACCTCGGCCACGTAAGCGTCGGTGTAGGCCTGATCAGCCAGGGCCGCATGGGCGGCGGTCACGGCAAAGCTGTTGACGTCGTAGGGGCCGCTGACCCGGCTCACCCGGTCCACCAGGGCCGGTGCCCCCACCGCAAACCCAAAGCGCAGCCCGGCGAGCCCGGCTGTTTTCGCCAGCGAGCGCAGCACCAGCAGGTTCGGGTAGGCCGCAAAGGGGTCGGTGCCTGCTGCTGTGGACACTCCTGGGGAGGGCGCTCCATTCCCGCTCAGCAGCAGTGGCAGCACGCTGTCGCCGGTGAAGGCCTCGTAGAGCTCATCGACCACCACCAGCGTGCCGGGGGCAGCGGCCGCCAGCTCCAGGATCCGCTGCGGCGCCAGCCGGGTGCCGGTGGGGTTGTTGGGATTGCAGATCAGCAGCAGCCGCGGGGCTGTGGCGGCGAGAGCCGCCTTGATCTCCTCAAACGGGAAGGCGAAACCGGGCAGCCGGTAGGGGATCGCTTCGATCTCCATGCCCTGCATGCGGGCGCAGGGGGTGTAGTAGCCGAAGGTGGGGCTGGTGGTGAGCAGCCGTTCGCCGGCGGCGCCGTAGGCGTGGAACACGGCGTGCAACGCCTCATCCACCCCGTTGAACAGGCCGATATGGGCGGGTGTGAGGGTGCCGGAGCCGGGAAGGCTTTCGGTGTCGGAGTCTGAGCCGGGGCCGGGGCCGGTGACAGATTCGGCGGCAAGCGAGGCGATCACCGCCTCCCGCAGGCCGTCGTATTCGGGGTAGATCGCGTAGTGATCGGGCGGAATGGCGCGCACCGCCGCCACCACCTTCGGGCTGGGCCCCACAGTGTTCTCGTTGAAATCCAGCCGCAGCAGGCCGCGGCGCCCCTCCAGCGGCGCGCTGTAGGCCGTGAGCGTTTCCACTTCCGGGCGTGCCGGCGGGCAGGGGGAAACGGCCGGGCGATCGCCGGAGCTGGGGCTGTTCACAGAAGCGGCCTCACGGCGACGGGGAGCATCCACCAGCAGCAGCCTAAAGAGGCTCCAGACGCCGCCCCTGAGGCAGCGGCGGCCAGGCATGACCCTGCCGCCGATGCAACACACAGCCGGCTCAACCTGGCGTTCTGAAGCAGAATCGAATCCTGGATAGGGAGGAGGATCTGGTGACAACAACCGATCTGGTTCTGCGGGCCCTTGAGCGCGGCGACCTGAGATTCATTCACGACCAGGTGAACAACAGAAGCGTGATGGCTTACTGGTTCGAGGAGCCCTATGAATCCTTTGATGAGCTCGAAGAGCTCTACAGCCGGCACATCCATGACAACGCAGAGCGGCGCTTCGTGGTGGAAACCAGGGAAAAGGAATTGATCGGGCTGGTGGAACTGATCGAGATCGACTACATCCACCGCCGAGCGGAATTTCAGATCATCATCGCACCACACCATCAAGGCAAAGGCTTCGCCCGCTTCTGCATCCACAAAGCGCTTGATTATTCCTTCACCATCTTGAATCTGCACAAGATCTACCTCTCCGTGGCCGTCGACAACGCCAAGGCCCTGCACCTCTATCAAGACTGCGGCTTCGCGGAGGAAGGCCACCTGGTGGGCGAATTTTTCATCGAAGGCCGCTACCGCGATGTGAAGCGCATGTACATCCTCCAGGAGGATTACCTGGCCAGAGCCCAATAGCCGTTCACATCCGCTCCAGGGTGGGAATGCCGAGCAGGCCAAGCCCCAGCTTCAAGGTGGCCGCCGTGAGGCGGCAGAGCGCCAGCCGCGAACTCCGCGCCGGTTCCTCGGCCTTGAGCACCGGCACCTGATCGTAGAAGCGGTTGAACATCTGGCTCAGTTCGAACAGATAACTGCACAGCCGGTTCGGCAGCAGTTCCTCCTCCACTTCGGCGATCACGCCGTCGAACTTGAGCAGCTCCCGCACCAGCGCCCACTCCTGCGGCTCGCTGAAACTGAGCATCTCCGGCAACGGTGAATTTGCGACACCGGCAGCCGCATCCGCCCCGGCGCCTCCCTTGCGGGCGATGCCGGCGATCCGCACCACCGCATAGAGCAGATAGGGGGCGGTGTTGCCGCTGAGGGCCAGCATGCGATCGAAGCTGAACTGGTAGTTGGTGATCCGGTTGGTGCTGAGGTCGGCGTACTTCACCGCCGCCAGGCCCACGGTGGTGGCCACCTCGGTGATGAAGTCCTCCTCTTCCTGGCGTTCCTCCTCCGCCAGCCGACGGCGCAGGTCGGCCTCGCAGCGCTCCACCGCCTCCTCCAGCAACTCCTTGAGTCGCACCGTGTCACCGGCGCGGGTCTTGAGCTTCTTGCCGTCTTCCCCCTGCACCAACCCGAAGGGCACGTGCTCCAGCCGCCCGTCCTCGGGGATCCAGCCGGCGCGGCGGGCCACCTGGAACACCCCGGCGAAATGGCTGGCCTGGCCGGCATCGGTGACGTAGATCACCCGCCGCGCCCCATCGCCTGCTGGGGGCGCCGCAAAGCGGTAGCGGATGGCGGCCAGATCGGTGGTGGCGTAGTTGAAGCCGCCGTCGCTCTTGCGCACGATCACCGGCGGGGCCTTGCTGGCGCTGCCGTCCTCCGCTTCGAGGAACACGCACTGGGCGCCGCCATCGCTCACCAGCAGTCCGGTGGCGGCCAGATCCGCCACCACCGCCTCCAGATAGGGGTTGTAGAAGGATTCGCCGCGCTCATCGAGGCGGATGTCGAGGGCGTCGTAGAGGCGCTGGAATTCCCGGCGCGACTGATCACACAGCAACTGCCAGGCGCGGCGGCTGATCGGATCGCCGCTCTGCAGCTTCACCACCTCCTCACGCGAAGTGGTCTGGAAGGCTTCATCGCTGTCGAAGCGGGCCTTGGCCTGGCGGTAGAAGGCCACCAGATCGCCCAGATCCACCGCGTCAGCGGTGATAAGCGCCTCGGGCGCCTCCTGCTTGAGATGGGTGATCAGCATGCCGAACTGGGTGCCCCAGTCGCCCACATGGTTGAGCCGCAACACCGGATGGCCGCGAAACTCCAGCACCCGCGCCAACGCGTCGCCGATGATCGTGGAGCGCAGGTGCCCCACGTGCATCTCCTTGGCGATGTTGGGGCTGGAGAAATCCACCACCACCGGCGCCGGCGCCCCGTTACCGCTCTGCTCGGCCACCGTGGGCACCCCCAGGCGCGGATCCCTCAGCCGCCCGGCCACCTCCGCGGCCAGCCGCTCCGGCCGCAGAGTCAGGTTGATGAAGCCGGGGCCGGCGATCTGCGGTTCCAGGCAGAGCGCGGTGAAGGCCGGATCGGCCGCCAGCTGCTCCACGATCGCCATGGCAATGGCCCGTGGCGCCTGGCGGAGCGGCTTGGCGAGGGGCAGGGCACCGTTCGCCTGAAAATCACCGAAGTCGGGCTTGGTAGCCGGCGCCAGCTGCGGATCCAGCCGCAGGCCCCCTGCCCCGAACATCTGTGAGATCTCCTCGCCCATGGCTTCCACGGGGAAGGCCCGCTGCATCGCCGCGCGCAGCTGGCTGTCGAGGGCTTGGGCGAGGCGGAGCATGGGCAGCGGGGCAGAAGCAGGGCGCTCCCGGCAGGGGGGAGGCACCCTGATCATCCCCTCTGGACCGATGGCAACCCGCCGGGCAGGTTCTGGAAGCATGCACAAATGGAGCGAGCAGCGCTACGGGGCTGCCCACGCCATGGGTGGCCCGCCAGGATGGCGGAACCCGCTGGCGGAGCAGGTGAACGCCCCGTTCACCGCACAATCCCACCGCCTCAAAACCGCATGCAACTTGCCTCCGTGGTGTTCTACGGGCGTCTGGGGGAGCAGGCCCTGGCGATGTTCAACCTCGAAGGAGACCTGGAGCAGTGGCGCGACGCCCGCGTGCTCGACTGCCCCGGCGGGCCCGGTTCGCTCTCGGCGCGGCTGCGGGGCCTGGTGGGGGAGGTGGTGGCGGTGGATCCCCTCTATGCCCTGCCGGAGCAGGAGCTCGAACGGCGGGCCCTGGCCGATCTGGAGCGCACCATGGCAGGCCTGCGCAGCAGCGCCGCGCTGCGGCCGGATTTCGATCTGGAGGCCTGCCGCGAGGAGCACATACAGGCGCTGCAGGCCTTTCTGGAGGATCGCCGCCATCATCCGCAGCACTACCGCAACGCCTCCCTGCCGGAGCTGCCCTTCCCGGACCAAAGCTTCGATCTGGTGCTCAGCGGCCATCTGCTCTTCGCCTATGCCCCCCTGCGCGATGGCGGCCTCTCCAGCAGTGACGACTTCGATCTGGCCTGGCACCGTCAGGCCCTGAGCGAGCTCTGCCGCGTCAGCCGCCACGCGGTGCGCCTCTACCCCGCCCACACGATCGAACGGGTGGCACGGCGCCATCCCTACGCCGTGTCGCTGCTGGCCGAGCTGCCGCCGGGCTGGCGGGGCACCTTCTGCTCCAGCCGCTACGACCAGGGCCACGACGGCTGCACCGATTCCCTGCAACTGGAGCGGATCGGCGTGCCGAAGAGCGAATCGACATGACGGCCAGCACACCATTGACGGCGGCCTCTACACCATTGATGGCGGGCAGCGCTTGAATGGCGCAGTGCGGCCCAATGCTCCATGGTGCCTCCCTTCTCGCCCCCGCTGGCACGCACCCTGGTGGCTGGGCTGCGCGATCTGGTCGCCGTGGAGGGCGGCGCCAGCGATGAGCAGGCGCGGCTGTTGCGCAGCCTGGCGCTGCACCTGCTCGGCCTCACCCCAAGCGAACTCACGGCCATCACCCCGCTGCCGCCCCAGGCCCTGGCGGCCCTGCTGCCCGAGGACGACAGCCGCCGCCGCTTCCTGCAGCTGGGGTTGATGCTGGAGCTTTGCCGCCATCCCCGCAGCGCCGCCCAGCTGCAGCGGCTGGAGGCCTTCAGCGACGCGATCGGCATCCACGGCGTGGAGCTGCGCCTCGTGCAGGACCTCTTCCACCACACCGCCGCGGAAGCTACCGCCAGCTTCGTGCGTTGCTACGCCGCCTTCATGCCCGAGCTGTCCGCCCGCCACGGCGCCCTGATGGCGGATCCCAGCAAGCAGCCTGGCAAGGATCAGGGCGCGGCTCCCGCTGACGCCTTCTTCGCCCAAGTGCAGGGGCTGCGCGACTGCCCCCACGGCAGCCTCGGTTGGGCCTTCGTGCAGTTCTACGCGCGCAACGGCCTGCCCCTGCCGGCCCGCGACACCCCGAACCCCGCCTACTACGTGAGCCATGACATGAACCACGTGATCACCGGTTACGAACCGACGGGGCCAGGCGAGATCGCCCTGGGCGCCTTCAAGCTGGCGCTCCGCAACGACGACGCCAACTGGATGGCCTCGCTCGCCAACTTCCTCATCCATGAGGTGGGCCTGTTCGTGCACGGCAACGACAGCCAGTTCGTGCCCTACGGCGGCGACGGCGAGCCTTACAACGGCCTCAACGGCAAACGGGGGGCCCTCGATCTGCCGGGCGCGCCCGAGCTGCTGGCGGAAGCCTGGCGTCGGGGCGCCGCCTGCAGCGGTGATTTCAGCCGGCTCGATCACCTCGCCCTCGCCAGCGAGCCCCTGCTGGAGATCCGCCGCCGCTTCCACGTGCTGCCGCTGGAGCGGCCCATGCTCGACGAGCCGGAGTTCTGGCCCCATGAGGGCTGAAAGCCCTGCTCCGCCGGTGGGCGGTTGAAGCCTCCGCTCAGCTGGTGAGCTCCAGTTCCCGCTCCAGGCCCGCCATCACCACATCGGCGCTGAGCTTGATGCGGTAGCGGCAGGCCTGGGTCTCGCTGCAGTCGAAGGTGCCGCGCTCCCAGTACTTGTTGCTGCCGGCGCCGCCGCCGCAGAGGCCGAAGTACTCGCACTCGGCCCGGCAGCGCTCCACGCCGGCGCGGATCTCGCTGTACACCTGCTGGAACTTGGCGCTATCCACCACGGATTCCAGGCTGTCGGTGATCACGTTGCCGAAGGCGAAATCGCCGTAGGCGGCGGTGGCCACCGACAGCAGCTCGGGGTCAAAGGTAGAGAAGTTGCCGCGCGCATCCACGTTCACGATCGCGAACGGGTGGTTCATGTCGGTGCGTGCCAGCCGCTGATCGCCGCAGGCGAGGCCGGCGATCTCATCGAACTCCCGCAGGCGCAGAGCGCCGGGCTCGGCCCGCAGCCGCTCCCAGAAACGCTCCAGAAACGCCTGGTAGCGCGCCTCCGAGCGGGGGCGGGACAGGGTGGAGCTGAGGTTCTCTCCCTCGGTTTCCTCCATGTTGAAGGCCAGGTTGTCGATGCCCTGGCCGTGGAAGAAGTCGAACAGGGTGTCGGCGTGATCGAGGGCGTCGTCGGTGAGCACGGCGATCACCTGGAAGGGGATGCCGCGGCGCTGCAGCCAGCCGATGCCCCGCAGGCTGGCGGCATGACTGGGCAGGCCGGTGCGGGTGCGGCGGTGGGCGTCGTGCAGGAAGGCAGGGCCATCCAGGCTCACACCCACGTGGATGTCATTGCGCTCGAAGCAATCGCACCAGGCGGCGTCGATCGTCATGGCGTTGGTCTGCAACGACTGCGCGATCTGCAGCGGCGGACCGTCCCGGCGGGCCAGTACGGAGCGGATCAGCGCGGTGGCCTCGTCGTAGAAGGCGATCGGCATGGTGAGCGGCTCACCGGCATGCCACAGCAGGGTGAAGTCGTCGGTGGCGAAGGGGCTCTCCAGCACCCGCTCCAGCGTGCGCTCCAGCAGCTCCAGCGGCAGCCGGCTGCGGTCGTCGCGGCTGGGCAGGTAGCAGTAGTCGCAGTCGAGGTTGCAGAACGGGGTGGGCTGCAACACCAGCAGCCGCAGGGGACCGAACGCGGGGGAGGTCAACGGCTCACCAGAAGTTGCGGAAGCCGCCGCCATTGCGGAACCCCCCATTGCCGAAGCCGCCGTTAGGCCAGCCACCTCCGTTGCGGAAGCCGCCGTTCCAGAAGCCGCCATTGCGGAAGCCACCGTTAGAGAAGCCGCCATTGCGCCAACCGACCCGCGGCCCGTTCACAAACACGTAGGCCAGCACATCGTCGGGGATGGCCTTGGTTGCTGCCGGCTCCTGGCCATCGACGGCCAGATCCTGGCCATGGACCGCGCCGGTTTCCAGCTCGCGAACCGCCCCGGCGATGCGGCGCAGACGGGCCTCCACGCTGAGGCTGTCCGGTTCAGGGCCGTCGCGGCTCGGGCTGGCGGCGCCAGCGGCCGCCAGCGCTTCGGCGGCCGGGATCAGCGGCAGGATCGCCAGGAACAACAGAAAGCCGAACTGCCTGGGACGCGGAAGGAAAGCCATCGGAAGTGAAACCTGGAGAACGGAAGAAGCGGAGGGCGAGGGCGTGGGGCGAGGTGACTCAGGGCGCAGACGGGGCGGAAGACGCTGCCGCTGGACCCTGGGGACGGATCGCCTCGTAATTCAGCAACACCGTTTCGAAATAGGTGCGAATGCGCTCAGACGGCACCCCCAGCATCCCCTTCGGACCCACCCAGCGGTCCACGCTGGCCACTGCCTCGGGATCACCGTCCACATAGCCCTGCAGCATCCGAGCGATTGCCAGGTTGGTGAAGTCGCGGAAGGCGGAATCGTTTTCTGGCACCACGCAACCCACCGCGTAGCGCTCATAGGGCAGCTCCGGCGTGACCACCAGGCCGGTGGCGCCGAGGCTGCTGACCTTGCCGATCAGCAGGGTGGTGTCCCCCATCACGCCGTCCAGCTGGCCGGCCTGCAGCGCGGCCACCGCCTCCCCCAGCCCGGCGAAGGGAACAGCGCGTGCCTTGGGCTGGATGCCCTTCAACACCGCCTCACCGAGGGAACCCGGCACCGCACCGATGCGGCGGCCCAGCAGCGAGGCTGCTGAGCCATCGATCCGGCCCGCCGGGGCCAGCACGCGGATGCCGGAGAGCCCGATCGGCAGGGTGTAATCCACCTGGGCATCGCGGGCCCAGGAGAAGGGCACACCGCAGGCGAGGGCCAGTTCTCCCTTGCCCACCCGGCGCACCAGCTCGGCGGGATCGCTCACCGGCTCGAACCGCACAGTGATGGGCCGCCCCAGCGCTGCGGACAGCTCTGCCTGGACGCGGCGCACAACCTCCACCCCATAGCCGACGGGCTGGCCACTGCTGTCTCGGAAGCTGAGGGGGGGTAACAGGGGTTCACTCCCCACCACCAGCTCACCGGTGACGGCCACCCGCTGCAGCACCCCCTCGGCACGAGCCGCTGCGGCCGGCATCACGGCCGCCAGCAACGCAAGGACCACCGAGGTGAGCCGAAGGCTCGGGCTCGAGAAGCGGCAGAACGGCATGGCTCACGGCATCGATAACCCGGCATCACTCTGCTGCCACTGGGCCAGGCGCGCCACAAGCCTGGAACCAACGCCATCAATCCACAACGCCAGGTCCATGACGCCAGGCCCGGGTGGTGGCCACGCTCAGCCGTCGCTCGGGAGATAGCGCATGCTCAGATCCAGCCAGCGGCTGCGGGTGACCGGCGCACTGGTGGAGATCAGATCGATGCCGGTGGCGGCGTAATCGCGCAGCTGTTCAGGTTGCACCCCCGACGCTTCCAGCACCACCGCCCGCCCCTGCGCTGCCGCCAGAGCCCGCAGCTGCGGCACCAACGCCTGCAGGGCCGGCGGGGCGAATTCATCGAGCAGCACCGCATCGGCGCCGGCACGCACGGCGGCTTCGGCCTCGGCAGCGGTTTCCGCCTCCACGATCACCCGCGCCGGCCAGGGCGCCGCCGCCCGCACCGCCGCGATCGCCGGCCCCACCCCGCCGCTCCAGGCCAGGTGGTTCTCCTTGAGCATGGCCGCGTCATCGAGGCCGAAGCGGTGGTTCAAACCGCCGCCGCAGCGCACGGCGTACTTCTCCAGCAGCCGCAGGCCGGGCGTGGTCTTGCGGGTGTCGGCCAGGGCCACGCCGCTGCCCGCCAGCTCAGCCACCAGCCGGGCGGTGGCGGTGGCGATGCCGCTCAGGCGCATGGCCAGGTTGAGGGCCGTGCGTTCCCCCGCCACCAGGGCCGGCGCTGCCCCCTCCAGCTCCAGCAACACTTGACCGGCCCGCACCGGCGTCCCCTCCGCCAGCCGATCGCGCACCACCACTCCCGCATCCAGCAGCCGGAACAGGGGCTCCACCAGCACACCGCCGCAGAACACCCCATCGGCCTTGGCGATCCAGTGGGCCCGGCCCCGGGCGCCGGTCAGGGCCGGGGCGGTGAGATCGCCGCGGCCGAGGTCCTCCGCCAGCCAGCCGCGCAGCTGATGTTCAAGAGCAGGGCTGAAAGGCAGCAGGGGCGGCTGTGTCACCGGGGAAAGGCGGGGGGAGGCGGAGGAAGGGAGCCGCAGGCAGCGGCAGGCAGGACAGCTCAGCGCGTGATCGACGCCGGCCATTCGGGCTGTCGGCCGCGGGGCAGCACGTTGAAGCGCTGGCGCACCAGCTCCAGCGGGTCGGCGAAGTGGTCCCAGGGGTCGATGGCGGCGATCAGATCCACCGACACCTGGGCGCCGTGTGCCATGCCGGCGAACAGGCGCTCCACATCGAGCGCATCACGCTCACCCGGGATGAACGGGGTCGTGCCGATGCCCAGCTCGAATTCCGCCAGCCCGAACATCAGCACATAGAACGGGTCCACCCGCTCGAAGCCCGCCTGGAAGCCGAGCACAGCCCCCTCCTCGGCGGCGGTGGTGCCGTAACCGCCTAGCACGTGGCAGCAGTCGTGGTGCATCACCGGCGGCGGCGGGCCGCCCAGCTCTCCGGGGAACCCGAAGCCGTTGCGGTCGATGAAGGCGGCATAGGCCAGGCCGAAGCTGCCGGCGGGGTAGTGGCGCAGGGCCCGGTAACGCTCCGCCATGGCGGTGTCCTCCTGCCGCAGCAACACCCGCGCCACCCCCAGGGCACCGCGCAGCCCCTCCTGCTCCAGGGTGGCCCGCGCCGCCGACGCGATGAAGCCGCGCCGGGCGATGTCGAGGCGCACCATGGCCAGCCGCTGTTCCATCACCTGACCGAAGGTGCGCACCGGCGCCGGGTCCACGGCCAGGGCTGCCGCCGCCTGCTCCAGCAGCTGCTGCTGCGCCGGGGAAGGGGCACCGTCGAGCAGGGCCACCAGGGTCATGCCACGCAGGATGCGCTCGCGCCACTGGGGATCGGCAGTGACGGCCTGCACCCGTTCGGCCAGCTGGTCGGGGCTGATCGGTGCCAGCGCCTCCAGGTCGCAGTCGATCTGCAGCAGGTGATCACGCACGCCGCGGATGGCGGCGAGGGCCTTGGCCGTGGGCGCGCCCTTGCAGCGGGCCACCGTGAGCAGGGCCGCCAGAGCGGCGGCGCCGATCGCCTGGCGCTGCTCCAACGGAAGCTGAGCCCTGGGATCGATCACCGCACAGCTCCACACCGTGAGGCCATTGTGCTCAGCCCTCTTTGCTGTGCTCCGCCCCGTTTCATTTGCCGATGCAGAAGCGCGCGAACACCCGATCGAGCACGGCTTCGCTCACCTCCTCGCCGGTGATCTCACCGAGGCTGCGTACGGCGGCGCGCAGATCGATCGTCCAGAAATCCCACGGCAGCTGGGCCGCGGCGGCCTCCAGGCTGCGGCCGAGGGCGGCGGCAGCGGCGGCGGCCAGCTCGCGCTGACGGCCATTGAGCGCCACCTGCAGGCCCTGCAGCTCGGTGGCCCCGCAGCGCTGCAGCAGCGTCTCCACGAGCACATCGCAGCCCTCGCCGGTGCGGGCGCTGATCGCCACCTCGAGCGGAAACCCGGGGCCGGTCTGGGCCACCGCGCCGGTGGCAAGGCCGGCGCCATCGGCTTTGTTGCCCACCACCAGCAGCACCGCACCGTCCGGCACCAGGTCGCGCAGCTCCTGGTCGTCGTCGGTCCAGCCGGTGGTGAGATCGAACAGGAGCAGCACCGCATCGGCGGCGGCCAGGGCGGCGCGGCTGCGCGCGATGCCGAGGCGTTCCACCGCATCGCTGGTGGGGCGAATGCCGGCCGTGTCGAGCAGGGTGAGCGGCACACCCTCCAGCACCAGCTCGCTTTCGAGCAGGTCGCGGGTGGTGCCGGGGGTGTCGGTCACGATCGCGCGCTCCCGGCGGCTGAGCCGGTTGAGCAGGCTCGACTTGCCCACGTTGGGGCGACCCACGATCGCCACCCGCAGCCCATCACGCAGCAACTCCCCCTGGCGCGCCTCAGCCACCAGAGCCTCGAGCGCCTGGCGCACCGCCGTGAGCGCCGCCACCACGGCGGCGGCATCGAGCGGCGGCAGGTTCTCCTCGAAATCCACCCGTGCCTCCAGTTCGGCCAGCTGGTCGAGCAGCTGCTCCCGCAAGACCGTGATGCGGCGCTGCAGTCCGCCATCGAGGCCCGCCATCGCCAGCTGGGCGGCCCGTTGGCTGCGGGCGGCGATCAGGTCGCCGATCGCCTCGGCGCGGGTGAGATCGAGGCGACCGTTCAGAAAGGCCCGCTGGCTGAATTCACCGGCGGCGGCACGGCGGCAGCCGTGGGCCAGCACCAGCGCCAGCACGCGCTGCACGGCGATCAGGCCACCGTGGCAGTGCAGTTCCACCACGTCCTCGCGGGTGAAGCTGCGCGGTGCCTTCATCAGCAGCAGCAGAGCCTCATCCACCCGTTCGCCGCTGGCCGGGTCCACCACATGGCCATAGAGCACGCGGTGGCTGTCCCAGACCTGCTGCCCCGGGGCGCGGAACAGGGTGCGGCCGATCGACTCCGCCGCCGGGCCGGACATCCTGACGATCGCCACACTCCCCAGGCCCGGTGCCACGGCCGTGGCAATCGCAGCGATGGTGTCGTCCCAATCCAACCGGCCCCGGCGGCGACGGACGCTCCAGTCTCGGCTGCGGCGGAGCCCGGCGTTCAGCCGCGGCTGAAGCCGGGGCAGAGCATCAGGTCGATGTGGCCGCCACTGGGCTGGCGCCACTCACGGAATTCAGCGGCCAGCGCCCTGTGTTCGCGGCCCTGGCGATCAGCTTCGAGCGTCTGGAGCCGTTGATGCACGAGGTCGAGGGTGTCGTCGATCAGCTGGGCGGCCTGTTCGGAGGTCATGGCGAGGCATCGAGACGGAAACCGGTGACTGAATTCAGACAGAGGCCCGCTGGCGCAGCTGTAGCGCCAAACACCCGAAGACACCTGAGGTCAGGGGACGCCAGCAGAGGCCACACAGCCATCCAGCCACTGCTGGAGGGGGTCCCAGTCGTCCGCCGTGTCGATCGCCTGCCAGAGGCGCTCGATCTCGCCCCGCACCGGCGTGACCGGCAGATTCCAGTGCCGCAGGGTGGCGGCGATGCCCTGCTGCTGCTCCGGAGGCAGCGCTGACGACCAGCCCCACCAGGCCTCCCGCCAGGCGGCCCAGCGATCGGGCGGTGGCGCAGGGGCCCCAGGCACGAACGGCGCCAGGGCTTCGGCTTCTTCCGGCAGGCCGCCACTGGCGATGCGGTCGGCGAGGGCGGCGAAGAAGCTGCCGTAGGCCACCGGCCAGGCGGCCAGCAGCTGCAGGGCCAGCGGCACCGGGTCAACCAGATCGCCGCCGCGATCGACCACCGCCGCCACGGCGCCGGCATCAAAACCAAGGCGGCGCATCAGGCAGTGGCGGTAGTGGTGGTCGTAGGTGGGCACGAACCGCTCCAGCCGCGCTTCCAGCTCGGCGCGCGGCAGCAGCATCACCAGGGGCTCCTGCAGCAGGCGCAGGTTCTGGTGGCAGATCAGCGGCTGCTGGCCGTAGGCGTACAGACCGCTGTGGTCGAAGTAGGCGGCGGTGAAGCCCGGATCCCAGGTTTCCAGGAAAGCGAAGGGGCCGTAATCGAAGCTTTCGCCCACCAGCGACATGTTGTCGGTGTTGAGCACGCCATGGATGAAGCCGGCCGCCATCCATTCGGCCGCCAGGCGCGCCGCCCGCTCCACCAGTTCGCCGTAGAACGCCAGCAGGGCCGCCAGGGCGCTGCCATCGGCAGCGGGGGGATGGGCGGCGGCGATGTGGGGGTAGTACACGGCCACCACATGACGCAACAACCGTTCGAGCTGGCCGGGCTGGCGCAGGTGCAGCAGCCGCTCGCAGGTGCCGAAGCGCAGGTGGGTGCGGGCCACGCGCACCATCACCGCACTGCGGGTGGGGGAGGGCTCATCGCCGCGCCACAGCCCCTCGCCCGTTTCCACCAGGCTGAGTGTGCGGCTGGTGGTGACACCGAGGCGGTGCAGGGCTTCGGAGGCGATCACCTCGCGCACGCCGCCCTTGAGCGTGAGGCGGCCATCCCCGCCACGGCTCCAGGGCGTGGTGCCAGACCCCTTGGTGCCGAGGTCCTGCAGGGCACCGTGGCGATCGCGCAGCTGGCCGTAGAGGAAGCCGCGCCCATCGCCGAGAAACGGGTTGTAGGTGCCGAACTGATAGCCGTGGTAGCGCAGGGCCAGCAGCGGCGTGCGCCCTTCGAAGCGCCCGTAGGCCGCCTCCAGATCCGCGTCGCTCACCGCGGCCGGATCCACCCCGAGCTGCTGCAGCAGCGGATCGTTGCGAAAGCGCAGGCGGCTCTGGGGGAAGGCGGCCGCCTCCACCACATCCCAGTAGGCCTCACCGAGCGCCTCGATCGAGGGCTCGAAGGGCAAGGCGAGCAGGGGATTGGGGCTGGCGGACATGGGCAGCAGGCGAAACTGCGCGTAGCGCAACGAGTGGTCTGCCGCCGGGACGCCCGGTACAGCTGCTGCAGAATCGCGCAGCCGGAGAGAGCCTCACCGTGTGTGGCGCACCATCCCCGAAGCCGCGGCTGCACCGATTCCCATGAAGCCCCCCCTTGAAATCCGGCCCATCCGCAGCGAAGAACTGCACCTGATCGCCCAGTACATCACGGGGCTGCAGCAATCGCTCATGCCCCTCGATCCAACGCAGCGGATCATCTGCCCGGATGGCTATGGAGAGGCCTATTCGCAGGATCTGCAGAAGCGCGTTGCCGGCGGGGACGGTGTGATCCTGGTGGCCGTGAGTGGTGATCAGCCAGCGGGAATGGTGGCAGGAATCGTGAAAGCCCCCCCCTATTACGAAGCCATCGGCAACACGGTGCAGCGGGAGGGCGAAGTTCTTGAGTTGTTTGTGTCGGAAGATTTTCGTGGCCAGGGGGTGGCCACGCAGCTGATGGCCGCGGTCGAAAGCTACTTCCAGGCGAAGGGTTGTGAAGTGTCGGGGATCGCCGTGCTTGCACAGAACGAACGAGCCCACCGCCTCTACGCCCATCTTGGCTACGCCGACCGGGTGATTTATGCAGTCAAGCCGCTGCTGAAGACCTGAGAAAGAAACTGCGTCAACTGGCAGGTGTGGTCAGCCGTTGCCGGTGCGGCAGAGATCCAGCACATCCGCCATCGAGCGGATCTGATCCATGGTGGTGCCCATCTGGGCGGCGCTCACGAATTCCACCTTCAGATCGATCGTGGCCGGTTTGCCCACGCTGGTGCGTACCCGCGCATCGCTCACGTTGATGCGGTGATCGGCCAGGCGGGTGAGGATGTCCTTCAGCACCCCAACCCGATCGAGCACCTCGATGCGCAGCCGCACCGGATAGCGCCGCTGCTGCGCTTCACCGATCGGGTTCCAGCGCACCGGCAGACGCCGCTCCACCGGCACCTGGGCCACATTGCCGCAGTCCTGCCGGTGGATGGTGATGCCGTGGTTGCCCAGCGCCACCGCGCCCACGATCGGCTCACCGGGCAGTGGGCCGCAGCAGCCACCCAGCCGGTATTCCAGCCCTTCCACCCCCAGAATCGGGCTGCCCGAGGCGGGTGACGCCACCGGCGCTTCCGGCCGGCCAGCCGAAACGGCGGCGGCCACCTGCTCATTGGTGAGCGCCGGTGCCGCCGCTTCGGTGGCGAGGCGAATCTCCTCCCGCAGGCGGTTCACCACCTGATGCAGGGTGACGCCACCGAAGCCGAGCGCCGCCAGCAGGTCTTCAGTGCCCACCAGGTTGCAGCGGCGAGCCACCTTGGCCATCGCCTCGCCGCTCAGCAGCGCCTCGAAACCGTCGCGGCCCAGCTCCCGCTCCAGCAGATCGCGGCCGCGCAGGATGTTCTCATCGCGGTGGCTGCGCTTGTACCACTGGCGGATGCGATTGCGGGCCGTGGGTGTGGCCACGAAGTTGAGCCAGTCGAGGCTCGGGTGGGCAGATTTCGCCGTGATGATCTGCACGAAGTCGCCATTCCTCAGCTGGGTGGCGAGGGGGCAGAGGCGGTCGTTGATGCGTACGCCCTGGCAGTGATTGCCCACTTCCGAGTGAATACGGAAAGCAAAATCAACCGCTGTGGCGCCCTTGCGCAGCCCCACCACATCGCCATGCGGTGTGAACACGAACACCTCCTCATCGAAGAGGTCCTCCTTGATCGAGGCGAGGTAATCGCTGCTGTCGTCACCGCCGCCGTCCTGCTGCCAGTCAACGAGCTGCCGCAGCCAGTTGAAGCGTTCCGTGGTGCCGCCATCCGCGGGTGAGCCGCCCTCCTTGTATTTCCAGTGGGCGGCGATGCCGTACTCCGCCACCTGGTGCATCTCTGTGGTGCGGATCTGCACTTCAATGGGCCGGTGCCGGCCGATCACCGCCGTGTGCAACGACTGATAACCATTGGGCTTGGGCAGGCCGATGTAGTCCTTGAAGCGGCCGGGAATCGGGCGGAAGGTGTCATGCACCACGGCCAGAGCGCGGTAACAGCTCTCCAGGTTCGGCGTGAGGATGCGCAGCGCCGCCACGTCGAAGATCTCGTGGAAGGCCTTCTGCTGGAGCTGCATCTTGCTCCAGATGCCGTAGAGATGCTTCGGCCGGCCACTCACATCGCAGTTGGTGAGCCCCACCGCCGCCAGCCGTTTGCGCAGCAGCGCCACGGTCACCGCCAGGCGATCCTCGCGGTCGCTGCGCTTGCTGGCCACCTGCTCCTTGATCTCCTGATAGGCGGCAGGTTCGAGGATCTTGAAGGCGAGATCTTCCAGTTCCCACTTGAACCGCCCGATGCCGAGACGATTGGCGAGCGGGGCATAGATCTCGCGGGTTTCCCGGGCGATGCGTTGCTGCTTCTCGGGCCGCAGGGCGCCGATCGTGCGCATGTTGTGCAGCCGGTCGGCCAGCTTCACCAGCACCACCCGGATGTCACTGGCCATCGCCAGGAACATGCGGCGCAGGTTCTCCGCCTGGGCTTCGGTGCGGTCAGTGAAATGAATGCCGCCCAGCTTGGTGACCCCTTCCACCAGCGCCCGCACCTCAGCGCCGAACTGGGCTTCCAGCTCCTCCGGGCTCACCTCCGTGTCCTCCACCACGTCGTGCAGGAAGCCGGCGGCAATCACACCGGGGCCGGCGCCGATGTCGCGCAGCAGATCGGCCACCGCGATCGGATGAATGATGTAGGGCTCGCCGGTGGCCCGCACCTGGCCGTCGTGCAGCTGGAAGGCGAAATCGAAGGCGTTGGCGAGCAGCGATTCGCCATGGCTGGGGGGCACGGCGGCACCGGGCTGGTCGTCGCTGGTCCGCACCCGCTCCAGGCAGGTGCGCAGCCAGTCGGGCAGGACGACGCAGTAAGCCTCGGCGTCGCGCAGGCGGCGCTGGGTGGTGCTGGCCGCAGGGGAAAGAGCGCCTCCAGCGGCCCCGGCCTCCTTCGAGCGGTCAGGAACAGCGGGGAGTCCGTTGACCTCGATCGGGGCGATTCGGGTTCCTGCCGCCGCTTCGAGCATCTACAGGTTTCCTCTGGCGTTCAGCGTAGGCAGGCGCCACGCGGAATGAGCAGATCGGGCGCGGATCCCCCATGCTGGGCCCGCTGCCCGGTCACGATCCGCTCACACCATGGCCAGCTCCCGGTCCAGCGCTCCAGTGCTCCAGATCCACCAGCTGACGGTGCGCTACCCGGGCGCCCCGGAGGGTCCTGCCACCCTCGATGGCCTGGATCTGCGCCTCGACCCTGGGGACCGTCTGGCGCTGGTGGGGCCTTCCGGATGCGGCAAGAGCACGGTGGCCCGCGCCGTGGTGCAACTGCTGCCGGCAGGAAGCCAATGCAGCGGCGAGCTGCTGCTGTGCGGCCAGGACCCGCGCCGTCTGCGCCGTGCCGCCCTGCAGCGCCTGCGGGGCGAAGCCGTGGGCCTGGTGTTCCAGGACCCGATGACCCGGCTCAACCCACTGCTGCGCATCGGCGATCACCTGGGCGACACGCTCACCGCCCACCGGCCGCTCTGGGGCCGTCGCCAGGTGCGGCGCCGGGCCCAGGAGCTGCTGGAGCGGGTGGGCATCAACCCGGAGCGCTACGGCAGCTATCCCCATGAATTCAGCGGTGGCATGCGCCAGCGGCTGGCGATCGCCCTGGCGATGGCCCTGGAGCCGGCCCTGGTGATCGCCGATGAACCCACCACCAGCCTCGATGTGGCGGTGGCGGGCCAGGTGATGGCCGAACTCACGGGCCTCTGCCGCGAAACCGGCAGCGCCCTGTTGCTGATCAGCCACGACCTGGCGATGGCCGGGCGCTGGTGCGACCGGATCGCCGTGCTCGAAGCCGGGCGGCTGGTGGAGGAGGCTCCCGCCCATACCCTGCTCACCCGGCCGCAGGCCCCCCTGTCCCAGCGGCTGGTGGCAGCGGCGCGGCGGCGCGAAGGCGGCCTCACGCCCCCACCGGCCAGCGGCCCACCCCTGCTGGCGGTGGAGGAACTGCGCTCCTGGCACCCGCTGCCCTCGCTCCCCTTCCGGCAGCGCTGGCTCAAGGCGGTGGATGGGGTGAGCCTGGAGCTGCGCGAAGGCGAAACGGTGGGGGTGGTGGGGGCCTCAGGCTGCGGCAAGAGCACCTTCTGCCGCGCCCTGATGGGGTTGGCGCCCGTGCGCGGCGGCGCCGTGCGGCTGCAGGGCCGCGACCTGCTGCAACTGCGAGGGCCGGAGCTGCGCCGCCAGCGGCGGCGCCTGCAGATGGTGTTCCAGGACCCATTGGCCTGCCTTAACCCCGTGATGACGGTGGGCGCAGCGGTGGCCGACCCCCTGCGCATCCATGGCCTGGCCAGCCGGCCGGAGGCACGCGCCCGGGCACGCGCAGGGCTGGAAGCGGTGGGGCTGAGCCCGGCCGAGGCCTTCGAAAACCGGCTGCCGCGGCAGCTCTCCGGTGGCCAGCAGCAGCGCGTGGCGATCGCCCGGGCGCTGGTGCTGGAGCCGAGCGTGCTGCTCTGCGACGAGAGCGTGAGCATGCTGGATGCTGAAGTGCAGGCCGAGGTGCTCGCCCTGCTGCGCGCCCTGCAGCAGCGGCTGGGGCTGGGGCTGATCTTCATCACCCATGACCTGGCCCTGGCCGGCGGCTTCTGCCAGCGGGTGATCGTGCTCGACGGCGGCCGGATCGTGGAGGAAGGGCCCGGCGATCAGCTGCTGGCAGCGCCCCAGGCGGCGATCACCAGGCAGCTGGTGGCGGCCAGTCCACGCCTGCCGGCCCTGAGCTGAGATGGCGCTGACAGCCCCGGAGCGCCACCAGGCCGTCAGGCGCCTGCTGCGCCTGCTGCTGCTGGTGAACGCCATCGGCATCGGCGTGGCCGTGGCGATCCGGTTGTACAGCGGCGAAACCCAGCTGCTGAACAGCCTGCGGCTGCAGCTGGCGGCCGTGCTGCCCCGCTGGATCGTGCTGCCGCTGATGGGCGGCCTGGGCGGCGCGGTGGCCGGTGGCCTGATCAGCGCCTTCGAGCCGGAGGCGAAGGGATCGGGAATCGTGCAGGTGATGCTCTGGCTGGAGGGGGTGCCGATCCCGATGACCTGGCGGTTGGCGATCGTCAAGCTGCTGGCCAGCGGCATCGCCATCGGCAGCGGCCTGCCGGTGGGGCCGGAGGGCCCCTCGATCCAGATCGGCGCCGTGGTGGGCCGCGCCACCGCCGACGGCCTGCAGGCCCCACCGCGGGAACGCAGGCTGGCCGTGGCGATCGGCAGTGGCGCTGGCCTGGCGGCGATCTTTCACGCGCCGCTCGGCGGCCTGGCCTACACGCTCGAGGAGATGTTCAAAGGCAGCACGGTGCGCAGCAATGCCGTCGTCACCTTCGCCATCTTCGCCACGATCACCTGGACCCGGCTGTTCGATGGCCATGAAAGCGGGCCGCTGTGGTTACGGCAGCTGCTGCCGGTGATCGAGGACCCCTCGCGCCTCACCGATTTCCGCCTGGTGGACATCCCCCTGCTGATGCTGCTGGGCGCGATCGCCGGCGCGCTGGCGATGCTCTACCAACGGGTCATCGTGCGCCTGCGCCGGGGGTTCTTCCGCCTGCATCTGTCGCTGTGGCAGCAGCTGGGTCTGGTGGGCCTGGGGATCGGCCTGGCCTCCTCCCTGCTCAATCCCAGCTTCGACAATCCCGATCGGCTCGGCTTCAGCGCCCTGCTCGGGCTGAGCACGCCGCTGAATGCCCTGGTGGCATTGATCGTGCAGGCGGCCGGCACTGCCCTGGCTGTGGCGGCTGACGCCCCCGGAGGCTTCCTGGCACCGGCGCTGGTGGTGGGAGCCTCGCTGGGCACATTGGTGCAGCAGGTGTGTCAGGTGCTGTTCGATTACGCCCCGTCCACGCTGCTGTTCGCCGGCGGCGGCGCCTTCCTGGGGGCCCTCACCCGCACGCCGCTCACCGCGATCCTGCTCACCTTCGAGCTCAGCAAGGACTACGCCCTGCTGCTGCCGATCGGCTTCGCCGTGAGCACGGCGATCGCCGTGGCCGATCTGTTTGAGCACAACACCATGTACGAGCTGATGCGCGACGAATCGCTGCGGGAGCGGCGGCGCCAGAGTGCCGCTGACGCGACAGCGGCAGCCAACGACCGCACAGACCCCGGCTAGGGCAACGGGTCTGCGGGGCTGGTGGAGGCGGCGGTGCCGATGGCGTCGGCGGCTGCCGGCTGGGCCTGGTGCGCGGGCTGACGGCGGCGCAGCACCGCGAGCAGCGCCGTGAAGGCGGGCGGCAGCGGCGCCTCGAAGCTCAGCCGCTCGCCGCTGATCGGGTGGTCGAGGCCCAGGGCCACCGCATGCAGGGCCTGGCCCGGCAGCTCGATCGGCAGACGCCGGCAGCGGCTGTAGGTGGCATCCCCCACGATCGGGTGGCCGATGTGGGCGCCGTGCACACGGATCTGGTGGGTGCGGCCGGTGTCGAGCTTGAAGCGCAGCAGGGAGTAATCACCCAGCCGCTCGATCAGGCGCCAGTGGGTGCGGGCCAGCCGGCCCTTGTCGTCGGCCACCACGGCGTACTTCTTGCGGTCGATCGGGTGGCGGCCGATGGCGGCCTCGATCGTGCCGGACTCCGCCTGGGGCGCCCCGTGCACCACACCCAGGTAGTCGCGGGAGGCCACGCGCTGCTGGATCTGGCGTTGCAGGTTCACCAGGGCCTGCTGACTCTTCGCCACCACGATGCAGCCGGTGGTGTCCTTGTCGAGACGGTGCACGATGCCTGGCCGCCGCTCGCCGCCGATGCCCGGCAGGTCGGGGCAGTGGTGCAGCAGGCCGTTCACCAGGGTGCCGTCCTTGTTGCCGGGCGCCGGGTGCACCGTGAGCCCAGCAGGCTTGTTGAGCACGATCAGGTGGCTGTCCTCGTAGAGGATGTCGAGTGGGATCGGCTGCGGGATCAGGTAGGGGAGCGGCTCCGGCGGCGGCATCCACAGCTCCACGCAATCTCCAGGCCGCAGCGGTGTCTTGGCGCGGCCCGGGCTGCCGTTCACCCGCACCAGGCCGGCATCGATGAATTTCTGAATGCGGGCACGGCTCTGCTCCGGCCTCTGGGCCACCAGCCAGCGATCGAGCCGCATCGGCAGGGGCCGGGGGTAGTGGAGCGTGATCAACTCCCCTTCACCTGCCCCGAACGCGCTCATACCTCCACAGCGGCGGCGGGCTTCTGGGGCGGGCGCTCCAGGGCGATCGGGCCGAGCACGGCGCGGCGGAAATCATCGAGCAGGCGCTGGGCCATGCGCGCGGTGTCGCCGCTGGTGTGGCGGGCGGCAGCGGCCTCCAGCCAGGCCAGCCCATCCGGCAACGACTCCAAGGCCCCAGCTCCATCACGCTCGCGATCCCCGTCCGAGGCGTCGTCGTGCTCGCCATCGGCATGGCGCCGCCCCTGACGCCGCGGCAGTGCCACGCCGTAGCGCTTCTCCAGCAGCTGCGCCGGCAGCCCGGCCTCCGGCACCGAGGCCAGCGCATCGAGCAGGTGCAGGAAGGCCACCGCCACCCCCTCTCCGTCGTAGGCGGCCTGGCCGATGTCATCGCAGAGGGCCAGCAGCAGGGCGGCGCGCTGGTCTTCCAGGCGGGGAGGAAGCACGCCGGGGGCATCGAGCAGATCCAGCGCCTGGCCCAGCCGCACCCAGCGCAGCGTGCGGGTGACCCCGGCCCGCCGGGCACTCTCCACCACTTTCTGGCGCACCAGCCGGTTGATCAGCGCCGACTTGCCCACGTTGGGGAACCCGAGCACCAGGGCCCGCACCGGCCTCGGGCGCATGCCGCGGCCGGCGCGGCGGGCATTGAGTTGCTCGCCCGCCCGGATCGCCGCCTCCTGCAGCTGCTTCACGCCCGTGCCGGTCTTGGCGTCACACCACCAGGGCACTTCGCCTTGCTCGCGCAGCCAACGGTCCCACGACAGGCGGGCCGTTTCATTCACCATGTCGCGGCGGTTGATCACCAGCAGGCGGTGCTTGCCCTCCATCCAGCGCTTCAGACGCGGGTGGCTGGTAGCGCGGGGGATGCGGGCATCACGCACCTCGATCACCAGATCCACCTTGGCGAGCTGGGCCTTCAGCTGGCGCTCCGCCTTGGCGATGTGGCCGGGATACCACTGAATGGCGGGCTGCATCAGGGCACCACCAGCACCGGACAGGGAGCCAACTGGATCACCCGGGCGGCGGTGCTGGGCTCATCGGCTGCGAGCGTGAGACCCCGGGTGCTCATCACGATCACATCGGCGTTGATCTCATCGGCCACGTCGCCGATCACGAAGGCGGGATGGCCTTCCCGCTCGATCACTTCGCAGGCCACCCCCGCCTGCTCGAAGTGGCTGCGGGCCTGCTCCAGCAGGCTGGCAACGGCGGCCGCATCGTGCATGGCACCCTCCGGTTCCACCACAGAGAGCACCACCAGCCGCCCGTTGTGCTGCTGGGCCAGGCGCAGCGTGAAGGCAGCCGTCTCCATGGTCTGACGGCTCTGGTCGATGGGGAACAGGATGGTGGAGAACATCGGTCACATCCCCGACGGGACAGAAGGGGCAGGCAAGTTGCTGACCTTGTCCTAGCGCCCGCTGTGCCCGAGACCACCGCCCCCTTCAACACGGGCAGGGCCACGGGTTAATGTCGCGCATCTTTCCTTACATCTTGAATCCATGACGAAGCGCTCCCTGGCCAGCCTCTCCGCCGATGAACTGAGCGGCAAGCGCGTTCTGGTGAGGGTCGACTTCAACGTGCCACTCGACGGTGACGGCGCCATCACCGACGACACGCGCATCCGGGCCGCCCTGCCCACGATCAACGACCTCACCACCAAGGGAGCCCGGGTGATCCTGGCCGCCCACTTCGGCCGTCCCAAGGGCCAGGTGAACGAAACGATGCGCCTCACCCCGGTGGCGGCCCGCCTCGCCGAGCTGCTCGGCAAACCCGTGGTGAAAACCGACAGCTGCATCGGCCCTGATGCCGAAGCCAAGGTGGCCGCCATGGCCGACGGCGATGTGGTGCTGCTGGAGAACGTGCGTTTCTTCGCCGAGGAAGAGAAGAACGACGACGCCTTCGCCGCAAAGCTGGCCGCCCTGGCAGACGTCTATGTGAACGACGCCTTCGGCGCCGCCCACCGGGCCCACGCCTCCACCGAAGGCGTCACCAAGTACCTGAGCCCCAGCGTGGCCGGCCACCTGATGGAGAAGGAACTGCAGTACCTGCAGGGCGCCATCGATGAGCCTCAGCGGCCGCTGGCGGCGATCGTGGGCGGCTCCAAGGTGAGCAGCAAGATCGGCGTGCTCGAAGCCCTGATCGACAAGTGCGACAAGGTGCTGATCGGCGGCGGCATGATCTTCACCTTCTACAAGGCACGCGGCCTGGCGGTGGGCAAGAGCCTGGTGGAAGACGACAAACTTGAGCTCGCCAAGGAGCTGGAGGCCAAGGCGGCCGCCAAGGGCGTGCAGCTGCTGCTGCCCACCGATGTGGTGCTGGCCGATGCCTTCTCCCCCGACGCCAACAGCCAGACCACCGCGATCGACGCCATCCCCGACGGCTGGATGGGCCTCGACATCGGCCCCGATTCGATCAAGACCTTCCAGGAGGCCCTGGCCGACTGCAAGACCGTGATCTGGAATGGCCCCATGGGCGTGTTCGAGTTCGACAAGTTCGCTGCCGGCACCAACGGCATCGCCCACACCCTGGCCGATCTGAGCGGCAAGGGCTGCTGCACGATCATCGGTGGTGGTGATTCGGTGGCGGCTGTCGAGAAGGTGGGCGTGGCCGAGCGCATGAGCCACATCTCCACCGGTGGTGGCGCCAGCCTTGAACTGCTGGAAGGCAAGGTACTGCCCGGCGTGGCCGCCCTCGACGAGGCCTGATCTCAGGTCACCGGGGCGACGCAGGAAAGGCTGGGGCGGCTACTGCCCCCACGCTGGCTCAGATCAGAGCGCCTGCCTGCTGCCCCGGCCGCGGCGGCCGCCTTTGTCTTCCCCGTTCAGCTCCGGCATGGGAAGGCCGAGCTTTTGGTTGAAGGCTTTCGCCTGATCGCGGTTTTTGGTCATCAGGGCGCGACGGCTTGCCATCGCCGTGCGGCGGCACGATTGCAAGTCGTCCAAGTCGGTCGCGGCGCTGACGCAACGCTCGCTGCTCTGCAGGATGGAAATCTGCTCGGCATGGGTTTTCAGGGACAGGCTGCGCTGGAAGCTGAACAGTTCCTGCTTCTGGCTAGGGGTGAGCTTCTCGACCGACTCGAGCCAGGCCCTGCGACCAGCGCCGGATCCGTCGCCAGGAACGGCCTGGGCCTGGCCGGCAGCCAGATGGACAATCACCGCCAGGGTGGCGACGACGGGGGGTAGCAACAGTCGTTGCAAACGGGTGGAGGACATCAGGAAGATCATGTGCTCAGGCGCCCTCATGCTGTCGCCGATCTCTGTCTAAACGCACACTCAGCAGCCACCGAACATGACCGGATGTGGCTGGCGGACGCGCTCAAGGCGTGAGCGCGTCCCGGTTGCCCACCACCCGCACCCGCTTGGTGGTGCTCACGATGCCATCGGGATGCACGAGCAGCACGGCCCAGGTCTGGCTGCCGGGCTGCTGGGGCGCCTGCACCACTTTGAATACCCCACCGCCACCGAGCGCCGTGAGTTCAAGGTCGGGGCTCTGGAAGGCGCGGATCTGCTCCTCGCTCACGGCGGCAATGCCACCGGCGGCCACCGCCCCGTCAAGCGGGTCATCGAACACCACGTCCACGTCATACCGCTGGCCGGTGAGCACCGCATCAGGGATCAGCACACTGACTGGCAGGTCAGTGCTGCCGCTGCGCAGGGTGGCGTTCTCGGAAATCAGCTCCTGACCATCGAGCCGTCCATCCCGGATGCTGAGGGCCAGCAGCTGCTCCGCCTGCAGGCGATAGAGGAAGGCGCCCACCTGGCTGGTGCCGCTCACACTGATGCGCACAGTGCTGCGGCCGTCCTTGAGGCTGTCCCCCGGGGTGATCTGCCAGCGGGCATCAGGGAAGCGCGTGCGGAGGCTGCGGTAACGGGCTTCCAGATCAGCGGGATCGATGCCGTCGCCGGCCTTGAGCAAGGCAGCCACGCTGCCGGCGGAGCCGCTGTTGAGGGCGGTCTCCAAGCTGCGCAGCAGATCGGTGCCGGGAGCTGCCGCCATCGCCGTCGGCGCCCAGCAGGCGGCAGCCAACATCAGAGCCGAGAGCAAGGCGTGTGGCCTGTGCGGACGCGGGAGCGAGCGGCGAGTGAACGACAGGCGGTGCAATAACAGGGAGGGCAGCGACAGGCGGTGCAACGACATGGGCATATGGCGGTCGTCGGGGTGCTTTTAAGTTAGGCGCGCCCGGAGAGGGCACTCCCGCCCGTCCTTGAAGGCTGATGACCCACCTGTTGATCGCCGCCAGCGGCACCGGTGGACACCTCTTCCCTGCTCTGGCGGTGGCTGAGGCCCTGCCGGCCTCCTGGACCGTGAGTTGGCTCGGGGTGCCCGATCGGCTGGAGACGGATCTGGTGCCAAGCCGCTATCCGCTGCACACCGTGCATGCCGGTGGGCTGCAGGGGCAGGGGCTCTGCAAGCTTTGGCAGCTCCTGCGCTTGATCGCCTCCAGCCGTGAGGTGCGGCGGGGGATCCGCCGCGAGCGCACCCCGGGGGGGTTCAGCACCGGCGGCTACATCGCCCCCCCCGCCATCCTGGCTGCCCGTTGGTGCGGCATTCCGGTGGTGTTGCACGAATCCAATGCGATCCCCGGGCGGGTCACCCGTCTGCTCAGCCGCTGGTGCACCCGGGTGGCGATCGGCCTGCCGGCGGCGGCGGAACGCCTGCCTGGCAGCACGCCGCTGCTCACCGGCACCCCCGTGCGCCGCGCCTTTCTCGAGCCCACGCCCCTACCACCCTGGGTGCCGGCAGGGGAGGGTCCGCTGCTGCTTGTGATGGGAGGCAGCCAGGGGGCGCTGGGGCTGAATCGCATGGTGCGGCCGCTGCTGCCGTCCTTGCTCAACGCCGGTTGTCGGGTGGTGCATCTCACCGGTAGCAACGACCCGGAGGTGGGAGTGTTGCAGCACCCAGCACTGGTGGAGCGCACGTTCAGCGATGAGCTGCCCGGGCTGCTGCAGCACGCCGACCTGGCCATCAGCCGGGCTGGTGCTGGCAGCCTCAGCGAACTGGCGGTCTGCGGCACACCCGCCCTGCTGGTGCCCTACCCGCAGGCCGCCGACCAGCACCAGGAGGCCAATGCGGCAGCTGCCGCCGCCGCCGGTGCGGCCGTGATCGTGCACCAGCACGCTGCTGGGCATCCGGCCCTGGGCCGAACGCTCTGGCGGCTGATCGGACCAAGGCTGCGGGGCAGTGCTCCGGCCGCCGATCCCCTCCTGGAACTGCGCAGCGGCATGGAGCGTCTGGCGGTGCGCGATGCCGACCGGCAACTCGCCCACCTGCTGGAGGCGCTCATTCCCGCCACTCACAACGCAGCGCCCTGAGGATGCGGCGGTTACCGCGGCGGTCCTGCAGGCCGATGCGCAGCCAGCACTCCCCCAGACCCGCGAACGAACGGCAGTCACGCAGCAGAATGCGGTGACGGTTCTCCAGACGCTCGCGCAGCTCCAGCAGGGGGCGGTCGCTTCTGATCAGCAGGAAGTTGGCCGCCGCGGCCTGTGGGCTCAGGCCCGGCAGACCGTCCAGCTGACGGTGGAACCAGGGGCCTTCCCGCGCCACCCAGCGCTGCACGCGTTGCTGCCAGCGCCGATCGGCGATCACCAGCGGGCCGACGGCAGCGGCCAGGCCGTTCACCGGCCACGGATCCCGCCACCCCTGCCAGCGCTGTAAACGTGCTGGAGCTGCCACCGCATAGCCGAGCCGAAGCCCGGCGATCGCCATCAGCTTGGTGAGGCTGCGGATCACAACCAGCTGGGGATGGTCTGCCACCAGCGGCACCAACGAGTGCCGCTCGCCATCGGGCACCAAGGGCAGAAAGGCCTCATCCACGATCACCAGCGCGAAGCGGTCAAGCAGCAGCTCGAGCGAACGGCGGTCCCACAGCTGGCCCGAGGGGTTGTGGGGATTGGTGATCCACAGCGCCGCGCCGGGGCCGGCCGGGGCGGGGAACGGAGCCGGACAGGCCCAGGCCGGCTGAGCGCCACGGCGACCTGTCGGTAGCCGAGTTGAAGGGAATGGCGGCGGTAGCGGCAGAGGTTCGATGGCCCCGTCCCAGCAGGCCAAGGCGCGTCGGTAATCGGCGAAGCCGGGCTCCGGCAGCAGGCTGGTGCCCGCCGCCGCCGCCTCCCGGGCCGCCCAGGTGAACAGTTCAGCAGCCCCATTGCCAGGCAGCACCGCCGCCGGGTCGATGCCGTGGTGGGCAGCGATCGCCGACCGCAGCCGGGAATAGCTGCGGTCGGGGTAGTCCCGCAGGGCCGTGCCGGCGGCACCTCCCTGCAGGCAGACCCGCAACGCCCGCCGCAGGGAGGCGGGGGGGCCGAACGGCACCAGTGAGGCGCTGGCATCGAGCACCTGATGCGGCTGGCAACCGAGGCGGCTTGCCGCCGCCTCGAGATTGCCGCCGTGCCGGAGCTCCAGCTCGTGGCTGCCCGGCGTACTGGTCATCGTCCCCTGCTCCCAGACTCAGAATCCTTTAATCTGATAGGAGGAACTGCTGGTGACGGTCCAGTCTGTGTCGCCGCAACGGGTCGTCCAGCATGTCAGCAAGGTCCTGCTCGGCAAAGACCAGCAGATCCGCTTGGCCGTGGCCTGCCTGCTGGCACGCGGCCACCTGTTGATCGAAGATCTGCCCGGCATGGGCAAAACCACCCTCGCCGAAGCACTTGCCCGTTGTCTTGGGCTGGAATTCAAGCGGGTGCACTTCACCAGCGATCTGCTCCCTGCCGATCTCACCGGCATCGGTGTGCTCGATACGGGCAGTGGCAACTTCAGCTTCCAGCCCGGCCCCCTGTTCAGCCAGGTGCTTCTGGCCGATGAGATCAATCGGGCCAGCCCCCGCACCCAGAGTGCGTTGTTGGAGGCGATGGCCAGTGGCCGGGTCAGCGTTGATGGCACCAGCCATGAGCTGCCCTCGCCCTTCTTCGTGATCGCCACCCAGAACGGCCTCGATCAAACCGGCACCGCCCCGCTGCCGGAGTCCCAGCTGGATCGTTTCCTGATGCGGCTCACCCTTGGATTCCCCGAGCGGGAAGCGGAGTTGGCCCTGCTCAGCGGCCAGGCGATGCGGCCCGATCAGCTGCCGGCCCTGCTGACCGCCGCCGATCTGCTCGCCCTGCAACAGCAGGCGGCGGCCCAGCATGCCGAGCCTTCTCTGCTCGCTTATGTGCTCGATCTGGTGCAGCTCAGCCGCCAGGACAGCTTCGGTGCTTCGCCGCTCTCTCCGCGCGCCGCCCAGTCGCTGTTGGCGGCAGCCCGGGCGTGGTCGTTGCTGGAGGGGCGCGATTTCGTGATTCCCGCCGATGTTCAGGCCGTACTTCCCAGCGTCTGCGAACACCGCATGGACAACGGCGAGCCGATCGCCACCAACGGTGTCGGTGCCTGTGCCTCCGGCAGTTGGAGCCACCGCTTACTGGCGGGCGTCGATGGTCTCCGCTGACCACCCAGCTGTCCCCAAGGCGAAGCGCAATGGCCTGTTCCGGCCTCACGCCGGGCACCAGCTGCGCCTTGGCGCCCGAAGCATCTACATCCTGCCCACTGGATTCGGCGCCCTTTGGTTGATGGCCGTCGTGCTGCTGCAGGTGGTGGGCATCCAGCTGCAAAGCAACGGCACGCTGATGATGTCTTATCTGCTGCTGGGACTCTTCCTCCTGGCGATGCATCTCACCGCCTTCAATCTGCAAGGCCTCGAACTGAGCTGCAGCGATCCCCCGCCAGGATTCGCCGATGCCCCACTCAACTACCCGGTGGTCGTGCGCAGCCAGTGTCATCGCGATCAGCTGCGCATCGGCTTCATCCTGGGCTCTGCGCTGCGGCAGGACAGCACCACCCAGAGCCGCGATCAGGAGATCCAGCCGGGCCAGTCCGAGTTGTCAATTCCCTGGCAACCGCAGCAGCGGGGGTTGCAACGGCCCGGCCGACTGCGTATCAGCTCCAGTGCTCCGCTCGGTCTGTTCCGCTGCTGGAGCCTGTGGGAACCGCCCACCGCCCAGCTCGTTTACCCAGCCCGCCGCGAAGGGCCGGTGGCCGAAACCTTTGCTGAGGCAGAGGGGAACCGGCTGAACGTAAGCGGCCGCCCCAGCGCCCTGGGCCACGACCACTGGGTCGATCTGCGGCCACACAGGGCCGAGGAAGGGGTCAGCCGGCTGTTCTGGAAATCCATGGCGCGGGGCCGGGGCGCCCACTCCAAGGTGTTCGGCGGCTCCCCGCCGTCGGAGCCCCTCCTTAGCCCCCAACCGGACTTGCCGAAGGAGCAGGCGCTCCAACACCTCAGTGCCCGCATCTGGGCGCTCAGTGCTGCCGGTGACAGCTACGGCCTGATCCTGGGCGGCACCACGATCGCTCCGGGCAGCGGCAGCCGCCATCGCGACCAGTGCCTGGCGGCCCTGGCCCTGCTTCCGTGAGCGGGCAACGGCGGCTGCAATGGGTGGCGCTCGGCCTACTGGCCGCCTTGCTGCCAGCGATCGACACCGGCATGCCGCTGAGCTGGGGGGCGATCTGCCTGATCACGCTCACCGCCCTCAAGCTGCGCGAGGCGCACTCCCGCAGCGAGTTGCGCCGCGCCTCGCTGCTGATTCTGGTGATCACCGGGGTGATGGCGGCCCTGCTGCCCGGTCTGGGGCCCAGCCTGATCCAGCTGCTCACCACGCTGCTGGCGCTCAGCAGCCTGCTGTCGCTGGAACTCGGCAGTGCTGTGCAGCTGCGGACCCTGCTGGCCCGCAGCCTGCGCCTGCTCGGCGCCGCCCTGCCGCTGGTGCTGGTGCTGTTTCTGCTGGTGCCGCGGGTCGGGCCGCTCTGGACGGTGCCCATGGGACAGACCGCCCGCACAGGCCTCTCCGATCAGCTCGACACCGGCAGCATCGCCGATCTGGTGGCGGTGGACACGCCAGCGGCCCGGATCAGCTTCACGAACGAAGAGCCGCCACCACCGGAGTCCCGGTACTGGCGGGTGCTCACGCTGCACAGCTTCGATGGCCAGCGCTGGGAACGGCTGCCCAACGAAGACAACCTCAATGCCTTGCTCCCACAGACTGCCGGCGAGCCACCCACCGGCAGCCGCGAACAGTTCTGGCTGGCCGAGCCCATGTTGCTACCGGTGCTCCCCTGGAGCGGCCAAGGCCAACCGCTGGATCCGGAGCTGCGCATCAGCCCCGATGGCGTGCTGCTCAACAACCGGCCACCGATCGAACGGCGCGCCTATGGCTTCACCAACCTGAGTGCGCCCGCTGCCTGGAAGCTTCAGCCGCCCAGGGAAGCCGCCCTGGAGCTGCCGGTCGGCATCAACCCCCGCCTACAGGCCCTCGGCCGTGAGTGGAAGGACACCCTTCCGCCTGCTGATCGGGTCGCTGTAGCCCAACGCTGGTTCCGCTCACAGCCGTTTCGCTACACCACCCAGCCAGGCTTGCTGCCGGGCCCTGATCCGGTGGACGCCTTCCTCTTCGACACCCGGACGGGCTTCTGTGAGCACTTCGCTTCCGGCTTCACGGCCCTGATGCGTGCCGCCGGCGTGCCTGCCCGCATCGTGCTCGGCTACCAGGGGGGAGATTGGGTGCCCCAGGTGGGCGGCGGCGGTTATCTGGATGTGCGTCAGAGCGATGCCCATGCCTGGAGCGAAGTCTGGCTGGCAGACCAGGGCTGGGTCCTGGTGGATCCCACCGCCTGGGTATCGCCGCTCCGAATCACGGCCGGCCAGCCGATCTCTGCCGGGCAAACCCCCCGCCAGTTCAGCCCACTGGGCTGGGCCCTGCTCCAGTGGCGCGGCATCGATCTGCGTTGGACCGGGTGGGTGATGAGCTTCAATCGCCAGGACCAGATGGCGCTGATTGAGCGGCTGTTGGGCAAGCGGCATGAATGGCTGGGCGCCTTGCTGGTGGCAGCACTGGCCCTCTGCCTCGGCCTCGTGCTGCCCTTGATGCACTGGAGCCAGCGGCGGCGCGACACCGATGGCCTGCGACGCGAGCTCGATCACTGTCTCCAGCGTCTGCGGCTGCTGGGGCTCGAACCACGCCCCGGTGAAGACCTCGGCAGCTTCTGCCGTCGAGCCGGACAGCAGCGTCCTGATCTCGCTTGCGCACTCGATGAACTGGCCTGCACCTACCTGCGGCAGCGGTTCGGGCCAGCGCTGCCGCAAGACCAGCGCCAGGCCTCCCGAAAGCGCCTGCGCCAGCTGCGGCAACAGCTCGGAGCCTTGCCCGCCGCCTCGAGCTCACAGGCATGAGCATCCGGGACAGGATCCGGCCCCGTTCCAGTCCAGTAAGTCGCGCTGCTCGATAGAACACATGGATCCATGCAAGCACCAGATGATGGGCGGTCTCCAGCCAAGGCTGGCTGTGCTGCTGCTGGGTTCACTGACGGCCTTCGGGCTGATGCCCCCAGCCGGCGCCTCCTCATTCGATGCCGTCGTGCGTCTGCTGGACACGCGTTCCTGCAAGCGCTGCGAGCTGCAGGACGCCGATCTGGTGCGGGCAGACCTGCGCGACGCGGATCTGCGCAACGCCCAGCTGCAGCGCGCCAACCTGAGTGGTGCCCGTCTGGATGGGGCCAAGTTAGGCGGGGCGAATCTCAGCTTCACCAGCCTCCAGGGGGCCTCGCTCAGGGGGGCCGATCTGCGGGGGGCCACGCTGGAAGGCACCGACCTGCGGGAGGCCGACCTCAGTGGCGCTCAGGTCGACACGGGCAGCCTGGCCACCACCCACTGGCAGGGGGCCCGGGGCATCGATCCCGCCCTTCAGGGACACGCCGAGCTGCACAATGCCGGCGTCGCAGCGGCCAAAGCAGGGCGCCTGCCGGAGGCAGAACGCTTCTTCGACGCGGCCATTCAGCGCGACCAGGAGGCGGCGATCAGCTGGGTGGCACGCGGAATCGTGCGCGGAGAGCAAGCCAAGACCGAGCAGGCCGCCGCCGATTTCAGCTATGCCGCTCAGCTCTACGCCACCAGCGGGGATCTGGCCACGTCCGAGCAGTTGCTGGAGGCCTCCGCCAAGCTGAAAAAAGATCCGCGGCAAGGAAAAGACGGAGGCAATGGCTTCGGCAGCCAGGTTGTGGGCGGGGCAATGGGTGTGGTTCAGTTCCTGTTGCCGTTGGCCGCCAAGGCGTTCATCCCCCTGGCGTTCTGAACCCTCACCGCTGCGGTTTCACTGCGGGTTGCTCATGAACTGGCGGGATTCCGGCGTAGAGGGCTGGAAGCCATAGCCGAAGGTGGCGCCGTCATTGTCGGAGATGATTCGCGGCGTCACCATAATCACCAACTCACGCTTTTCTCGTCGGTTGGAGGAGCCGCGGAAGAACTGACCGACCAAGGGAAGATCACCAAGAATGGGCCATTTTGTTACCTCGGCGATGTCCACATCGGAAATCACACCGGTGAGAATCAGGGTCTGGCCGTCGCGGACCCGCAGAGCGCCGGTGTCCAGCCGCCGCACGCTGAGAATGCTCACTTCGCTGGTGCAGGAAGGTGGGCCCGGCACCGAGTCGGTGACGGCGGAAATACTGGGGGAAAGTGAGAAGGTCACAAAGCCGTTGTCATCGATTTTCTCGACGCGGGCGCCCAGCACCAGACCAGCTGTCGAGAGTTCCAACGTGCATTGGGTACCACCATTTTCCTGCTGCTCCACCTCAACATTGGTGATCACATTGGTGCCCACCCGCACGACTGATTCGTTGGCACGGCTGCGGGCAATGGGCGAATCGATCGTGTAGGCATCAAGGCCCTGGTTGGAGCTGCCGCTATCACCCCCGCCTTGGCCGCCATCACGCAGGCGGGAGGGATTTTCTTGCAGGATCAACGTGGGACTTGCGATCAGCTTGGTGTTGCGCGAAACGATCTGGGCCTGAATAAAGTCGAAGAAGTTGTCTTGCGGGAAATTCTGGCCGGGATTCCGCCGGAAGCCATCGGTTATGGCAGCGCCGACCGACCGACCGCCATTCAATGCTGCCGCACCAGTGGCCACCAGCCCTGGAAGGTTACTGCCCTCAACCTGAACTTGTCCCGGTGTTGTGCCTTGGGCAGGCGTGAGTTCAACTGCCAGGTCGCTAGGAACACCGCGCCGGAAATCACCAGCCGTGGGCGGGAGCCGCGACCCGAATGCACCCAGCAGTTGGCCATTGTCATTGACGATGAAGTTATTACCCCAGCGGAACGCAAAGCTGTTGGCGATATCCTGGGAGTTCTCCAGGTTGATATCAAGGATGCGCACCGCAAGGGCCACCTGCCGCTGGCGCAGATCCAGCTGCTTGAGATAGGCCTCAGCGATCGCCACCAGAGAGCTTTCCCCCACCAGGGTGATGGTGCCGAGCCTGGTGTCGGTGGTGCCGATCAGCCCCACCAAAGGCCCCTGGCTGGCGCCGAAGGAGTTGATCTGCGTGGTGGTGGCAGTCGTGGCGGTGGAAGCGGCCGTGTTGTTCGCCGGTGTGCCTGTGGAAGCCACCTCGCTGGAGGTGGATGTGGTGGTGAACGTCTTGTTGATCGTGGCCCCGAGGCTCGCCAGGTAGTCAGCAGCGGAGTTGGCTGACGCCTGATTCAGCCGGTAGACCTTGGAGAGCTGAGATCCGAAGGTTTTGCTCAGCGCATCCTTCCCTGCAATAATTACATTCCCCTCTAACTTCGCCTGAAGTCCAGACGCCAGAACAATTGAGTTAATCGCCTTTGCGTAGGATTCATTTCGAAATGATATTGTAACTCGACGCGCATCTTGTCCAGGCGTGACAAACTTCTCAGTGCTTTGCTGGGCTTGATTTCCCGTGGACCTTGTGATTTCTACATCTGGTGTCGAGGGGTCTAGGTAAACGAAGCCATAGCCCCCCATCTGGGCCACGGCCATCAGCGCGTCTTTCGCCGGGGCATTGCGGAGGGTCATGGTCACACTCGGACCCCGCAGATTCATGAAGCTGCGGTTGCGCAGGAGCATGCTGCCGACGGCCATGTCGCCCACCGGCGGTGCCACCGCCCTGGGTTGTAGCGGCGGCGCAAAGCGCGCCTGATCCACCCGGCCCGGTGTATTGAGGTCAAGCCGGCCGGTCTGGGTGGAACCCTGGCGGGGAGCGGGGAAGGTGAGGATCAGGTTGCGGCCGTCTGCGCTCACCACCGGGCGAGGCATGGAACCCCCACGACTCGGAGACACCTGCAGGAAGAAGCGGGTGCCTTCGCCTTCAAGGCTCACCGTCTCGAAGCCCAGATCCGGCAGGCTCACCCTCTGGGGGCCACGCCGCAGGCTGTTTGGACCGGTGAGGAGGATTTGCCCCTCCCAGCCCCGGTTGTTGGTGAACTGCTGCAGCTGCGGAGCTGCACCGGTGCCTTCGATCACAAACTCCACCGAATCGGGCAGGCGGCGGATCTTCAGCTCCACTGAGCCGGACTGGCTGGCGGGAGGGTTCGTTCCGGCGGCAGGAGTCCCCGGCTGAAATGGGCCCACCTGGGCGGGCGCTGCCATGGCTTCGGCAACCGGCAAAAGGGTCAGCACTGGAAAGGCTGCCGAAAGAGCCAGACTTCCAACTCGTCGCACTGACCGGTTCTCCGCAAATTTCATCGTTGGGGGATCTTATGTGTAGAAGTGAACGTGTGCGACGCGGTGGGCATGAATGGGGAAATCAGGGCGTCGTGGGCTGAGCGGGCTTGGGCGGCTTAGGCGGCTTGGGCGCTGGATCTCCCTCTCGATAGAGAGAGAGATTGAGCTTGAGATCAGCAAGTGGAGGTGAATTAGCTCCAGCAGGGGCACTTGCCTCTCGAAGCGCCACGTTCAGATCGCTCTGCACAACCAGCAGCCCCAGACGCTCCAACCGGCGCAGGAAATCAAGCAGGTTGGGATAACGCCCGCGGGCACTGAGCAGGGTCGTCGCTTTCACCAGGCCACTGGCTTCCAATGGGTCCTGGGGCGGGGGCGGCGGAGCATTGGGGTCGGCGGCAGCCTTCCCTTGGGCCGGTTGGCCCGATGCGGGAGGGGCGCCCTCGGCAGCCGCCGGTGCGGCAGGCGGGGCAACGGGTTCAAACACATCCAGCTGGATTCCGGAAGCACTCGCTTCCCGGTTGAGCTGCGCCATGAAGGTATCGAAATCGCCGCTGCCGGCGATGAGCTGCAGAAGGTTGCTCTGCTGCTTGCGGATTTTTTCGGTGTCCTCGATCTGGCGCAGCCGCTGAACTCGCAGCAGGGGAAGACGGCGCTCCATCTCGCGCAATTCATCAAGCTGGACCTGGTCTTGGCGCAGGCTGCTCTAGGGCTGCCAGACCCCGCCGAAGAACACCAGTGCTGAGAGCAGGGCACCGGCGGCGATCGGGAGACCCGCCAGCAGTCCGATCCGCAAGGCAGGGGATGGCGGTTTGATGCCTTCCTGGAGGTTCGTCATGGCAGCACTCCCTCACGGCGGAGCTTCTGCAGCCGCAAGGCGAGGCCTTCAGCGCCGAGGCTCTGCAGCAAGGCCAGGCGCTGGTTGAGTGATTCGGCCGTAGCGCGGAAGCCCGCAGAAATTTCAAAGGCCACCAGATTGGCCTCTGGGCTCGACCCTGACCCTCCAGCTGAGGGCCGGCTTGCTCTGGCCAGGGTGATCTGGCTCGGATCCAGCAGGGGTGAGCCCTGGAGTTGGAGCACCAGAGCATTGATGCGCTCAAACGCACCCGGATCAGCGCTGCGGCCTTTGATCAAGAGGGCCTGCTTCTCCACCGTGAGTTGGGTCAGCTGCAGGCCGCGAGGGGTGCGCTGGCTCACATCCGTCATCAGCGCCGAACCGGAGCGCAGTGTGACCAGTCCGCCGGCCAGGGACGCGTTGCTGGCGCGGGTTTTGTCATTGGCGGCCTTCTCGGCGGCCAGTTCCTGCTCCAGCTGGGCCACCTGCCCCCGCACCGGTGCGAGACGCTCCAATTCCTGAGAGATCATCTGCTGCTGAATCCGCAGCAGCAGCGAAACGGCCAGCATCACCACCACCAGGCCACCACCGACGGCGGCGCCGATCAGCAGTAGGCGCCGAGCGTCAAGAGGTGGTGGCCCATCCGCTGGCAGGCCCAGTTCAACCCGGCGTTCGCGCAGCAGGTCAATGGGGGGTAAGGAGGCGCTCATCGGGACAGGTCTCCGGCAGCCAGGCCGCACATCCGCACCAGGGACGCTCCACCGACCGCGTCGGCAGCGGAAGGGTCAGGATCGTTCTCGGTGCCGACAATGCTCAGCCACCTTTGCTGCAGGGGGTCGACGATTTCCACGCTCCACGACGGTGTCGGCGAGAGCGTATCGGAAACCTTCGCGCAATCTTGAGCGGGGCCGTAAACCAGCACCCGCACGGACGTCATGCTCGGATCCCGGCGCTGCCAGAACGCCAGACAGGTACGCAGCTCCCTTTCGATCGACATGGCGCCTGCTGTGACCCGCCGGCTGAATTCGGGGATGCCATCACGAACCAGCAACAGATCGGCACTGTCCCCACGGAGCTCGAGCAACACCATCAGTTCGCCGGCAGGAGCCGCAGCAATCAGAGGATCCAACGCCCGCAGCGTCACAACCTGGGCGGGCTCAAGGCAGACAAGATCCAAGGCGGCAATGGAGAACACCTCCACCCAGGCCTGGATCATGGCGCGCTGGCCGATGGCCACCAGTGAGGTGGGGGGGCGGGATGGATCCCGCGAGGGGAGAGGCCCAAGAGTGATGTAGGTCTGGCTCATTGGGAATGGGAGCCCCAGATCCGGGTTCAACTCCCGCAGCGCCAGGTCGGGCTGCTCAGGCCAGTCGTCATAGGGCCACTCCACCACCCGGAGCGTGCAGGCAGCGGCGGGCAAGGCCGCCACCACCTCCGCCCCCATCAAGTTGAGCTCCACCACCAGATCACCGATCAGGTCCCCAAGGGCCGCTTTCTGCTGAGGTTGGCCACCGCTGCAGGTGCCGCGTGGCAACGGCACAGTGCGCAGCAAAGTGCCTGTGGGCGGGTAGGTGGCTCCCTTCAAATGCATCAAGGTGACTTGCTCGTCTTCCAGCACCAGCAGGAGGCGGGGAGGGAACAGACGGGCCGTCAGAGGCCGCAGCCGTTCTTGCAAGCCAGCGAGAACCAAGATCGGCGACGAAAAGATGCGCGAATCGTATCGGCAGACTTCCGCCGACGCACCGAATCGCTCGCTAGGCGCTCAGGTAAGGCAAACCGCTGCCCACCGCTTCGCCGATATGGCGGCAGCCGTGGCGGTCGAGTTGCTGCTGGAGGCCTTCAAGGATGGTTGGCACAAGTGCAGGCCCGGCGTAGATCCAACCGGTGTACAGCTGAATCAACGACGCCCCCGCCGTGATGCGCTCCCAGGCGGATTCAGGCGAGTCGATGCCACCCACCCCCACCAGTGGCAAGGCTGGTCCAGCCGTGGCCCGCAGCCGGCGCAGCACCTCCAGCGCACGGCCACGCAGCGGGGCGCCACTCAGGCCACCGGCCTCCTCCTCCAGGGTGCGTCCGGTCTGCGCGAGGCGGCGCTTCTCCAGGCCCAGACGGTTCAAGCTGGTGTTCACGGCGATCACGCCAGCCAGCCCCTCCTGATAAGCCAACCGCGCGATCGTGTCGATGGCGTCGTCTTCCAGATCAGGAGCGATCTTCACCAGCAGGGGCGGGCAACCTGGCAGGCGGCGCAACCGTTCCACCAGCCGTCGCAGCTGGGTGGCGTCCTGCAGGTCCCGCAGCCCCGGGGTGTTGGGAGAGCTCACATTGATCACCGCGTAATCGGCCAGCGGGGCCAGCAGCTCCAGCGTGGAGGCGTAGTCGTCGGGGGCGCGCTCGAGCGAGGTGATCCTGGATTTGCCCAGGTTGAGGCCAAGCACGGCCGGACGTTGCCCGGCCGGCGGCAGGTGCTGCTCTTCCAGGGTGCGTTTGGCGGCCACAGCGCCGTTGTTGTTGAAACCCATCCGGTTGAGGGCGGCCCGCTCCTGCGAGAGGCGGAACAGGCGGGGCCGCGGATTGCCGGGCTGACCGTGCCAGGTGATCGTGCCGAGCTCGGCGAAACCGAAGCCGAACAGGTGCCAGATGCCAGCCGCCACCGCGTTCTTGTCAAAGCCGGCCGCCAGGCCCAGCGGATTGGCGAAGCGGCAACCGAACAGGGTCTGCTCGAGGCGGAGATCCGGCCGCTGCAATTCCGCCCCCAGGCCCGCCAGGCTGCCCGACACCAGTGGCCAGTGCCGGCGCCGGGAGGCCAGCCCCAAGGCGGTGAGAGTGAGCTGGGTGAGCTGTTCGGCGTCGGCCCCGTCATCGCGGGCGAGCAACGGACCGACCCAGCGCCGGTAGAGCGCTTCGGTGCTTGACAGGGGCGGGGCCGATGCCATGGGGGGTTCCATCAACGACGCTCCAGGCGCCAGCGACATTGGTCGAGCGAGCGGACGTGCCAATCGCGCCAGACCCAGTCGCCGGGACGCTCGGCCAAACGGGCGAGGGGAAGATCCACCAGCTGGGCCAGCTCGGCTGCCGAGAGGGTAAACCCGCCGTCCGCCAACCGGTCCGCCAGTTCCAGGCGGCTGAGCAAGGCGGTCAGTGCCGGTGGCGCAGGGTCGTCAGCAGGGGTGCCGGCAGCAAGGGGGTCACTGGACGCGGGTGCTGAGGTGGCCGGTGGAGGAACAGAAGCAACAAGAGGAGCGGCGCCTGCGGCAGCGCGCCCGGCCAGGGCAGGTCTGCCGCCGCGGGAAAAGGCCACGGCGATCACGTCGCAGCGGTCGTTGTCGGGGTCGCCGCTGTGGCCGCGCACGTGCACGAGCGGCACATCCGGCAGCCGGGCCCGATCCAGCGCTTCCCAGAGGTCCTTGTTGAGCACCGGGCTGCCCGAGGCGGTGCGCCAGCCCTTGCGCTTCCAGCCAGCCATCCAGCGCTGCAGGCCATCGATGAGGTAGCGGCTGTCGGTGCGCAGTCGCAGATCCGGGTGGCGTGGCAGCTCGCGCAGGCGCTCCAGCACCGCCAGGGCCGCCGTCAGTTCCATGCGGTTGTTCGTGGTGGCCGGATCCGCGCCCCCCAGTTCGATCATGCTGCCGTCTTCGAAGCGCAGCAGTGCCCCCCAGCCCCCTGGGCCCGGGTTGCCACTGCAGGCCCCATCACAGGCCGCTGCCACCACCCGCACCGGCTCAGCACCCACTGGGCGTCAGGCGAAAAGTTCGGTAAACATTGGATCCCCCTCGGGCCAGGACGCACACGATCATGAAGCGAACTTACCTGGCCCTGGCGGGACTCGGTCTGGCGATGGCCGCCGCCCCTGCCGTGAACAGTTCCGTGGCCCTGGCCCAGGGCGTGTTCAACAGCGTGCCTGTGGATGCCTCCCGCTTTGCGGTGCTGGCCAAGCCGGTGGGCTCGGCCGACTGGTCGCTGCTGGTGCTCGAGCAACTGGCACCCCGGCCCCTGTGCTGGGAACAGCGGCCGGATGGCCTGGTGGATCCCTCCCTCAACCGCTTCGATTTCACCGGCATCTGCAGCCGTTATCTCGACAGCAACGGCTACTCGCTGCGGGTCGCCGACCAGGATCTGGCCAGCCGCTACCGCCTGCGGCTGCGGCAGGTGGGCCAGGAGCTTCAGCTGCAGGCGATGAGCCCCACGGAAACCACCACCCTGGTCGTGGGGCGCGGCACCGTGCCGCTGCGCGATCGGGATGCCTTTGTGGCCATCACCCTGGAGCCCGACTGGCAGCTCAACCGCCGCGCCTTCGGCAACCAGACCCTCAGCCACGTGTATTTCGCCAACGGCACGCCGCTGGAGGACCTGCTGGCACGGGCCGCTCAGGCAAGGGGCTCGCTCGTGGCCGGCCGCCAACGCCCACTGCTGGGCCGCAGGGACGACAGCAGGCCCTCCTACGAAGAAACCGAGGGACCGATCGCCCTGCAGGTGGTGCCGTTCGAGGAGTGAACACCGAGGGGATGGGGGCGGCTACGAAAGGAGCAGCAACAGCCGCGGTGACAGTTGAACCAGCGACCCATTCCCCCACTCCCCCCTTATCAGCAGCGTTAACGTTCGGGGGTGTGAGGGGTGAGGGGCGACCTTCAAGGGTCGAAACAAGGACAGACTCCCTGAAACGTCCCACCTCTAAAGCCCTGCCTTCGGCGGGGCTTTTTTTTGTCTTGACGGTTCCGCGGCGGCTGGGGAGGCCAAGCTGCTTCAGGACGGCCGGCCAAGCAAGCCGCTCCAGCCGAGGGGGCCAGCAGATCACGCCCACAAAAAAGCCAGCCTCGGGGGCTGGCTTCAAGATGAAATGGGTAAGCAGACGGAACCCGGGAGGGAGCCCGAAGGCCAGCCGGGCCGTTGAGGCCGATCGGGCCAGGGAGAAAAGGCCGGAAGCAAGCGGGTTGGGGCAGCCGAACGGCCACCCCCGGAGATCACTTGACGGTGACCTTGCCGCCCACTTCTTCGATGGCCTTCTTGATGGCTTCGGCTTCGTCTTTGGAGACGCCTTCCTTGATGGCCTTGGGAGCCGCTTCGACGAGAGCCTTGGCTTCGCCGAGGCCGAGGCCCGTGACTTCACGGACGGCCTTGAGCACCTTGATCTTGGAAGCAGCGTCGAAGCCGTCGAGCACGGCATCGAATTCGGTTTGCTCTTCGACGGCCTCAGCGGCAGCGGCAGGAGCCGCCATCATCACGGCGCCGGCGGAAGCGGCGGCGGACACGCCGAAGGCTTCTTCGATCTGCTTGACGAGCTCGGAAGCTTCCAGCAGGGAGAGGGTTTTGAGCGACTCGAGGATGGAGTCAGTGGTGGCGGACATGGTTGAGATTCAGCAACAGATCGGGTGAATGGGGAGCGACGACTCCAGGAATCGCCGCAGTCGGCGGTCAGCCTTCGCCGGAATCGGCGTGCTGCTTGAGCGCTCGGGCAAGACCGGACGGAACTTCGTTGATGCCCACAGCCAGCTTGGTGGCCACGGCGTTGATCGCACCTGCGATCTGCGCCAGCAGCACCTCCTTGGAGGGCAGCTCACCGATGGCCTTGACGTCGTTCTGGGACAGGAGCTTGCCTTCGAAAAGGCCTCCTTTCACTTCCGACTTCTTCGTGTCCTTCTGGAAGGACTGAACGGCCTTGACGGCAGTGCCGACGTCGCCCTTGATCAGGACGAACGCGTTGGTGCCGGTGAGCAGGGAATCAAGTTCCGACCAGGCACTGTTTCCATCGATCGCTCGGCGCATCAAGGTGTTTTTGGTCACCTTGCAGATGCCGTTGCTGGCCCGCAGGCGGGTGCGCAGGTCGGACATCTCCTTGATCGACAGGCCCTTGAAATCAAGGACCAGTGCCATTTCCGATGCACCGAGGAGCCCTTTGAGCTCTTCGACGATCTGTTGCTTGCTCTCCAGTTTGCGGCCCATAGGAGTGGAACGAATCGGTGGGAACAAGCCGGGCCCGCGGCCCCTGAAGCCCCTCACTCGAAGTGCCGCTCCTTGAAGGTGGCGGCCCGCAAAGGCCAGCACCGCTGGGGCGTTTGGAGTGACGGACCCGCCCCCGTTTCAAACGGGGGCGCGACGAGGCCGCCTGACGATTCGCACCACCGGGAACCGGAGTGCCAAACCTTCCGCGAGCACCTCGGCAGGACTTATGAACAAACGGACTCCCGGAAGGTTTCCCGGAAACTCGATCGCTCACCTGCTGTCTTGGGTTGGGCGCGTGCCCTCTGGACAAGCCAGTGGATCAGCCTACACCGGAAACCTGCCCGCTTCCGGGCCCTCGGCGCTCAGCTGTCGCGCTTGATGTCCTGCAGCACGGTGACATCCACCTGCACCGACGGACCCATGGTGGAGGTGAGATAGAGGCTCTTCCAGTAGCGACCCTTGGCACCGCTGGGTTTCTGGCGGTCGATCACTTCCTGCAGTGCCTTGAGGTTCTCCAGCAGCTTCTCGGTGCTGAAGCTGGCCTTGCCGAAGCGCACGTGCACGATGCCGGTGCGGTCAGCACGGAATTCCAGTTTGCCGGCCTTGAATTCATTGATGGCGGCGGCGAGGTCGGTGGCCACGGTGCCGGCCTTGGGGTTCGGCATCAAGCCGCGCGGACCGAGCACACGGCCCAGCTTGGCCACCTTGGGCATCATGTCCGGGGTGGCGATCAGCAGGTCGAAGTCGATCTGGCCGCCGGCGATCGACTCCACCAGATCCTCATCACCGGCGAGGTCGGCGCCGGCAGCCTTGGCTTCGGCGACCTTCTCACCACGGGCGATCACGGCAATGCGGATGCTCTGACCCGTGCCGTTCGGCAGGGCGACCGTGGTGCGGAGCTGCTGGTCGGTGTACTTGGGGTCAATGCCGAGGCGGGCGTGGGCCTCGATCGTTTCGTCGAATTTCGCGGTGGCGTTGGCCTTGACGAGCTCAATGGCCTCGAGAGGCTCGTAGGCCTGGTCTTTGACCGCTTCGGCCAGGGCGGTGTAACGCTTGGAAGGGTTCGGCATGGTGGGAGTTGGGGTGCGGGCGACGGAGCCGGCGGGCGCATGAGGCCCGGGCCCTGGGTCTCCCCCGGGTGGGGTGAAAAGGAAAGGAGCAGGGAACTGGATCCGGCGCAGGGGCCTCGGCCAGTGGCGACATCAGGCCGGGGGCCTTCAGTCGCGGACGGCGACGCCCATGTTGCGGGCGGTGCCTTCGATGATGCGCATGGCCGCCTCGACACTGCTGGTGTTGAGGTCGGGGAGCTTGGTCTTGGCGATCTCCTCGAGCTGGGCGCGACTGATGGCACCGGCATCTCCCTTGGCGGAAGTGGCGGCACCTTTGGGAATCCCGGCAGCCTTGGAGATCAGCACCGACGCCGGCGGGGTCTTGGTGATGAAGGTGAAGCTGCGGTCTTCAAAGACCGAGATCTCCACCGGGATCACATACCCGGCTTTGTCCTGGGTGCGGGCGTTGTACTCCTTGCAGAACGCCATGATGTTGACGCCGTGCTGACCGAGGGCGGGGCCCACGGGCGGAGCAGGGTTGGCTTTGCCGGCATTGAGGGCCAGCTTGATCACGGCTACGACTTTCTTGGCCATCGGCTGGTCTGGGGAACGGAAACTCCCTCGCGGGAGATGGGGGCGTACGCCCCGGTGGGCTGGACAGGATCTCCCCGAGGGGAGGTGTGCGGATCGCCGTTCGCGGGGAGCGGCGGTGTGGTGTGTCCGCCGCAGGCGGTGAACACACCCAGGGCCACCCTCCGCAGGGAGGCGGCCGCTGGTGATCAGCTCTGCTTGCTGATCTGGGAGAACTCGAGCTCCACCGGGGTTTCCCGGCCGAAGATCGAGAGCAGAGCCTTGAGCTTGCTGCGCTCTCCCGACACTTCGATCACCTCGCCCTGGAAATCCTTGAACGGACCCGCGGTCACGAGGATCTGATCCCCCTCGGTGATGTCGACCTTCACCAGTGGCTTCTTCTCAGCGGCGCGCTTGAAGATGCGCTCCACCTCGGGCCGGGTGAGGGGCCGGGGCTTGATGTGGCCACGGGCACGGCCGGTGGCGCGGCGCTCTTCGGCCCCCACGAAGTTGATCACGTTCGGGGTGCTCCGCACCGCCATCATCGTGTCTTCGTCGAGCACCATGCGCACCAGCACGTAACCGGGGAACACCTTCTCCTCGGTGGACTGTCGGCTGCCGTCTTTCTTGAGCTTGATGGCAGGCGTCTGCGGGATCTCGATCTCGAGGATGCGGTTACTGACGCCCAGGGTGATCGCCCGCTGCTCCAGGGTGGCCTTGACCTTCTTCTCGCAGCTGGAGGCCACCTGCACTGCGTACCAGCGGGCCACCTGCGGCTTGGCCTCGGCTTCAGCGGCGGCGGCCGGATCGACAGCTACCGGGTCGACGGCTGCCAGGTCGACCGCCGCAGCGCTCAGGGCGTCAGCGTCGGTGAGATCGACGGCAGCGAGATCAGCAGGGGCGAGTTCGGCTTCTGACACGAGGTTGAGGAAAGGACGACGAGGCGGCGTGGGGAATGCGGGGCGGGAGGATCAGCGGAAGATCTGGGAGGACAGCCAGCCGAAGAGGCGATCGATCGCGGCGATCGAGGCAGCCGACAGGCCCACCATCAGGATCACCGCCACCGATTCGCTGAACAGTTGCTGGCGGCTGGGCCAGACCACCTTGCGCAGCTCTTCCAGCAGCGAGGGGAAAAAGCCCGTGGCTGCCGCCCCTGCCGGCGGCGTGGGCTCTGCCTCAGGCAAGGTTTCGGTGGTGGTGGAGCGGGTAGGGGATTCCACGGTGGCCTGCGCACCGGTGCGATCGCACGAACCGGCAAACAGACACCCTACCGGACGTCACTGCCGGCCCCGGCCAGCGGCGTGAAGCTAAAGCGGGCCGCCGGGTCGCCCTCGGCCGCATCCGCCAGGCTCACCCGCACGCCCCAGGCGCCGCTGAAGTGGTCGGCCAGCAGCTCAGTGGCCAGCGGATTCTCCACGCTGCGCCGCAACAGGCGCCGCAGTGGCCGGGCGCCGTACTCCGGCTCATAGCCCTGGAGCGCCAGGCAGGCCACCACCCCGTCCTCCACCTGCAGCTGCAAGCGCTGCTCCGCCAGCAGGGTGGCCAGATCAGCCAGCTGCAGGCGCACGATGCGCTCCAGGTCGGTGGCAGCCAGCGGACGGAAGCGGATCACCTCATCGATGCGGTTGAGGAATTCGGGCCGGAACTGGGAGGCCAGCGCCCGCTCCACGGCCGCATCGAGGGCGGCATCCAGTGCCAGGACATCCGGCGGCGAGGCCTCAGGGGCACCAGCGGCGGCACCGGCACGGGCCCGCTCCAGGATGGCGCGGCTGGCCAGGTTGCTGGTCATCACCACCACGGTGTTGCGGAAGTCGACGGTGCGCCCCTGGGAATCGGTGAGCCGCCCGTCGTCGAGCACCTGCAGCAGCAGGTTGAACACCTCAGGGTGGGCCTTCTCCACTTCATCCAGCAACAACACGGCGTAGGGCCGGCGCCGCACCGCCTCGGTGAGCTGGCCGCCCTCCTCGTAGCCCACATAGCCGGGCGGAGCCCCCAGCAGGCGAGCCACGGCATTGCGCTCCATGAACTCACTCATATCGAGGCGCACCAGCGCCTCCTCCTCATCGAAGAGCGCTGCCGCCAGCGCCTTGGCCAGTTCCGTCTTGCCGACACCGGTGGGGCCGAGGAACAGGAAGGAGCCCACCGGCCGACGCGGATCCTGCATGCCGGCCCGGGCACGGCGGATCGCCGCCGCCACGGCCGCGACGGCCTCGGGCTGGCCGATCACCCGTTCCCCCAGCCGTGCTTCCAGCTCCAGCAGCTTCTGGCGTTCGCCGGCCAGCAGCCGCTGCATGGGGATGCCGGTCCAGCGGGCCACCACATCGGCGATGTCGCCCTCCTCCACCTGCTCCCGCAGCAGAGCCAGCCCGCCCTGCTGGGCGCTCTGCAGCTCGTCCTCGAGGGCGTTGCGCCGCTGCTGCACGCCGTGGAGCTGGTCGTACTGCAGACGGGCCGCCTCCTCCAGATCACCGTCGCGCTCGGCTTCGGCGATGGCGTGGCGCAGGTCTTCGTCCTGCTGGAGCAGCTCGCGCAGCTCGGCCAGCCGCTCCCGCTCCGCCTGCCAGCGGTGCTGCAGCTCCTGCAGCCGGGCCAGGGCGAGGCGACGCTCCTCCTGGCGCTGCAGTCGTTCGGCCAGCGGGGCGGCTTCGGCCGCAAGCAGGGCCAGCTCCACGCGGCGCAGCTCAGCCTCGGCCATCTCCACCACCTGGGGCTTGGAGGTGACCTCCATGCGCAGCTGAGCGGCGGCCTCGTCGATCAGGTCGATCGCCTTGTCCGGGAGGCAGCGATCGGCGATGTAGCGATCGGCGAGACGGGTGGCCGCCACCAGGGCGCCGTCGGTGATGGTGACGCCGTGGTGCAGCTCGTAGCGCTCCTTCAGGCCGCGCAGGATCTGCAGGCTCACTTCCAGGTTGGGCTCCCGGATCACCACCTGCTGGAAGCGGCGGTTGAGGGCCGGATCCTTCTCCACCGTGCGGCGGTAGTCCTCGGGAGTGGTGGCGCCGATGCAGCGCAGGTCGCCGCGGGCGAGGGCTGGTTTGAGGATGCTGCCGGCGTCGGCGCTGGAGCGGTCAGTGCTCACCACGGTGTGCAGCTCGTCGATGAACAGCACCACGCCCGCATCGGGGTCGCTCACTTCCGCCAGCACGCTGCGCAGCCGTTCCTCGAACTGCCCGCGGAACTTGGCGCCGGCAATCAGGGCACCGAGATCGAGGCCGATCAGGCGGATCCCCTTGAGCGAATCGGGCACTTCGCCGGCCACGATCCGCTGGGCCAGCAGCTCGGCGATGGCGGTCTTGCCCACGCCCGGCTCACCGATCAGCACCGGGTTGTTCTTGCCGCGGCGCGAGAGCACCTGGATCAGGCGGCGGATTTCGGTGTCGCGGCCGATCACCGGATCCAGCAGGCCGGCGCGGGCGGCGGCGGTGAGGTCGCGGCCGTACTGCTCGAGAGCAGAGGGCTCGACCTCCAGCCGCAGGCCATCGGAACCGCCGTCGGCCTCGGGAGCTGCACTGGGAGCCGGGCCGGTGGCCGGGACAGCCGCAGGGATCGCCCGGACGGAGCCAGAGCCCATGGGGCGCGTGGCCGGAGGAGCGGCGGGGGCAGCGGAGCGAGCGGCCGCAGGGGCAGCCTGAGCCCCAGTGCGGCTGGCGCCCTGGTAAGGGAAGGGCACCGGGGGGGCGGCGTCGATCCAGTCGTCAGCCTCTCCCTCCCCGCCGTCTTCCCGCTCCGCCTCAGCCGTTGCGGCGCGGGTAGACGCGGCATCAGCGACCGTCACGCGTGCGGATGGGACGGCCAGGCGGCGGGCTCCACTGCCAGCCTCAGGCCGCAACAGGCGCAGCAGGCGTTCCTCGCTCAGGCCCTCAGCGGCCAGCAGGCTGCCGCCGATGCGGGGCTCATCCAGCAGGGCCAGCAGAAGATGGGGCACGTCGATCAGGCGGGAGCCCCAGCCAGCACGGCGTCGATCGGCCGCCTCCAGCAGATCCTCGAGGGCGTCGCCGACGAACAGCTCCTCCCCGGCGGCACCCGGTTGGTCGGCGCAGAAAGCCTCGATGCGATCGAGCAGGCGATCGGCATCCAGCGGCAGCGGATCGATCCAGGGGGCATAGCGCGGGTCCTGGAAGAGCACCTGCAGCAGGTGTTCCACATCCAGCTGGCCATGGCGCCAGCGGCGGGCCTGATCCTGGCCGGCCAGCAGCAGCTCCCAGGCCGCCTCGCTGAAGCGGTCGGGGTCGGCCGTGAGGCTGGCCGGCGGCGAGGCGGCGGCGGCGGCAGCGGTGTCGGGGTAACGCTCAGGCGGCTGCATCGGCCCCCGCAGCAGCGGGCCGCTGGATCAGCTCCACCTTGTAGCCGTCAGGGTCCTCCACGAAGGCGATCACGGTGCTGCCGTGCTGCATCGGCCCCGGCTCGCGCACAACGCGGCCCCCTTTGCCGGCGATGGCGGCGCAGGTGCCGTAAATGTCTTCGACACCGATGGCGATGTGGCCGTAGCCGGTGCCGATCTCGTAGCTGCTGGTGTCCCAGTTGTGGGTGAGCTCGAGCGCCGTGGTGTCGCTCTCGTCGCCGTAGCCCACGAAGGCCAGGGTGAAGCGGCCGGCGGGGTACTCACGCCGGCGCAGCAGTCGCATACCCAGCACCTCGGTATAGAAGGCGAGGGAGCGCTCCAGATCGCCCACCCGGAGCATGGTGTGCAGCAGACGCATCAACGGTGAGCGGGATCGCCCCATTCTGGCCGTGTGCCACCGCGCGGTGAACCTAGCCAGGAGCCAGTGCTGTGCCAACCAGCACGCCGCGGGGGGAGGGGGTGCCCCATAAGATCCGCACGCGTACCCGTTTGCCCCGAGGCCATCGTGATCGACACCCTCGACCTCGTGATCGACTCCATCGTTGCCCGTGAGGTGCTCGATTCCCGCGGCACCCCCACCGTGGAAGCGGAGGTGCGGCTCGAAGGCGGCGCCGAGGGCCACGCGATCGTGCCCAGCGGGGCCAGCACCGGTGCCCATGAAGCCCATGAACTGCGTGATGGCGGCAGCCGCTACTTCGGCAAGGGCGTGCTGCAGGCCGTCACCAACATCGAAGAGAAGATCGCACCGGCGCTCTGTGGGTTGAGCGCCCTGGAGCAGGTCACGGTGGATGGCGCCATGGCCGAACTCGATGGCAGCGACAACAAATCGGCCCTGGGGGCCAATGCGGTGCTGGCCGTGAGCCTGGCGGTGGCACGGGCGGCGGCCAACGGTGTGGGCCTGCCGCTCTACCGCTATCTGGGTGGCCCGATGGCCACGCTGCTGCCGGTGCCGCTGATGAACGTGATCAACGGCGGTGCCCACGCCGCCAACAACATGGATTTCCAGGAATTCATGCTGGTGCCGCACGGTGCCCCCAGCTTCCGCGAGGCGCTGCGCATGGGCGCTGAGGTGTTCCACACGCTCAAGGGCCTGCTGAGCGCCCAGGGGCTGTCCACGGCGGTGGGCGACGAAGGTGGCTTCGCGCCGGATCTGGAAAGCAACGACGCCGCCGGCGCCCTGCTGGTGCAGGCGATCGAGAAGGCCGGCTACAAGCCGGGTGAGCAGATTTCCCTGGCCCTGGATGTGGCCAGCACGGAGTTCTACAAGAACGGGCTCTATGCCTTCGGCGGCGGCAGCTACAGCGCCACCGAGATGGTGGATCAGCTCGAAAAGCTGGTGAGCCGCTATCCGATCGTGTCGATCGAGGATGGCCTCGCCGAAGACGACTGGGAGGGCTGGGCCCTGCTCACCCAACGGCTGGGCGGGCGCGTGCAGCTGGTGGGCGACGACCTGTTCGTGACCAACACCACCCGCCTGCAGCGGGGCATTGAGCAGGGCATCGCCAATTCGATCCTGATCAAGGTGAACCAGATCGGTTCACTCACCGAAACCCTGCAGGCGATCGACCTGGCGGGTCGGGCGGGTTACACCAGCGTGATCAGCCACCGCAGCGGCGAAACCGAAGACACCACCATCGCCGACCTGGCGGTGGCCACCCGTGCCGGCCAGATCAAGACCGGTTCACTCAGCCGCAGCGAGCGCGTGGCGAAATACAACCGCCTGCTGCGCATCGAAGACGAACTGGGCAGCCAGGCGATCTACGCCGGCGCTGAAGACCGGGGCCCGCGCGGCCGGGGCTGAGCGCGAATAGAGAGGGAGCGGCGTCTGAATCGTCTGGACGATCAAGCCGGATGTTCGGCCTCGCCCTGGCTGTGTCACGACTTCCGCTTGATCGGATTCGGCAGAACTGCTGGAGCAACAGGGTCCACACATCGAGATTGCAATGCCTTGCCTAAGACACAAGACGTGAACACGATGTTCATGTTGAGTGTCAACGAGCCATGCACCAGGCGCAATTGACAACATCATGACTGGAAGCAAGAGCCTGACTACACACAGCCTTCCGACTCATGGTTACTCACTTGAAACCGGCCTTCTCCAAAGATGAACCCATCCACCAAGTGCGGCAAACACCACGTGCGGCAAACAGGCTCAACCTCAACTGGAACGTAGATCGACCCTTCGAACAGAGGAACAGCGGCTCTATCGCTGAGCCCCAAATCCTTCCGAACGATCAAGAAAGCAGGGTGCCGATTGAAGCATCTTCACCGATAGCTTCATCACCGGCTGCGCCGTTCATCTACCCGCCTGCGCCGGGAAGTTTTTCCAGGCGTCCATCGCGACGCAGGCGGCCCTGCAGCTTCAGCCAACTGAGCGTGACCGGCAACGCCGCCACCAACGGCACCGCCACCAGGGCCGGCCTGGCGCTGGCGGCCAGCAAGGCCGCAGACACCGCCAAGCCTCCGAGCAAGAACGACTGACCTGCCGCCTGCTGGGCGGTGGCGAGGCGGCGCAGGATGCGGTCGGTTTCGCCGGCACGCATCTGCACCTGGAGATCTCCCTGCTCCAGACGTGAAAGGCTGTCTTCCAGGCGGCGGGGCAGACCCAGCGCGCGGCTGCTGAGCTCGCCGGCCTGGCGGCCCAGTTCGCCGAGGAAATCGTTGGGTCCAGTGCCGCCGGAGGTCATCAGGGGGAGGAGGTAAGGGCGGGCAATGGCCACCAGGCTAAAGGTGGGGTCGAGGCTGCGGCCGACCCCCTCGAAGGTGGAGAGGGCGCGCATCACGAAGATCAGCTCCGCCGGCAGGCGGAACGGCTGGCCATACACCAGGTCGTAGAGGTCGCCGGAGAGCTTCTCCAGCACATTGGCGGAGAAAGGCGGCGTCAGCGCCTCAGTGAGCATCACCCGCACCAGGCGCCGCACCGGGCCGGCGTCGATGCCGGCGGCGATCACGCCCGCCCCCTGCATCTCTTCCACGAGGGCGCCGGCGTCGCGGGCGGCAGCGGCCCGCACCATGCGGCCCAGCCGCCCGCGCAGGCGCGAGGAGAGCTGGCCCATCATGCCGAAGTCGTAATAGATGAGGGCGCCATCGCTGGCCACCGCCAGGTTGCCGGGATGGGGATCGGCGTGGAAAAAGCCGAAACGCACCAGCTGCTGGAGATAACTGGCCGCCCCCTTTTCCGCCACCGCCGCAGGATCGATACCCGCCTCAACCAAGGCGGGGCGGTCGTTGATCTTGATGCCGGGGAGATAATCGAGGCAGAGCACCCGGCGGGTGCTCAGTTCCCAGATCACCGCCGGAATACGGATGCCGGGATCATCCAGAAACTGCTGGCGGAAGCGGGCGGCATGTTCAGCTTCGAGGCGAAAGTCGAGTTCCCGCAGTAACACGCGCCGGCATTCCTGAGCGATCGAGACCCAGTCACGGCCCTGGCCCCAGCGGGGATGGCGCTGCAGCACCGCCGCCACCTGCTGCATCACCTCCAGATCGAGCCGGAACAGCCGCTCCAGCCCCGGCCGCTGGATCTTGAACACCACCTGGCGACCGCTGCGCAGGCTGGCGCGGTGCACCTGGGCCAGGCTGGCGGAGCCGAGCGGCAGCTCCGCCAGATCGATGATCTCATTGCAGCGCTCGCCCAGTTCCTCCTCCAGCAGCCGCTGCACGGTGGCGAAGGGGAAAGCGGGCACCCTGTCTTGCAGGTGCGCCAACTCCTCCACCCAGCCGGCGGGCAGCACATCGGGGCGAGCCGAGAGCAGCTGGCCCAACTTGATGAAGGCCGATCCCAGGCTGAGCAGCTCGTTGGTGAGCCAGCGGGCACGCTGGCGCTGACGCACAGCCCGATGCTCCGCGCTCGGCGGCCCCTTACCCCGGTACGACCAGGCCCGGCCATCCAGCCACAGCCCTGCCAACAGCTGCAGCACGCCGCGCCAGATGCGCAACGAACGGGACAGGCCCCGCCACCCTTGCAGCAGGCGCCCCATCAGGGCCGGTCCTCAAGGCGGCGCGACAGGCGCGCCACCTGGGCCCGCAGGGCATCGATCTGCTCCTGAGGCGTGCCCCAGGCGGCAGTGGCCACCGACTGCGCGTCCATGGCGCCGGAAGCAGCGCCTGATGCCGACGCCGACCCAGCCGCCGGATCGGTTTCCAGCCGCTCCGCCTCCGCCTCCACCTCTTCCAGGAAGAGGCTCCATTCCTGGCGCAGTCGCTCGGGCGCCTCCTGGGCAAGCACCGCCAGGGCTGCGGCGGTTTCCACCAGGCTGCTGCCAAGCCGGGCACCCAACCTGTTGATGGCGGCCTGAACGATGGATTGGGGCGCGCTCATGCGGGGGCCGTTGGTTGGCGAAACTGTGGCAGATCAAGGCGTTGTGCCGTTGGGATCCGCCGCCGCCGGCGGCTCACTGGGCGTGATCACCGAATCGGAAGGAGGTGGCGGCTCGGCTGGCAACAGCGGCGCTTCCGGCACCGGCTCCTCGCGGGTGCTGGCCTTCGGGTCGGCGGGCGCCGGGGTGGCCCGGGCCGCAGCCTCGCGCTTCTCCTGTTCCTCGCGGCGGCGCTGCTCCTGCTCCAGCAGGCCCAGGTCTTCGACCGCCTCGCTGGGGGTGCCGAAGCGCATGCGCAGGCTCTCCAGGCTGGTGCCAGGAGTGGGCCTCACCTCAAAACCCTCACCGAGGCGGGCCGTGCCATCGGGACGGAGATCGAGCAGGCGCCCGGTGAGGCCGTAGCCGAGCCCGAAGGCAACTCCCGCCACCAGCGCCAGCGTCCAGCCGGGAATAGGGGGCTGGGCCGGCGGGCGGGCGCCGGGGGTTCGTGCGCCGGAGCGGCCGGCGGAATCGGCGTCGGCGCCCCTGGCGGGACGCTTTGACCTGCGACGCGCACCGGCCTGGGTCATTGGTCACGGTTGGAAGGCCCCCATCCTGCCCGCGCCTGTGCGGAGCCGCCACGGCTGGCCGGCAGGTGACCGTTTGGGTGCCAGACCGTGGGCTGGGCGGATCGCTGAGCACAGCGGCGGAATCTTGGCGATGTCCTGTGGCTCACATCTCCCTCGACGCTAGGGTTTTGCTGCTCTTGCAGACCATTCAAGGTGACCTATTGCATCGGTTACTGGCTGGAGAAAGGGTTGGTTTTTGCTTCTGATTCCCGCACGAATGCCGGAGTTGATTATATTTCCAGCTATAGCAAGATGTATGTGTTTCAGCCGGCCTCCGATCGGCTGTTCGTGCTGCTGGCCGCCGGCAATCTCGCCACCACTCAGGCGGTGGTGAACCACATCCAGCGCGACCTTGACCAGGAGATCGCTAGCCAAGCCAGCACTGGTGAGGGCCTGCGTTCCTGCCACTACCTGTTCGAAGCGGCCAACTACATCGGCGCGGTGAGCGTGGCGGTGCAGGAGAAGCACCGGGCCGCTCTGCAGCAGGCGGGCACCAGTGCCGAGGCCACCTTCATCCTGGGCGGGCAGATCGGCACTGAACCCCACGGCCTGTTCATGGTGTACCCCCAGGGGAATGCGGTGATGGCCACGCCGCAGACCCCCTATCTCCAGATCGGTGAATCGAAGTACGGCAAGCCGCCGCTCGACAATGTGGGCTCCACCAATCTGTCGCTGGAGGATGCCGCCCGGCTCTGCCTGATCTCGGAAGTACTCACCCACCGCTCCAACCTCACCGTTGGCCCGCCGTTTGAGCTGGCGATCGTGCCCCGCAACAAGCACACGGTGGCCCATCGCGTCACCTTCGAGGCGGAGGCGCCGGAACTGGCCGCCATGATCGACACCTGGAGCAGCGCCCAGCGGGAAGCCCTGCACCGGCTGCCCAGCTTCGTCTGGGAGCAGAACCAGGACACGGCCTGACGCGCCAGTCGCCACCGCCCCACCACCAGCCGTTCACCCATGCACACCGTTTCCGAGTGGATCTCCACCGGCCACCTGCCCTCCGCCGAGGTGGTGGAGGCACTGGTGCTGGAGGCGCATCAGCGCTTTGCGCCGGTGCGAGAGGGCAAGGTGGCCGATTACATCCCCGCCCTGGCCGCCGCCAATGCCGAGCAGTTCGGCATCTGCGTGGCCGGCTGCGGCGGGCAGCTGATCGAAGCGGGCGATTCCCGCGCCTCCTTCAGCATCCAGAGCATCTCGAAGCCGTTTCAGTTCGCGCTCATCTGCCAGGCGATCGGTGAAGACGAAGCCCGCGAAAAACTGGGGGTGAACAGCACCGGCCTGCCCTTCAATTCGGTGCTGGCGGTGGAGCGGAGCAGCGAAGGGCTCTCCAATCCGATGGTGAATGCCGGCGCCATCGCCGCCACCAGCCTGGCTCCAGGCACCACGCCCGAGGAGAAGTGGGCCTTCATCGAGGCCGGCTTCTCCCGCTTCGCCGGCCGGCCACTGGAGGTGGATGAAGAGGTGTACAGCTCCGAGCTGGCTACCAACCGACGCAATACCGGCATCGCCAGCCTGCTGAGCGCTCAGCAGCGCCTCTGGTGGGATCCGGAAGAGGCCACCGATCTCTACACCCGTCAATGCTCGCTGCGGGTCACCAGTGCCGACCTGGCCGTGATGGCGGCCACGCTGGCCAACGGCGGGCGCCAGCCGATCACAGGGGAGCAGGTGATCGATGCCAACCATTGCCAGCACGTGCTGGCGGGGATTGTCCCCCCC
>NZ_JAGQBN010000017.1:0-74119 GCF_024345655.1 Synechococcus sp. Lug-A | reverse complement strand
TGCTGGGGGTGGTGCTGCTGGTGGGTTGGATCCAGGCCCTCGGCGGCCGGCCTCGGTGACCGGCGCCGCAGCCCCGCTGCCCTCGCGGGGCCTGCGTGCCGCCCTGGTGATCGCCCAGGCCAGCGGCTTCACCGCGGCGCTGGCGGCCGGCCTGGGCCTCGACAGCGGCGCGGCCGCCTACGGGGTGATCGTGGCGGCGCTGGTGGTGCGCCCGGATTTCAGCCGCTGGCCCCTGCCCGTGTACCCGGTGCTGGTGGGGCTGAGCGGCCTTTCGATGGCGATCGGGCTGCTGATCGGTGAGGCCTTCGCCGGAGCGCCGGAGGTGTTCGTGTTCGGCCTGGTGGCCGCGCTCATGCAGGTGCTGATGCTGCTGTTGCCCGGCGCGTTGCGGCCGCTCGGCAACGTGCTCGCCATCACCGGTGTGCTGCCGCTGCTGAACGCCACCAGCAGCTGGCTGAGCCTGGGCAACGAACTGGCCGCCATCGCGCTCGGGCTCGTGGTCGGCAGTGTCGTGCAGGTGGTGTGGAGTCCGGCCGGGCACCAGGCGCCAGCGGAGGAGCCTGAGCCGGCTGCCGCCGACCCGCCGCTGGCCGCGCGCCTGGCGGCGGGTCTGGCCTCGCCGTTCTTCTGGCGCAAGCTGGTGGTGGCTGTACTGGCGTTGCCGATCGGCGAAGGCCTCGGCGCCGTCGCCCCCAAATACCTCTATTTCGGCGTGGTGCTGCTGCTCAACGACAGCCTCGGCGCCACCCTGGCGCGGGTGCGCGATCGCATGGTGGGAGTCAGCCTCGGTGTGCTGATGCCGCTGCTGGTGTTTGACAGCTTTGGCCTCAGCCCGCTCAGCACCGCCGTGGTCATGGGCGGAACCGCGGCGCTGGTGGTGGCGCTGCAGGGCGAGGCGTACCTGCGCACCGCGCTGATCTCCAGCGGGGTGGCCTTTGTCGGATACGGACCGCTGGTGGCCTGGTACATCCCCCACCGCTGGCTGGATTACCTGCTGGGCTCCGCTTTGGCCGTGGCGGCGGGCCTGCTGTTCCGGCCCACCTCCGCACTGCAGCAATACCGCGCCCTGCTGCGCCGCAGCCCGGTTGCGCAGGACGCTGCCCGTCGGCTGTATCCGGCGGCGCTGGAGGAGGCCCGCTGGACGGGGCAGGTGCCTCCCGCCTTGCCCCCTGTGCCTGGGCCGCCTGCGCAGGCAACACCGGTGGGGCCATGACCGACGCCGCTGCCGGCGCTGCGAACGTTCCTGCTGAACCTGCTCCAGCCCCGCGCCGCTGCAAGAGTGTGGCCGGCAATCGCGTCCCCCATGCATCTCACCCCCCAGGAGAAGGACAAGCTCCTGATCGTCACCGCGGCCCTGCTGGCGGAACGGCGCCTGGGTCGTGGTCTCAAGCTCAACCACCCCGAAGCCGTGGCCTGGCTCAGCTTTCAGGTGCTGGAAGGCGCCCGCGATGGCAAGAGCGTGGCCGCGCTGATGGAGGAAGGCAGCACCTGGCTCCGGCGTGACCAGGTGATGGAGGGCGTTCCCGAACTCATCCCCGAGGTGCAGATGGAGGCCACCTTCCCCGACGGCACCAAGCTCGTCACCCTCCACGACCCGATCCGCTGATCCCCCCTGATCGCTCCGCCTGCATGTCTCCTCTGATCCCTGGCGAACTGCTGCCGGAGCCCGGCAGCCACGAACTCAACGCCGGCCGGCCCGTCACCACGCTCAATGTGGCCAACCGCGGCGACCGCCCGGTGCAGGTGGGCTCCCACTTCCATTTCTATGAAGCCAACGACGCGCTGGTGTTCGACCGCGACAGTGCCCGCGGCCAGCGGCTCGACATCCCGGCCGGCACGGCGATCCGCTTCGAGCCCGGTGATCAGCGGGAGGTGCAGCTGATCCCCCTGGCCGGCGCGCGCCGGGTCTTCGGCTTCAACGGCCTGGTCAACGGCCCGCTCGACTGAAGCGGCGCCACCAGCGCGCGCTGCCCTTGCCCTGCGACGGCCACCCCGGCCACCCCCCACCGTCCTCCTCGACTTTCCTCAGCCATGCCCTATCGGATGGATCGGCGGGCCTACGCCGAAACCTATGGCCCCACCACCGGCGACCGGCTGCGGCTGGCCGACACCGAGCTGTTCCTCGAGGTGGAGAAGGATTTCACCACCTACGGGGAAGAGGTGAAGTTCGGCGGCGGCAAGGTGATCCGCGACGGCATGGGTCAGGCCCAGACCCCCCGCTCCGGGGGGGCCGTGGACACCGTGATCACCAATGCTCTGATCCTCGACTGGTGGGGGATCGTCAAGGCCGATGTGGGCCTGCGCGACGGCCGCATCTGCGCGATCGGCAAGGCGGGCAACCCCGACATCACCGATGGGGTGACGATCGTCATCGGTCCCGGTACCGAGGCGATCGCCGGCGAGGGCCACATCCTCACCGCCGGCGGCATCGACACCCACATTCATTTCATCTGTCCGCAGCAGGTGGAAACCGCTCTGGCCAGCGGGGTCACCACCCTGCTCGGTGGCGGCACCGGCCCGGCCACGGGCTCCAACGCCACCACCTGCACCCCCGGCGCCTTCCACATGGCCCGCATGCTGCAGGCCGCCGAGGGGCTGCCGGTGAACCTGGGCTTCTTCGGCAAGGGCAACGCCAGCACCCCCGAGGCGCTCGAGGAGCAGATCCGTGCCGGTGCCGTCACCCTCAAGCTCCACGAAGACTGGGGCACCACCCCCGCCGCCATCGACTGCTGCCTGTCCGTGGCGGATCGCTTCGACATCCAGGTGGCGATCCACTCCGACACCCTCAACGAAGCGGGGTTCGTGGAGGACACGATCCGCGCCATCGGCGGCCGCACCATCCACACCTTCCACACCGAAGGCGCTGGCGGCGGCCACGCGCCGGACATCATCCGCATCTGCGGCGAAGCCAACGTGCTGCCCAGCTCCACCAACCCCACGCGCCCCTACACGCGCAACACCCTGGAGGAGCACCTCGACATGCTGATGGTGTGCCACCACCTCGATCCCTCGATCCCGGAGGATGTGGCCTTCGCCGAATCGCGCATCCGCCGCGAAACGATCGCCGCCGAAGACATCCTCCACGACATCGGCGCCTTCTCGCTGATCGCCAGCGATTCCCAGGCCATGGGCCGCGTCGGCGAGGTGATCACGCGCACCTTCCAGACCGCCCACAAGATGAAGGTGCAGCGGGGAGCCCTGCCGGGCGACTCGGAGCGCAACGACAACACCCGCCTCAAGCGCTACATCGCCAAGGTCACGATCAACCCGGCGATGGTGCACGGTCTTGACAGCCAGATCGGTTCGGTGGAGGTGGGCAAGCTGGCGGATCTGGTGCTCTGGAAGCCGGGTTTCTTCGGGGTCAAGCCGGAGATGGTGATCAAGGGCGGCTCGATCGTCTGGGCCCAGATGGGCGATGCCAACGCCTCGATCCCCACCCCCGGCCCGGTGCATGGCCGGCCGATGTTCGCCGCCTTCGGCAAGGCCCTGGCCCCCAGCTGCCTCACCTTCCTCTCCCAGGCCGCCCTCGATGACGACCTGCCCAGAAAGCTGGGACTCGAGCGGCCCTGCGTGCCGGTGGTGAACACCCGCGGCATCGGCAAGGCCGAGATGCGCAACAACACGGCCCTGCCGAAGGTGGAGGTGGATCCCCAGACCTACGAAGTGTTCGCCGATGGGGAGCTGCTCACCTGCGAGCCCGCCGACGTGCTGCCGATGGCGCAGCGGTATTTCCTGCTCTGAGCGTTGGATTCACCGCCAGGGCCGATCAGGCCGGGCCGGAGCCTAGGCCGGCCCGGCCTGATCGGTAGCAACCATGACGGGTCGGCCCCGCGCCGCTGTTCATGATTGAGCCCGATGCGGCTGCCCATGTTCACCGACTACAAGCCCGCAAAGGGCTACGACGAATATTTCAGCGCCTCTTCCCAGCCCCGCTCCGCCCTGCGGCCCCTGCTCTCGTCCCTGGGCCAGCTCGGCATCGAAGAGATCAACCGCAACCACGCGGCCGCCGGCATGCTGCTCAAGCGCCTCGGGGCCACCTTTCGCCTCAATGGCTCCGGTGAGCAGGGCGGCGAGCGGATCCTGCCCTTCGACCCCCTGCCGCGGCTGATCCGCGCGGGCGAATGGCAGCGCCTGGAGAAGGGCCTGATTCAGCGCCTCGAAGCGATCGACTGCTTCCTCGCCGACGTTTACAGCGACCAGAAGATCCTCAACGACGGTGTCATCCCCCGCGCCGACGTGATCAGCTCCCATGGCTGGCGCCCGCAGATGGCGGGGTTCAAGCCGCCTTTGGATCGCTGGTGCCACGTTTCCGGCCTCGATCTGATCCGTGACGGCAAGGGCACCTGGCGCGTGCTGGAAGACAACCTCCGCTGCCCCTCGGGCGTGGCCTACTTCCTGGAAAACCGCCGCGTGATGAAGCGGATGTTCCCCAGCCTGTTCTCCGGGCCCACGGTGCAGCCGATCGACGATTACCCCTCCCATCTGCTCCAGACCCTGCGGGAACTGGCCCCCTGGACCGACACTCCCTCGGTGGTGCTGCTCACCCCGGGCGTGTTCAACAGCGCCTATTTCGAGCACAGCTACCTGGCCCAGCAGATGGGCATCCAGCTGGTGGAGGGCCGCGATCTGGTCTGCGAGGGCAACCGGGTGTGGATGCGCAGCACCGCCGGGCTCGAGCCGGTGGATGTGATCTACCGCCGCATCGACGACGACTTCCTCGATCCGGCCGTGTTCCGCAGCGATTCGATGCTGGGCGTGCGTGGGCTAATGGAGGCCTATGCCGCCGGCCGGGTGGCGATCGCCAACGCGCCGGGCACCGGCGTTGCCGACGACAAGCTGATCTACGCCTACGTACCGGACATGATCCGCTACTACCTGGCGGAGGAGCCGATCATCGAGAACGTTCCCACCTACATCTGCGCCCGGCCCGAGGATCAGGCCTATGTGCTGGCCCACCTCAAGGACCTGGTGGTGAAAGCGGTGGGAGAAGCCGGGGGCTACGGCATGCTGATCGGCCCGCACGCCGAACCGGCCGAGATCCTCGCCTTCGCCGACAAGATCAAGGCCGATCCCCGCAACTTCATCGCCCAGCCCACCCTGGAGCTCTCCACCGTGCCCTCGCTCAGCGAAGGCGAGCTCTACCCCTGCCACGTCGATCTGCGGCCCTACGTGCTGCGGGGCAAGGGGGCCTGGGTGAGCCCGGGCGGCCTCACCCGGGTGGCGCTGCGCCGCGGCTCGCTGGTGGTCAACTCGTCGCAGGGCGGAGGATGCAAGGACACCTGGATCGTGGATGAGACCTCATGCTGAGCCGCGTCGCCGATTCCCTCTACTGGATCAACCGGTACGTCGAGCGGGCCGAGAACATCTCCCGCTTCCTTGAAGTGAGCGAGGCGATGGCGCTCGACTGCCCGCCGGGCAGCGCCGAACCCTGGCTGCCGTTGATCGATGCCAGCGGCGACCGCGAGCTGTTCGACCGCCTCTACCCCGATGGTGGGCCCACCGATGTGGTGCGCTTCCTGGTGCGCGAGCCGGACAACCCGAGCAGCATCGTCAACTGCATCGCCACCGCCCGCGAGAACGCCCGCCAGATCCGCGAGGTGATCACCACGGAGATGTGGGAGCAGATCAACGACCTCTATCTCACACTCAAGGAAAGCGACAATTTCTGGCGCCTGCCGGCCCAGGAGCAGCTGCACGAGGTGCGCCGGGCCTGCCAGCTGTTCTATGGCGTCACCGATGCCACGCTCAGCCGCGATCTCTCCTGGCAGTTCAGCAAGCTGGGGCGCCTGGTGGAGCGCGCCGACAAGACCAGCCGCATCCTTGATGTGAAGTACTTCCTGCTGCTGCCGAGCCCGGAAGAGGTGGGCGGCGTGCTCGATGAACTGCAGTGGATCTCCCTGCTGCGCTCGGCCGGGGCCTATCAAATGTTCCGCCAGTCGCAGCAGCGGGCGATCGAGCCCAAGGCGGTGGCGGCCTTCCTGCTGCTCGATCCGATCTTCCCCCGGTCGGTGCGGTATTGCCTCGAAGGCCTCAGCAAGTCGCTGCGGGTGATCCGCGGCAACCCGGTGCCCGGCCCGCCCGACGACCTGGAATGCCTCTCCGGTCTGATGCTGGCCAACTGGAGCTACGTGCGCATCGACGAGCTGATCGGACGTGGCCTGCATGAAGCGATCGACCAGTTCCAGAGTGATCTCAACCACCTGCATGGTCTGATCAGCGACCGCTACTTCGTCACCGTCACCCACGCCTCCCCTTCGCCAGCCTGCGTGCAGTCGGGCGCTGTCGAGGCCCAGTCGATGGCCTCCTCCAGCGCCTCGGCTGTGCCCCCGCCACCCCTGCCCACCGCCTCCTCCCCGGCATGCGCGCCCGCGTAACCCATACCCTTTCGTATCGCTACAGCGCGCCGGTCCAGCTGGGTCCCCATCGCCTCTGCCTGCGGCCCCGGGCCCACGGGTTCCAGCGTCTGGTGAGTTTCGAGCTGTTCTTCTCGCCCGATCCCCACCGGCTGCATCTGCTGGTGGCCGCCAGCGGTGATGACGTGCTGCGGGCCCGCTTCGCGGGCAGCACGGACAGCTTCGAGATCCGCGCCACCAGTGAGGTGGACACCCAGATGCCGCCCCTGCTGCAGGCCTGCCTGGAGGAGAACGAGCCCCTGCTGCCCTATCCGGTGGGCCTGCTGAACAGCGACCTCAAAGGCTCCCTCGATGGCTGGCTGCCCAATGGCCAGCACGAGCCGGCGGCGGTGGAGCTGGCCCAGGAGGCGTTGATGGGCAGCGACCAGCGGGCGCTGATGTTCCTGCAGCAGCTGGTGGAGATGATCCAGGACCGGGTCAAGTACACCCAGAGGCATGTCGGGCCGGCCTGGCCCGCCGGCCGCACGCTCAAGGAGCGGGTGGGCTCCTGCCGTGATCTGGCCGTGCTGATGATCGAGGCCTGTCGCTGCGTGGGCCTGCCCGCCCGTTTTGTTAGCGGCTATCACCTCGTGGAGCCAAGGCCGCAGCGCTACGACCTGCATGCCTGGGCGGAGGTGTATCTGCCCGGTGCCGGTTGGCGGGGCTTCGATCCCAGCGGCCAGGGGGCCATCGACGACCGCTACATCCCCCTGGCCACCTCCTCCAAGTCCGGCCTTACCGCGGCGGTGTCGGGAAGCTTCTCCGGACCACCCGGCGTGAAAAGCGAACTCAGTTGGGCGATCACCGCCGATGTGCTGAGCGAGGAACACACCGTGCCGAACCTGCTGCAACTCTGATCCCGCCTTGATTCCGGCCGCAGTCACGGCCATGTGTCCCTGGCGCGGCAAACGGAAAATGAACCTGAATTGGTAACCGTTGGCGCAGCATCAGGGCCTCAGTCCGCAGCATGAAGGTCCGATTGCTGATAAGCACCCCATGGCCGCCACCACAGCACCCCCCGCTGACCGCGACTACTTCTCTTCCGCGGATGGTCGGGCGCTGGCGGAAGGCATCCGCCGCCACCTGTTCTCCAGCCTGGCCAAGTCGCCATCGTTGGCCACCCGCCACGACTACTACCGCGCCCTGGCGCTGGCGGTGCGTGACCAGCTGCTGCACAACTGGGTCGACACCGCCGAGGCCTACACCCAGGAAGGGGTGCGTACCGTCAGCTACCTCTCCGCCGAGTATCTGCTTGGCCCACACCTCGACAACAACCTGGTGAACCTGGGGTTGCGCGAGGCGGCCAAGGATGCCTGCGACGAACTTGGTGTCGACCTTGAGGAGCTGATCGCCGAGGAGCCCGAACCGGGTCTGGGCAACGGCGGCCTCGGCCGCCTGGCGGCCTGCTTCCAGGAATCGTTGGCCAGCCTGGAGCTGCCTGCGATCGGTTACGGCATCCGCTACGAGTTCGGCATTTTCCGCCAGCAGATCAGCAACGGCTGGCAGGTGGAGAGCACCGATCCCTGGCTGGCGCAGAGCAACCCCTGGGAGGTGATTCGCCCCGAGTGGACCTACCCGGTGCAGATCGGCCAGCACGTGGTGCTGGGCGTCGCCTACGACACGCCGATCCTTGGCTATGGCGTCAAGACCACCAACACGCTGCGGCTGTGGTCGGCGCAGGCCCCGGAGGCCTTCGATTTCGCTTCCTTCAACGCCGGTGACTACACCCGCGCGGTGCTGCAGAAGGTGGAGTCGGAAACGCTTTCCAAGGTGCTGTATCCCAACGACGAGCTTGAACAGGGCAAGCGCCTGCGGCTCAGCCAGCAGATCTTCTTCGTGAGCTGCTCCCTGCAGGACATGTTCCGCATCCTCAAGGGGCAGGGTCTGCCGGTCACCGAGTTCCACCACAAGTTCGCGGTGCAGCTCAACGACACCCACCCGGCCATCGCCGTGGCCGAGCTGATGCGGCTGCTGATCGATGAGCACGGCGCCGACTGGGACACCGCCTGGTCGATCACCACCGCCAGCGTGAACTACACGAACCACACACTGCTGCCTGAGGCGCTCGAGACCTGGGGGCTGGAGCTGTTCGCCCAGCTGCTGCCCCGCCAGCTGGAGATCATCTACGAAATCAACGCCCGCTTCCTGCGCATGGTGCGCATCCGCTACCCGGGCCAGCCCGAGCTGCTGGAGCGGCTGTCGCTGATCCAGGAGGGGCCCCAGCGCAAGGTGCGGATGGCGAACCTGGCGGTGGTGGGCAGCCAGAAGGTGAACGGGGTGGCGGAGCTGCACAGCGACCTGGTGCAGTCGCAGCTGTTCCCCGAGTTCGCCGATCTCTGGCCCGATCGCTTCACCAACGTCACCAACGGCGTCACACCCCGCCGCTGGATCGCGGTGGCCAATCCGTTTCTCTCCGGCCTGCTCGACGAGACGATCGGCCGCGGCTGGCGGCGGGATCTGGCCGAGCTCAAGGGCCTCGAGGCCCATGCCGATGACGGTGCCTTCCTGGAGCGCTGGCGCAGCGTGCGCGATCAGGCCAAGCAGCGGCTGGCCGCCACCATCCACCACGACCTTGGCGTGCTGGTGGACCCCTCGTCGCTGTTCGACGTCCAGGTGAAGCGGATCCACGAGTACAAGCGCCAGCACCTGGCCGCGCTGCAGATCGTGGAGCGCTACCTGCGGCTGCGCAACGGTGAGGACCTGCCGCCCCGCACCTTCATCTTCGGGGGCAAGGCGGCGCCGGGCTACCACATGGCCAAGCTGATCATCCGGCTGATCGGCGGCATCGCCGAGATCGTGAACATGGACCCGGCCATGGACGGCCGCATGCGGGTGGTCTTCCTGCCCAACTTCAGTGTCAGCCTCGGCCAGAAGGTCTATCCCGCTGTGGACCTCTCCGAGCAGATCTCCACCGCCGGCAAGGAGGCCTCCGGCACCGGCAACATGAAGATGGCGCTCAACGGCGCCGTCACGATCGGCACCCTCGATGGCGCCAATGTGGAAATCCGCGAGCTGGTGGGACACGAGAACTTCTTCCTGTTCGGCCACACCGCCGAGCAGATCGAATCGCTCAACCGCAACGGCTACCACCCGATGCCCTGGCTGGAGAACGATCCGATCGCCCGCGAAGCGATCGAGCTGATCGGCTCGGGCCACTTCAGCGAAGGCGACCGCGACCTCTTCCACCCGCTGCTGGCCAACCTCTGCGGCAGCGATCCGTTCCGGGTGATGGCCGACATGGGCGACTACCGCCGCGCCCATAACGCCGTCGATCAGGCCTGGCAGAACCCCGCCAGCTGGAGCCGCATGTCGGTGCTGAACACAGCCCGCTGCGGCTTCTTCTCTTCCGACCGCTCGATCGCCGAGTACGCCGAACGCATCTGGAAGGTGGCGCCGGTGCCGATCAATGCCTGCACCGTGATTCCTGCCAGCCTGCGGACTACCCCTCACTGACCATGCCCGTCACCCCCGCGTCTGCGCCCGCCGACTCCCTGCAACGGCCCGCGCCCCCTCCCCTGACTTCCACCCCCGGCTGGATGGCGGCCACGGCCGTTGAAGCGGAGCACCGGCTGCAGGCCGCGGGCCTCCACCTCACCCTGGGCGGTGAACCCACCTACGTGCCGCTCAAGCCCGAAGGGGCCGAATGGTCGGTCACCGCCGATGGGCCCACCAAGCTGGCCTACGCCCATGGGCTGGCGGCGGAGATTCAGCGCCGCACCTGGCCCGGCAGCACCTTGATGTATTGCCCGGGCAAGCGCTACGACGGCGAGGTGAACCCGCGCTGGGCGCTGCGGTTGATCACCGGTCTCGATGGCCTGCCCCTGGTGCGCTGGCCCCAGGACGCTGCGGCGGGGCGCCCACCGGAGTTCGGTGCGCCCTTCTGCCTGCCTCCCCTGCCGCGCAAACGCGCCAAGGCCTTTCTGGAGGCCGTCGGCTCGGCCCTGGGCTGCGCCTTCAAGCCACTCAAGCTCAAGGATCCCCTCGCCCCCGACAACCGCGTCTGGGCGGTGCCGCTCTGCCACCACGCCGAGGCCAGCGAGGACGGCGAGCCCGCGGGTTGGCAGGCGGCCGAGTGGAGCCTCGCCAAGCGGCTCTGCCGCCTGCTGCCGGCCCCCGGTCCGGCCGGGCTGCGCCTGCCGCTTGTGCATTTCCCCGAGGGGGTGCTGCGTCAGGTGCTGACGCTGGAGATCCGCGATGACAGCTGGAACCTGTTTCTGCCGCCGCTGGCGCGCGAGCCCCTGCTCGAGCTGCTGACGGTGATCGCCGCCGCCAGCGCGGGCTGGAGCCAGCCCGAACTCAGCGGCATGCTGCCTGTTGATGTGGACGGCCAGTGGCAGGTGCTGGGCCTCACCGCCGACCCCGGCGTGCTGGAGGTCAACCTGCCGGTGTGCCACGGCTGGGCCGACTACGCCGGCTGGATGCAGACCCTGGCCGAGGCGGGCGTGTCGGTGGGCCTCTGCAGCTCGAAGGGTGAGGGCCTGGAGCAGCAGGGCACCGGCGGCGGCAACCACCTGCTCTGGGGCGGCGCCAGCCTTGAGGCCAACCCGTTCTTCAGCCGGCCAGCCTGGCTGGTGGGGATCCTGCGCTTCTGGCAGCACCATCCCAGCCTCTCCTATCTCTTCAGCAACAGCTCGGTGGGCCCGTCCTCCCAGGCGCCGCGCCTCGATGAGGGCAGTGCCAGCCCCCTCGATCTCCGACTGGCCCACAGCGCCCTGGAGCAGTTGCCCGAGGGCGATCAGCGGGTGCTGATCAGTGAAACCCTGCGCCACCTCCATGCCGACCGCAGCGGCAACACCCACCGCAGCGAAATCAGCTTCGACAAGTTCTGGAACCCCGCCTGGCCCAGCGGCTGCCAGGGCCTGATCGAATTCCGGGCGATCGAGGCCCTGCCCAGGGCGGAGTGGGCCGCGGCGATCGCCCTGCTCTGGAGCGCGCTGGCGGCGCACCTGCTGGATCCGATCCACCGCCCCACCGAGCTGATCACCTTCAACGAGCGCCTCCACGATGAGGCGCTACTGCCGCATGCGCTCTGGAGCGATCTGCAGGAGGTGCTGCAGCAGCTGGATGCCGACGGTCTCGACATGCAGCCCGAGCCCTACCGGCAGATCTGGAACTGGCGCTTCCCGTTGCTGCTCTCCTGGGAGCAGCAGGGCGCCCGGCTGGAGATCCGCCGTGCCCTGGAGCCCTGGCCGCTGCTTTGCGACACCCCGGCGGAGGGCGGCACCACCAGCCGCTTCGTCGACAGCTCCCTGCAGCGCCTGGAACTGCGGGCGAACGAGGCGTTCCTGGCCGCCTACCGGCTGCGCCTCTGCGGCCGCGACCTGCCGCTCGCGGACGGCTGGCTGGGGATCCGCTACCGCCACAGCAGCCTGTTCCCTTCCCTGCATCCCTGCATCCCGAACCAGTTGCCCCTGCAGCTGGAGATCCTCGCGGCAGGCAGCGGGGAACGGCTGGTCTGCTTCCGCCGCGATGGTGAGCCGCATCACTTCGTGCCCGATCCTGAGCCCCTCGAGCCGCTGGCGGCGCCGGCCTGGCCGTTGCCGGAGCCCGGCCTGCGCACCATCGACCTCCGCCTGGGTTGAAGCGCCCCCGAGGGGCGAGGCGGCTGGCCATCGCTGCCGATCAGTAGTGTCCGAAAGCACACCCAGCCTTTGCAATGGCCGCGCTTCTGATCACCGGTGGGGCAGGCTTCATCGGCAGTCACCTCTGTGTGCTGCTGCTGCAGCTGGGCCATCGCCTGGTGGTGCTCGACGACTTCTCCAACAGCTCCCCGGAAGCCCTGCGCCGGGTCGAGGAACTGGCGGGGGCGCCGCTGCATCTGATTCAGGGCGACATCCGTGATCCGGCCGCCCTGGAACGGGCGTTCGCCGCCGCAGCGATCGAGGCCGTGATCCATCTGGCGGGTTGCAAGGCGGTGGGGGAGTCGGTAGCCGACCCGCTGCGCTACTGGGATGTGAACGTGGGCGGCAGCGTGCGGTTGCTGGCGGCCATGCGCCAGGCCGGTTGCCGCACGATCGTGTTCAGCAGCAGCGCCACGCTCTATGGCTTCACCAGCGTGGTGCCGATCCCCGAATCCGCGCCGGTGGCACCGGTGAACCCTTACGGCGAAACCAAGGCCGCAGTGGAGCGCCTGCTGGCCGATGTGGCGGCCAGCGAACCCGGCTGGCGGGTGGCCCTGCTGCGCTACTTCAACCCCTGTGGCGCCCATCCCAGCGGCCGCATCGGCGAAGACCCCGGCGGCCTGCCCAACAACCTCTTCCCCTTCGTGAGCCAGGTGGCGATCGGCCGGCGGCCCTTCCTGCGCGTCTTCGGCGGTGACTGGCCCACGGCCGATGGCACCGGCGTGCGCGACTACATCCACGTCATGGACCTGGCCGACGGCCATCGTGCGGCCCTTGAGGTGCTGCTGGCAGAAGCTCCCCAGCGCCTTACCCTCAACCTCGGAAGCGGCGCTGGGCATTCGGTGCTGGAGGTGGTGCGCGCCTATGAGCGGGCCAGCGGACGGCCGATCGCCTACCGCATCGAAGAGCGTCGGCCTGGGGATGTGGCGGTGTCGGTGGCGGATCCCGCCCTGGCGGCCGAGCGGCTGGGCTGGCGCACCGAGCGTGGCCTGGACGTTATCTGCCGGGACGGCTGGGCCTGGCAGTCGGCCAATCCGGCGGGGTATGGCCCCGGTTAAGCGTCAGCTGGCCGCCTGGGCGATGCCGCGGTGGGGGGCGTCGGTGCGGCCGTAGACGTCATCGAAGCGCACGATGTCGTCTTCGCCGAGATAGGGGCCGCTCTGCACCTCGATCATCTCCACGGCGATCTTGCCGGGGTTCGACAGCCGGTGCTTCGAGCCGAGCGGGATGTAGGTGCTCTGGTTCTCGCCCACCATCTCCTGGAGGCCGTCTTTCTCCACCACGGCGGTGCCCTTCACCACCACCCAGTGCTCGGCGCGGTGGTGGTGCATCTGCAGCGACAGCGAAGCGCCCGGTTTCACCAGGATCTTCTTCACCTGCCAGCGCTCTCCCTCCACAACGCCGTCGTAGTGGCCCCATGGGCGGTAGATGCGGCGATGGGCCTTGCCTTCCGAGGCGCCCGCCGCCTCCAGCTGGTTGACGATCATCTTGACGTCCTGGGCCCGGTCGCGGTGGGCCACCAGCACCGCATCGTCGGTTTCGACCACCACCAGATCATCGACGCCGAGGCCCACCACCAGCCGGTGCTCGCTGCGCAGATAGCAGTTGCGCGACCCCTCGCTGATCACCCGGCCGCGCAGCACGTTGCCCGAAGCATCCCGCTCGCCGGTGTCCCACAGGGCGCTCCAGCTACCCACATCGCTCCAGCCCGCCTCCAGCGGCAGCACCGAACCGAGCGCCGTGCGCTCCATCACGGCCACGTCGATGGCCAGGCTGGGGCAGCTGGCAAAGGATTCCTGCTCCAGACGCAGGAAATCCAGGTCGGCGGAATCCTGCTCCAGGGCGGCGCGGCAGGCGCTCACGAGTTCGGGGGTGAGCCGCTCCAGCTCGGCCAGGATGGCGCTGGCCTTGAACAGGAACATGCCGCTGTTCCAGGTGAAGCGTCCCGAGGCGAAGAACTGCTCGGCGGTGGCCCGGTCGGGCTTCTCCACGAAGCGGGCGATCGGCACCGGCTCCAGAGGGCCGGCGGCTGCGAAGGGCAGGGCCGCCTCGATGTAGCCGTAGCCGGTTTCAGGCGCGGTGGGCACGATGCCGAAGGTCACCAGGCGGCCGGCCGCGGCGGCGGGACGACCCGCCGTGATCGCCGCGCGGAAGGCGGCACCGTCGCGGATCACGTGATCGGCGGCCAGCACCAGCAGCAGCGGATCCTCACCGCGGGCGGTGGCCTGCAGGGCGGCCACGGCGATCGCCGGCGCGGTGTTGCGCCCCACCGGCTCCAGCAGGATCGCGGCTGGATCCACGCCGATCTGGCGCATCTGCTCGGCCACGATGAAGCGGTGGTCTTCGTTGCAGACCAGCAAGGGCGGCGCCAGCTGGGGCAGGCCCTCCAGCCGTTGCTGGGTCTGCTGCAGCAGGGTGGTGTCGTCGCTGCCGGCCAGCGCCCAGTACTGCTTCGGGTAGGAGGCGCGCGAGAGCGGCCAGAGACGCGTGCCGGTCCCTCCGCAGAGAATCACCGGCACGAGAAACGCGATCTCTGAGCTCATGGTCGGAGAAGAGACCGGATAGGCACGCAGTTTATGGAGGTGGTCAGGGATCCAGCAAACCCGGCGGCGGTGTGATTTCCAGCCACCCTTCGCTGACCTCCACCCGCGGCACGATCGGTGTCACGAAGGGGATCAGCACCCGCCGCCCCTCGCTCAGCCTCACCTCCAGCAGGTCATTCCCGGCGTGGATCAGGTCGACGACGGTGCCGATTGGCGTGCCGCCGGGCGCCAGCCGCACCTCCAGCCCCTGCAGATCGAACAGGTGAAACTCCCCGTCGGCCAGCGGCGGGCGGTCACTCGCCTCCACCAGCAGGTCGTGCTGCACGATCGCCTCCGCCGCTGAGCGGTTGCCGATCCCCTCCAGCCGCACCACGAACAGCTCCCGCCCCGGCAGCTGACGGCCACTGAGCAGGCGCACAGGCCGGGGAGGCTCCTGCTGCTTCCGCAGCCAGCGGGGCCCCGGGCGGGTGAAGCGCTCCGGGAAATCGGTGCGCGGCAGCACGCGCAGCTCCCCTTCCAGGCCCTGGGCGGCCACGATCCGCCCCACCACCAGCCAGGGATCGGCCGCAGGGGCCTCCTGCGGCGGCAGGTCAGCCCCATCACGGCGCGGTGGTGCCCCTTTTGCCATCCCCGCTCGCCTGCATCAGCCTCGATAATGGCGCCACCCCTTCAGACCACCGATGGCTGTCAGCGCGCTGCCGATCCTGCCCGGGTCCACCGTGGTGGTCCGCGACCCACGCTCGATCTACAACGGCTACCGCGGCTTCGTGCAGCGCCTCAGCGGCAAGCAGGTGGCGGTGCTGTTCGAGGGCGGCAACTGGGACAAGCTGGTGACCCTGCCCCTCAGCAGCCTGGAGCCGGCCTGAGCGCTTCGGCGCCCTGCTCCAGTTCCAGCACCCTGAGCGCCGCGCTGGCCGCCTGCTGTTCGGCCTCGCGGCGCGAACGGCCCCAGCCTTCGCCCAGCGGTGATGCGGCGGCGTAGCTGGCCACCACCACGGCGCTGCGGAAGCGGCGCGGATCGCCATGCCCCTGGCTGCACTCTTCACAGCTGTAGGCGGGCAGACCCAGCCCCCGCGCCTGGGTCCATTCCTGCAGGGCCTGCTTCCAGTTGTGGCGGTGCGGATCGGCCAGCAGCGCCGCGATGCTCTCCGACCAGTGGGGGGAGAGCCAGCGGTGCACCGGCTCCAGGGTTCCCCAGGTTTCGTAGAGCGCGCCGATCAGGGCTTCACAGGCCTCGGCGCGGATCGTGCGCCGCGCTGCGGCATCCCCGGCCGCCATGGCGCCAAGCCGCACCACCGCATCGATCCCGCAGCGATCGCCCAGGTCCGCCAGCCAGCGGTCGCTGACGATCTGGGCCCGCAGCTCCGAACGCGCGCCCACGCTCAGCTGCGGGTGTAGGCGCTGCAGGTGCTCGGAGGCGGCCAGCCGCAGCACCGCATCGCCGAGAAACTCCAGCCGCTCATGGTTGCGCGCCAGGCCGGCGGAGGTGTGGGTGAGGGCCTCATCGATCGAAGCCAGACCCGACAGGCCCGTGCTGGGCTCCTCCAGCCCCAGGCTGGCCAGGAAGGCCAGCAGCTGGCGCTGCCGGCGGGGGCTCAGCGTTGGGCCTGGGGGCGTCATCGTCAGGGGGTGAAAGCAGGACGTAAGCCGGGTTCTGTTCCGTTCCGCCGGAGCGGACCGGGGCGGTCATCTATCTGGGACCGTTGTTACCAACGGCCTCGAGCGGCACACATGAAGCGGGACGGGTGTCATGGCCAACCCTTGTCCCTCGGCCTTGCTCCCGGCCGGGGTTTACCGAGCCAGCACCTCTCGATGCTGCTGGTGCGCTCTTACCGCACCTTTGCACCCTTGCCTGTGCCCGGTGGGCGAACCCCCCTGAGCCATCGGCGGTGTGTTTCTGTGGCACTTTCCTCACGGTCACCCGCACTGGGCGTTACCCAGCAAGCCTGGCCATTCGGGAGCCCGGACTTTCCTCAACCGGGCCCGGCGCCCGGCCCGAAGACCGAAACGCTGCCCCGATTGCGACCACCTCGCCTGCTTTCGTAGTCCATCATGCCCGCGTGGGCGGAGCTCATAATGGGCCGCAGGGGGCTGTAGCTCAGCCGGATAGAGCGACGGTTTCCTAAACCGTAGGTCGTGGGTTCGAGTCCCGCCAGCCCCGTGCCTCCTGAACGCAGCCGAAGCAAGCGCTCGTGTGTTGCCTGCGACCCGGGAAGCGCATGGGCGCCAGGCGTGTCCATCCGATTCCGACCGCCGCCGGTATTCCTGAGCGGTTCAGCACGGGCCGGGGGATGGGGCCGCGCTCAACCAACCCATTGCGCAGCAACCTTGTGACGAAGAGAGCCAGGCAGCGAGTGCTGGTGGTGTGCACCGGCAATTCGGCGCGCAGCATCATGGCGGAAGCCCTGTTTCAGGCCCTCGGTCAGGGGGCCGTCGAGGTCGCCAGCGCCGGCAGTGCCCCCACCGGGCGGGTCCATCCGCTGGCGCTGGAGCAGATCAGCCGCCTGCCCGTCGACCCCGGCCAGTTCACCAGCAAGAGCTTGGCGGCGGTGCTGGAGGCCTCGGCCGACCCGTTCGATCTGGTGATCACCGTGTGCGATCACGCCGCCCGTCATTGCGACCCGCTGCCAGCCGACACCACGCGGCTGCACTGGGGCCTGCCCGACCCTGCTGCGCACACAGAGATGGAAGAAGCCAGATCGGCCTTCTCCGCCTGTTTTGACGTGCTGGCCCAGCGGATCGGCGGCCTGCTGGGCAGCGATCTGCTCCGAAGGGGTCAGGGGCGTTGATGGGCGCGAGGCGTGCTGCGGCTCAGCTGAGCGGCATAAGCAGCGGATTTCTCTTGATCTCACGCCTCTGACTGGCCCAACGGGATTTCGCCCCAGAACCAGGCAGACGTTATCTGAGTGGTTGTCTTGGTTTCCATCGCCCGATCACATCGGCAAGCGCAACGATGGCACTGCCGCCCATGAGCCACTGCACGCTTTGTCCTTCGGTGGCCTGCTTGGTCAACATCGAAGGTGTTGGGTCTTGATCCGGCAGTGCGGCTGCAGCCAACCTGAAGGAGCTGATCGCGGTGGCGACGAGCGCTGCAGGGAAGAGAAGGAGGAGGATGCCTCTTGAGGGTTTCGTGTGGCGCTAACGCTGCGGCTCAGTGGCAGGCAGGTTCTTCACATCGCAAGCACGGAACCGATGGAGGCCTGCCAACTCGAAGGGGGTGGTATCCGCTCCTCTATGCCATGACACTTCTCTGGAGTGCTTCTTGCGCGAGCGCGTTGAGACTCTTCCCCTGCACCTCCGCAGTAATCGCCAGCCTCTCGTGAAGTTCAGGAGGAATTCGAAGATTGAACTTGCCTGAATACTGTCTACGTGGCTCGATGCCTTGTTCCTTGCAGATCTCTAGAAAAACGTCCAATGACTTTCTGAACTCACGGCGAAGCTCATCCGGGCTAGAACCATAGAAATCCGCTCCTCCAGAAAGCCCAAGAATTTCCCCTCGAAATTGATCTGTCTCCTCGGCGTACTCAATCTTGGCGAGGTAGCCATCTACTTTCATGAGATTCATGGTGTCACTCCGTGCTCTTCAAGCCATTTGCGGATTGAAGCAACAGCACCCTCGTCTGTATCGGGCGATGGGTGGGGGCGGTGGAAGACCCTGACTTCGCCAAACAGAACGACCGCGACTCGGCTGCCCGCCCTCTCACTGACATCCCCACCGAGCTCCTAAAACAGGGCTTCGATGTCCCTCCAGGGCATGTTGCCGCTTACAGGACGGGAAAAGATCAGCTCAAGGGTGCGCTGGTGCTTCCGCTTCATTCCAGCATGGTACTGGCTCTTGGTACCAAGCGCGGTTGTTGGCCCGCCACGATTCACGGGCATTTCCCGGCGTATTGAATGAGTTCTCTTGGCTGAGTGGCGCTTCTGAGAAACTCAAGAATATCTGCCGGTTTATGATTCAAGTTCTCCGAGAACGAATTCGCGGACTCGAGAATCGCTGCAACCTCGGCCACGATATCCCCAACGGCAGGCCTTGCACGTGGACGGATCTCGATTCGCACGGGCAAGTGTCTCCAGGGCAGAATCGTGTTTACGAACGAAGGTTGCTTCGTGAACTCAGCACGGACAATCTGCCAGAGATCCCCATGGATGTCGTAGAGACAAGCATTGCGAAAACAGCCCTCGTTGAAGGCCTGTGGCGTTGCTGTCCAATCGCTCAGTCTTCTGTTTTCCACCCAGAAGGCCACGCCTTTCCGAATCACAAGATACGGCGGCGGGCTGAACGCGCTGCTGGGAGATTGATTTTCATCACCAAAGAGCACGAATCCGAGCTCACCCTCTGGGACATCGAGTTCGGAGACCTCGTCAATCTCATCGACAAAGAACAAGGGAGGATCATAGTCTTCGTTCAATATCAGACCATCGAGTCTTGGGTCCGCGCGAACTGCCGCAATCACTGTGGCGCGAGCGAGGTCGGAGGTTGCCGCGTTGACAAACCGAGTCACGAAGAAACCCATATAGCGACGCTCATTCGCGACATCCATCTTGACGTGCTCTCCTCCGACGAGTACTCGAAACCACTTCACCGCATCACTCCTTCGGCGGTCCAACGCTCAAGATCAGCGGCGAGTGCGCTGCGTGTGCACCAAAGGCATCATTACGCCTGCCCGCTGAATCTTGATGTTAGCCGGTGAGCACAGCTCATGCCACAAGAGAGGCTAGATCAGACAACCAAGCTTGATCGAGTTACGAAGAAATGAATTTAGGCATACTGACTCTGCTGAGTGTGTAGCACAACATAGGCCTAAGCCGAGGCAAGATTAGAGGCAATCATTTGAGAGCAGAGATCTGAATCTAGATATCTAAAGCTTTGTGGTGGTCGATTGGACCCAATAAGCTCTTCAAGCTGCAAAGGTTTAAACAACTTGTGTACTTTGCCAACTCTAATTGCGATTCCTCGTTCAGCATCCTTAAAGTAATCATTAAAATCCCTGCGCCTGATACCTGCCACCTCCTTGTACATGCACCAAAGGCTTGCCGGATCTGAGGCGTCTATCCCATCTACAGAGAAATATCCAACTACGCGAGAGACCGGAGACGTAGAGTAAATAACTACAATGGAGGGTACATTGCTGAACATCCACTTGCGAAACTCTACTTTCTTAGATCCATCTAGAATTTTATTTGCATACTCTGGATGGATGGACATCAAGGCTGCTGAGGGATCTTGACAGAGAGCCATGAGATTCCTGATTCCTTAACTTCTACTATAGACATGGGAGGTCCGTTCAGCAAGCCCGCCTGCTTAAGTGTCTCAAGCGTAAAAGGTGGGACTAAGTTTCGGTCCTGTCGGAAGAGGATTGCTAGGGTCTGTTTCCCGCCTCGACACATTGCAGATATATCTGAAGAGCTAAAGACTGTCCGCTTGCCGACAAAGCGCTGGATCTCTGATCCCTCGGCCGAGACTAACGATTTTTCAACTACACCAAGAGGAGAAACTGATTTGGCTGTATTTGACTGGTAGAATAGAAGGATGTCTCCAGGGCTAATTCTTCTAATATTCGAGTTGCAAAGATAGGCTTTCATTATGCTGTTGCCAAATGGGTATGCTCCAGCAAACAGGGATGTTTGCTCCGTCAGCTCGGGGAATAACAGTGCATGCCACTGTGGTTTGATCGGAACAATAAACACTTTATTGCCACTAAGCTTAATGAAGGGTGGACCGTAGCGAATATGAGCATCTAGGCAGGAGAGAGCTTCGATCTCACGCCCAGTACATTGGAACTGTTTGGCCATTACTGATTCCCCATTGGGATTTACGGCTATTTGCAGAAATCCAAATGCTTCAAGCAACCTCACAAGCTCACTGTGACGGTCAAAGACAGTAAGGTATGTAGATCTAATGCCATTGCTTGATATGTAGTTAAAAACAGCTTTGAGAAGTAACTCGCCGTAGCGGCGCCCTCTGTGCTGATCACTTACCTTAAATGTGCAGATCTTTAGCGATGGACATTTGAGCCCATACTCGCTCACTGCCTCTTTCTTCATTATGCAAATCCCAGCATATGATCCTCCATGCTCCTTGATTATCCAGGCTGGCCTGTGTTCTCGTTTGCATTTCTTGAGCCAGTTGTCAAATCCCTGATAATCTAGTCGTAACCTGTTAAATATATGATCACTATCGCTAATCTCATGACACAAAACTCTCTCAACTGCTGGAGGTGGGCTAGGGATCTTTTCTAGCAGGCCTCGTAGGGCAGCAACCGCCTCTGAAATAGATAAGACTCTCTCCGCAATGTCCAGCTGCCTGGCTTTTCTATGAATCCCCCTATCTTCAGTCACAAGATAATCAACAGCATCTACGACTAAGCACGTCAGCAGCAAGCAATCAGCCTGCTCGTGCTTATTCTGCTGTAGATCGGAAAGCTTGTCTAAGATTGATTCGTGGATTGTGTCTGGCGGCGCAGGCAATGGCGGATACTTTGTGACGAGTATTCTTCTCGCTTCTCTCCTGGAAGGTGTCTGATCTCCCTCTAGCTCGTCGATAGAGACTGGATGGATAAAATGCTGATGCTCGCCCTCAGCAATTAAACGAAGTAAAACGGCTACGACTGGTGACTGTGATTCAATATTTTCAGGGCTGACTGGCTCGGCGGGAATGATTGCGTTGGTATCGAGCAAGAGTTTCATTGCGCCCTTGAAGCTTGCTGTAGCTGGTTCAACTCTAGTTGCATTGGCACTAGAAGCAAGTAGGGGTTGGGCTAGATCGAAGGATTGGTCCTAATAAATACTCTGGCGAGCTTTGAGAAACTCTGTCAATCCGGCTAACGCTCAAGATCAGAAGCGGGGAGTCGCTTTGGCAAAGGGGATAGCTTTCGCTCCCCCCTTCTGAATCTTGATGTTAGGCGTCTTTCGGCACATAGAGCGGAGAAGCCCAGCTGTTCTCTTCCAGCCACCGGCGAAAGCCGTCGTTCTCCCTGCCGCCCAAGTTGATGACCATTTCAACACCAAAGATGGAGACAACAAGGTATGCCTCCGACGAGCGGGTAAGCAAGATGTCGAACTCGTGCAGTAGTTCGAAGGATTCGTCTCCGTCCTCGAAGATGGCGTTCACCGGATGCAGCGTTCGAACCGTGAACGGCCAACCCGGGCCTTCGTTGAAGCGTGCGAACCTGCGTAGCTCGTCGAGGGCTGGTTGATCTACAAGTTCATCGTTCCAGCCAGGCACCGCCAGCGTCTTGAAGGCGAGCACTTCGAGACCGACTTTCGCCAAGAACCGGCCCATCTGTCGATAGTCCGGTAGATCTGCTCCGTCCGCGGGCAACCAAGCAGGAATGCGGCCCCGTTTGTTCCGAACCGCCATATCCGCCCGCAGAAGCCGAAACATGGGCGACTCTAGTAGCGGGCGCTCTACCTTCCGAGCGAAGTACTGGTTACAGCCGTCGCATACGGCGCCTACTGGTAGCACGTGTTCGACGTTGCCCAGAGACTCTGGGATGATGTGCTCCACAGACTTGCTGGTCGAGGAGTCTTGCTTGCAGAAAATGCAGCGCACAGTGGTGAGACCCCTAACGCAAAGATCAGCGGCGGGCAGTAACTCTATGCACTTACCACAAACCCTCGGACCCGCCCGCTGGATCTTTATGTTGGATGGCGCAGGCGTTTAACGTTGTTTCTAGCGTACCATGCTACATGCATATCGACATACAACGTGGGCGGCGACTTGCGATTTCAAAACTCATCAATAGTTTATTCTATGCATTCGGATATGGCTTTTTCCATAAGGCCCAGCCCAACAGCCTTCGCCAAGCGTACTAGGGCCTAGCATCAAGGATGAAATGCCTCGCCGTCTTTCCAAAGCGTGGTGAAGCTCCTATGTTAGCGGTAAACTGAATCAACTCTTGACTGCCTGTAAAAGCGACCTCCTGCTAATGCCCGTCTCGAATTTCGTTGAAACCAGCCTGGGCATGCAACTGACTAGCCTTCATGTTGAAAACTTTAAGTCGTTGGTTAATTTTGATATTTCGTTTTCAAAGTTTAGCTGCCTTATTGGTTTAAACGGCTCAGGCAAGACAACTGTTCTTCAGTTTATAGACTTCCTTTCGCAGTTATCGAAAGGTGATATAAAGGGCTGGCTGAAGACGAGGCAGTGGACCTCTAGCGATCTTCACTCAAAGCTGACTAGCCAGAGACTTATAAAATTCTGCGCCACTTTTTTGCTTGAAGGAAGTGATAAAGTCCAATGGGAAGCAACGTTTAACCCGGACCTTGGCCGATGCACCTATGAGCGAGTCTCTATTGATAACTTGACCTTGATGCTTGCAGAAGATAAAAAACTATCTCTTCACAGCAATAGCCATAAATCCGTTCCACCGATTCACAATTTTCCAATTATCTTTGACTACCAGGGATCAGTTATTTCTCAACTCGGACATGATCTGCTTAGCAACTTCCACTCCGCTCTACTTAGAGTCAAAGACTTCTTTTTGAAAACCCACAGCCTTGAGCTTCTCTCTCCTGCATTTCTTCGCAGGCGTTCACGGAACTCAGAAGGGGGGATCGGTTATGGAGGAGAGCAGATGTCTGCAGTTCTTTATGGCCTTGGCCGTTCTAAGCGCAATGAAATCCTTGCAAAACTCAAAACGGTGTATCCTTACTTGCAAGATATTGATGTAAGCCAGCTCCAAGCGGGCTGGAAGAAGCTTAACGTAGTTGAAGAGTATAGCTCCAAGAAGTATAGTTTTGAATCCAAGCACGTGAATGACGGGCTACTTAGACTGCTGGCAGTCTTTGCACAGCTTAAGTATGATGATGGCTTTGTCTTATTCGATGAGATTGAAAATGGCATCAATCCTGAACTCGTTGAATTTGTAATAGATCTACTCGTTGAAAGCCCGCATCAAGTGCTTGCATCTACTCATAGCCCAATCGTTTTGAATTATCTTGAGGACGAGATTGCAATCAAGGGACTTGTCTATATTTATAAAGGCAAGAACGGTTTCACGAGCTCGATTCCATTCTTTTCAATTCCAAGCATGCATGAAAAGCTATCAGTCATGGGACCCGGCGATGCGTATCAAGATACCAGTCTTGTAGATCTTCAACAAGAGATTATCTCTATTGGCGCTCGTGAAGCAAGTCAATGATTATCGTTTTTAGTGGTGAAGGGGCAACTGACTTGGGCTCACTGAACGCTGGTATATTTTCTCCAGGACCAGTGGCACTGATGATTAATAGATGGCTTTCTAGGCGCATTGGGTATTCTCTCTTAGATACAAATGGAGCTTCTTTTTATGTCTGCAAGACGACTCTAGCCAGAATTGCAAAGAGCCTGCCGAGTAGGCCATTGCTTCGAGGGAAGAAGGCAGACCGTAGCGGACTTAATCTGGAGACTAGATACTTCTTCCAAAATGCTCGTGCGCTGGTTGCTTGGATTAGGGAAATGAGGTTAGATCAACCTGTCATAGCGTTGTTTTTTCGAGATTCGGACGGGACTGCAAGTGCAGGCAGGGGCGAATGGTCAGATAAGTATAAGTCAGTGATGCACGGCTTCAAGTCTGAACAGTATCAGTATGGCGTGGCAGCTATTGCAAAGCCCAAGTCCGAAGCATGGTTCCTCTGTGCTGTGCAATACAACTACCTCAACTGCCAATCTATTGAGACTTCGTCATCGGGCAATGATGCTTCTCCAAATAGTGTAAAAATGCAATTGGGAGCAGCAATGCATCACAGATATGGTTGTGGATGCTCTCGAACAGAGCTCAATCAGCGGATATCCGATGGGGATATTGATGAGCAAAAGATAGACATGGAAAGCTTAAATGTTGTCAAGTCTCAGTGCGACCATGTACTTGACCTGATCCTTGGTTCCATTCCAGGAGGGTAGTCCATTGCCGCAGGTCTGGGGTTTGGCACAGCTTTCTCATGCCTTTAGCTAAAAGTCTTATATTTCGTAAACCCTTGTTACGACCATCCAACGCTCACCATCACCTGGCCGCACATAACATCGCCCATCAGGAGCTAACTTGCGGTGGCGGCTCAGGTGCATGGTGATGTTAGGCACCCTTGCTGGACATGGCAGGCACATCAATCTCCTTGATACAGGTTTGGCGGGATAAGCACAAAACACAGTCGATAATCATAAGTAGATCTTCAAGCGGTATCGCATCTGTTGCGGCAGCTCCAACCTCTTCTAGGTCCGAGAGCACTTCTGGAGTTCCCACATTCCCTGGATTAATCACTGTCACAGAAATCCGGTCAGGCCGAAGCTCTTCACGCAAAGAGTGGACCACACCTCGGAGCCCAAACTTCGAAGCAGAGTTCGCCACCTCTCGGCTTGGAAAGTTGTCTCGCCCGGAAAGCGCTCCCATGAAGATGATCTTCGGATTGCTGGACTTTCTCAAAGCAGGCAGCAATGCCTTTACGATTCTGATGGGTGCCATGAGATTGACGTTTAAAACTCTAGCAATGTCCTCATCAGAGCAACTTGTGAATGAGTATGATGACGTAAAGGCATTTGTCTCCCAAGTGCCTCCCATGTAGAGAAGAGAATCTAGAACTCCTTCCCCAGCAGCTTCTGCAACCGTACTGACTCCCTCAAGAGTCGAGACATCAGCCTTAATCCACTCGCCATACATCGAGGCAGAGCGCGACACAGACAATACTCGTTCTGACTTGGCAACGAGGTGTCGCGCAACAGCCTCCCCAATCCCTCTGCTGCCTCCAACAATTGCGACGTTTGCCATGTCAGGAATTTCAGGTGTGCCTAACTTGTTCTTCGACAGTTCCGCAAACCACCCCGACTTGGCCTTGCCCTTCTGCAAACCGCAGGGAGAAATGCATCAAGGGCATCCCACTAAGCAGATGCCGCAAGGGCTTTGGTTGCCCGGCTGAACGCGGTGCCGTTGGTTCGCGGGTCAGAGAACCACTGTTCGCAACGATACACATTCTCTGGCGGTTTTGCCACCTGCGAGAGACTTTTTGCGCAAGCCCCAATGCTCTTCAACTCATAAGATCTATCGCCTGGACATGCTTTCTCTCCGCGACCAACTCAACGCCGTGAGCGATTCAGACTCCAGTCGTAGGGCAGGTGGGTCAGGCGGTAGTCGCCCCCCAGCAGCAGCTTCTGATCCTCGGCTGGCCGGTAGCGGGCGATGAAGCGCAGGATCGCGCTCTGCTGGGCGTGGCCGGGCACCGTCGCGGCCTTGGGGTCGGCGCGCGGCCAGTCTTCTCCGAACCACTCAAAGATCTTTGAGATGCCCACGGTTCTGTTTGCCCGGTCGATCTGCAGCCCCACGCTGCTGGCCAGCCAGCGCTTGCTCTGATCCTCCAGCTGCCGGTCGAGCTCCGCGCCCGTGAAGGCCTCGCCTCGCAGCGGCGGACAGCTCATGGCGGCGCAGACGAGGGCGGCGTGGATGCGGGGCTCGTTGTATTCGCGCCGCAGGATTTCGTGCTCGATGGCATCGAGGGTGAGCTGCTGGCCCATCAGAGCGTGGCGGCGGAACTTCCACACGCCGGGGATGTCCTTGATGCTGGGCCGGATCGGGTTGTGATCGATGATCGAGCGCAGGGTGAGGGCGTTGTAGGCGTTGATCAGCAGGGCGATCTGATCGGCCTCCGGCCAGGAGCCGAAGCGCTCCGGCGTCAGCGCAGCCAGTTCCTTGAGGTATCGATCCAGCTGGGCCGGATCGCGCTGCAGGGTGTCGTAGTCCACCAGCCCCTGCTCGTCGACCACCGCTTGCAACACAGCGTTGAGCGGGGCTGGATCCAGGCGCGGCTGGGGGGCGGTGGCTGTTGTGCTGCCGCTGCTCTGACGGAGGATCTGCGCGGCCGGTCCGCCGCCGCAGCCTGCGGTGCTGAGCAGCAGCACCCCGCAGAGGACAAGGGACGGGGTTCTGAAACGAAGCGGAGCCATGGCGGCGAGGGAGCAGACCTGGGGTTTACCGCTGAGCGGACGGTTCGGTTCGGTCATGGTGTTCCCCCCGCAGGCTCAACAGCAGACCCAGCAGCAGGGGCAGCCACAGCAGCAGCCGTTCCGGGGTGGTGAGCTGCCAGTCGGGCAGCCGCGTGGGCAGCACGAAATACACGAACGCCGAGAGGCTCACCAGCCGCGCCCCCCAGTTCTGGCTGGGCACCGCGAAGGGCATCAGCCAGATGAAATACCAGGCGTGCACCACCGGTGAAAGCAGCAGCAGGGCCAGCAGGTAACGCCAGGCGAACACCCCCAGCCGCGCCCGGCTGGCGAGCAGCACCCCCACCACCAGGACCAGCAGCAGCCCATGCACGGCATTGGTCTGCAGGGTCCAGGGCCAGAGCCGGCCGATCCAGTGAGGCAGCCATTCGGCGCTGCGTCCGTAGCGGACGAAGCTGGAGCCGGTGGGCACCAGCGGGCAGCTGCGCAGGCCGCAGAACAGGGAGGCCCCCAGCAGCAGCGGGGCCAGCCCTACCAGGACAGTGGCCAAGGGTGGCCAAGGCCGCCGCGTCTGCCGCCAGCGGCTCCAGGCCCGCTGGATGAGCAGCGGCACGGTGATCCACTTCAACGCCACGCTCAGGCCCAGCAACAGGTCGACCCCGGCCTGGGCGCGGGCGCCCTGGGGCCCGGGCATGCGCTCGCTCAGCAGCCAGGCCGCCACCAGCGGCAGCAGGAACCAGCTGTCGTAGTGCCCGCCGCCGCTGATGCCGTAGATCACCAGCGGATTCCAGGCGTAGAGCGCTGTGCGTGCCGCCCCGAAACGCGCCGCCAGCAGGCCGCAGATCGCCAGGTCGGCGGCGGTGAAGGAGAGCTTGAACAGCAGCGCCTGCTGGGCCACGGCGGCATGCAGCCGAAACAGCAGCTGCGCCAGCGGCGGATAGATGGCGGTGGTGCCGGGATGGTTGATCTGCGGCCACCAGGGTGTGCGCAGCCCCTCCAGAGCCGCGGCATCCGGCGGCAGGTCGTAGGGACTGAAGCCCTGCAGCTGGATCCCCCCCTCCCAGAGGTAGCGCCAGATGTCATCGCCGGGCTCCATGCCCAGCAGCGCCAGCCGCGTGAGCACGGCCACCGCCCAGAACAGCGCCCGGGGCAGCGCGGCCAGCGACCAGGAAAGGGCAAAGCCCGCCCCCATCACCGCTGCCGCCAGCCAGAACTGCTGCAGGTTGGCGGGGTCGAACAGATCGCCGTGGGGGCGCATCATCAGCGCCCCGCTGATCAACAGCAGGGCGCTGACGGCTTGGCGCAGCCACATCTGCCTCAGCCCCGCCGGCAGCTGGATGCTCAGTGCCATCGCCGCAGCCACAGCCGGCCGAGGGTGGAGAGGATCACGCTCCCTGCCCGCACACTGGCGCGCCAGCGACCGGAGATCTTTGAGTCCCCGGCCAGACGCGGCCGGTGGGAGATGGGAATCTCGCCGATGCGCAGGCCCAGTTCGATCGCCCGCACCTGCATCTCCAGCGTCCAGCCGTAGCCCCGGTCGCGCATGCCCATCGCCTCGAAGGCGGAACGGCGCACCAGGCGCAGGGGGCCCAGGTCGCGGTAGCGGAAGCCCCAGCCCAGGGCCACCAGCCCCGTCGCCAGGCGGTTGCCCCAGTGCTGCAGGGGGGTGAGTGCCGCCCGCCCCGGAGCTGTGGCGGTGCGATCGCCCAGCAGCAGGTCGTGGTCGTGCAGCAGCGGCAGGAAGCGGGGCAGCTCCTCGATCGGATCGCTGCCGTCGCCATCGCAGAACAGCAGCCAGCGCACCGCGGGGTCGAGCTCGAGGCAGCCGCGCCAGCAGGCCCTGCCGTAGCCGGGGCGCGGTTCGCTCAGCACCTCCGCCCCCTGCGCGGCGGCGATCAGGTCGCTGCCATCGCTGCTGCCGTTGTCCACCACCCGGATGCGACGCAGCCCCTGCTGGTGCAGCTGGCTGATCACATGGGCGATCGTCAGTCGTTCATTGCGCACTGGAATCACCACCTGCAGGCTGTCGAGCAGTTCCCTTGTGAACGGGGGCTGGGGCTCCGGTCGGCTCTGGGATGAATCGATGGCCATGGCAGGTCTCGAGGTGTGCGCGCAGTCCCAGTGGCAGACAAGCCAGATCGGCAGGCTCGTCGATATCGGCCAGGGGGCTCTGCTCTCCCCACGACCATCCGAGTGTGCGCAGCCGCTCGCGGGTGATGCCGCAGACGGCGTCCGTGCTCCAGGGGATCGCGCGGAACAGGGAGGGAGCGAAGCGGCTGAGCGCCAGCAGCACGTAGCCGCCATCGCGGCTGGGAATCAGCGCGGCCTGGTTGGCGGCCAGCTGGGCCACCGCCACCTGCAGATGCTGCACGCCGAGGCCGGGGCAATCCATGCCCAGCAGCACCACAGGCGCTCCCGTCGCCTGCACCCGCTCAGCAACGGCGGCCAGGCGCGCACCGAGATCCCCTTCGGCCTGCTCGCTCCAGGCCAGCTCCGCCGGCAGGTTCAGCCGCCGCCAGGCCGGATGGTCGGGAGCAGGCGTCGTGCACAACTCCACCACGCCCAGACCGCTGGCGCAGGCGGTGCGGATGGTCCGGCGCAGCAGCCGTTCGGCCAGCCGCGCGGCGCCGGCCGGTCCCAGGGCCGGCTCCAGCCGGGTCTTCACCTGCCCCGGGACGGGCGCTTTGGCGAGGATGACAATTCGAACGGGCGGGAGCAGGGGGTTAGCCCTCCAGGGTGGCCACCAAGGCAATACCGACCAGTGGCCTATCCGGTTTGCTGCCTGCCCCAGCCGGCCAATCCGCACCACGCTGTTGCCGGTAGGTCTAGGGAAGCGCCTCCTCCATGTCTGCGTCTGGTTCACCGCCATCTGGCCGGCCCCGCTGGCGCCAGCTGCTGCTGATCGCCGCCATCGCCCTGGTGGCGGTGCTGTTCTTCGCTCTGGGCCTGCACCGCCAGCTCACCCTCGAGGGCCTGCAGCGCGCCCACGGCGCCCTGCTGGAGCGACGGGCGCAGGCGCCGGCGCTGGTGGCCGGGGCCTACATGCTCCTCTACGTGCTGGTCACGGCCCTGTTGCTGCCGGGGGCCGCGGTGCTCACCCTGGCCGGCGGGGCGATCTTCGGCCTGGGGCTCGGCACCCTGCTGGTGTCGTTCGCCTCCAGCGTTGGCGCCCTGCTGGCCTTCCTGGTGGCCCGCACCCTGCTGCGCGATCTGGTGCGGCGGCGCTTCGGCCGCCAGCTGGCGCCGATCGAGGCGGGCGTGGCGCGCGATGGGGTGTTCTACCTGCTCAGCCTGCGGCTGGCGCCGGTGTTCCCCTTTTTTCTGGTGAACTTGCTGATGGCGCTGACGCCGATGCGGGCCGCCAGCTTCTATCTCACCAGCCAGATCGGCATGCTGCCCGGCACGCTGGTGTACGTGAACGCCGGCACCCAGCTGGCCCAGCTGCGCGGCCTAGGCGGCATCCTCAGCCCGCCGCTGCTGGGCTCGCTGCTGCTGCTGGCCCTGTTCCCCTGGCTGGCGAAGGCGGCCACCCGCCGCTGGCAGATCTGGCAGCTCTACCGCCCCTGGCGGCGCCCCCGCCACTTCGACCGCAACCTGATCGTGATCGGCGCCGGCGCGGCAGGACTGGTCACCTCCTACATCGCCGCCACGGTGAAGGCACGGGTGACCCTGGTGGAGCGCGCCGAGATGGGCGGCGACTGCCTCAACACCGGCTGTGTGCCCAGCAAGGCGCTGATCAGCTCGGCGCGGCTGGCGGCCCGCATGCGTCGCGCCGACCGCTACGGCCTTGAGCCGGTGGAGCCGCGCCTGAGCGTGCGCCACGTGTTCGCGCGGGTGGCCGCCAAGGTGGAGGCGATTGCGCCTCACGACAGCGTCGAGCGCTACGAGGGCCTGGGGGTGGAGGTGCTGCGCGGCCAGGCTCGCCTGCTTGATCCCTGGACCGTGGCGATCCAGGGGCCCGAGGGGGAGGAGCACAAGCTCACGGCGCGCGCGATCGTGCTGGCCACCGGCGCCGAGCCGGTGCTGCCTCACTGGCCGGGGAGCGATACGGTGCCGCTGCTCACCAGCGAAACGGTGTGGAGCTGGCTCGGCAGCTGCGCCCTGGAGCGGCCGCGGCTGGCGGTGCTGGGGGGCGGTCCGATCGCCTGCGAACTGGCCCAGGCCCTGGCCCAGCTGGGCCTGCCGATCACCCAGATCCAGCGCAGCCAGCGCCTGCTCAGCAAGGAAGACACGGACGTGGCCGCCGAGGTGCAACGGGCCCTGGAAGCTGACGGCATCACCCTGCTGATGGGCACCACGGTGCTCGGTTTCGAGCGCCAGCCCGGCCCCCAGGGCGCGATCACGGTGCGGCTGCGGCAGGGGGAGGAGGAGCGGGCGATCGTCTGCGATGCCGTGCTCTGCGCCCTCGGCCGCCGCGCCCGGCTCTCGGGCTACGGCCTCCAGGAGCTGGGCATCCCCACCGGCGCCACGGTCAGCACCAACGCCTTCCTGCAGACCAACTACCCGAACATCTACGCCGCCGGCGATGTGGCCGGACCGTTCCAGTTCACCCACACCGCCGCCCACCAGGCCTGGTATGCGGCGGTGAACGCCCTGTTCGGCAACCTGCGCGCCTTCAAGGCTGACTACCGGGTGATCCCCCGTACCACCTTCACCGAACCGGAGGTGGCCACGGTGGGGCTCACCGAAGCCGACGCCGCTCAGCAGGGCATCGCCGTGGACGTGACCCGTTTCCCCCTGCACGAACTCGACCGCGCCATCGTGGAGAGCGCCGAGCAGGGGTTCGTGAAGGTGCTCACCCAGCCAGGCAGCGACCGCATCCTGGGCGCCACGATCGTGGGCGAGCACGCCGGCGAACTGCTGGCCGAGTTCGTGTTGGCGATGACGTGGGGCCTGGGGCTGGGCCGGATCTTTGCCACCATTCACGCCTACCCCACCATGGCGGAGGCCAACAAGTACGCCGCCGCCAGCTGGAAGAAGCAGCGGGTGCCCCAGCACCTGATGCCCTGGCTGCGCCGCTACCACGCCTGGCGACGGCGCGGCTGAGCCCCCCGAAGCCCTCCCGTTCATCCCCCTGCACCCTTCCATGGCCAGCCCCACCCACACCAGCAGCGCCGACGCCCCTTCCACCGACACCAGCTGCTGCAGCCCGGCGGCCACCAGTACCCCTGACACCAGCACCACCGACGTCAGCCGGAGCGTGCAGGAGTACTACGGCGCCACGCTCAGCAGCAGCGCCGACCTGCGCACCGACGCCTGCTGCGACGCCAGCAGCGTGCCCCAGGCCCTGCGTCCGCTGCTGGCCCGCATCCATCCCGAGGTGCTGTCGCGCTATTACGGCTGCGGCCTGGTGGTGCCGCCGCTGCTGGAGGGCCTGCGGGTGCTGGATCTGGGCTGCGGCAGCGGCCGTGATGTGTACCTGCTGGCCCAGCTGGTGGGGCCCGGCGGCGCGGTGGTGGGGGTGGACATGACGCCCGAGCAGCTGGCCGTGGCCCGGCGGCACCAGCAGCACCACGCCGAGCAGTTCGGCTTCGCCAACGTGGAGTTCCTGGAGGGCCGCATCGAGCAGCTCGATCAGCTGCCACTGGAGCCCGGCAGCTTCGATCTGGTGATCTCCAACTGCGTGGTGAACCTCTCGGCCGACAAGCTGGCCGTGCTGAACGGGGTGCGGCGCCTGCTCAGGAGCGGCGGTGAGTTCTTCTTCGCCGACGTGTACGCCGACCGGCGCGTGCCCGAGGCGCTGCGTCACGATCCGGTGCTCTACGGCGAATGCCTCAGCGGCGCCCTCTACTGGAATGACTTCCTGCGTCTGGCCCGCCAGGCCGGCTTCGCCGATCCCCGCCTGGTGAGCGACCGGCCCCTGGAGATCACCGATCCCGAGCTGGCCGCCCGCACCGGCGCCATCCGCTTCTTCTCCGCCACCTACCGGCTGTTCCACCTCCCCGAGCTGGAGGATGCCTGCGAAGACCACGGCCAGGCGGTGATCTACCGCGGCACGATCACCGAGCACCCCCACGCCCTGCCTTTCGACAAGCACCACTGGATCGAGGCCGGCAAGGTGTTTCCCGTGTGTGGCAACACCTTCCGCATGCTCGAAGGCAGCCGCCTGGCCCCCCACTTCAGCTTCATCGGCGATTTCAGCCGCCACTACGGCCTGTTCGAGGGCTGCGGCACGACCCTGCCGTTCGACGGACCTGCGGCGGCCACGTCCGCAACGAGCGGCGCCTGCTGCTGATCGGCGCTGCCGCTGCGCGGCCTCTGACCGAAGCCGACCGCTTCAGTGGGAAACAACCTCTGAGGCCCGCCGGCGCTTGATGGTGTCACCCAGCCGGCGCAGGTTGGCCTGCACGACGCGCCACTGGGCGAGCGTGTGCAGAACGATGAAGGCCAGGAAGGTGTAAGAGAGCCAGAAGTGCAGGCTACGGCCCAGCTCCACCATCGCCTTGTTTTCAGGAAACAGATCGGGAATCACAAGGCCGAAGAAGGCGACATTGCCTGCCTTGAACGAATTGGACAGCAGCAATCCGGCCAGTGGAACCACCACCATGAAGCCATACAGCAGGGCGTGAAGCAGCATGTTGCGCCACCACTTCGGGCTCAACCGAGGCAGGTGCCGGGTGTACTTCTTCCACCACACCTGCAGCAGCACCACGATCCGCCAGAGCAGCAGGGCGATGGTGAGCAGGCCGATCGATTTGTGGATGTCATAAAGAGAGCCACGAAAAGACACCTCGCGACTCAGCTGGGCCATGAAGGCGCCGCCGCTGAACAACAACAGATAGAGCCCTGCCATCCACCAATGCACCGACATCAGCCGCTGAAAGGCCGAGGTGAGCCGTGGTCTTCGGGGTGTGGTGAGGTCTTGGTTCATCGGGTGGCTCTCAGCCAGCGGAAGGGCCTGATGGGTGCGGCTGTGCCATCGGCCACCAGCCGCGAACTCCGGTGTAGCCAGATTATCTCCACTTGACACACACCGCTGTTCTCCAGGCTCGCTGTTCTCCTGGCTTGCTGTTCTCCAGGCTCGCAGTCTGCCGTTGGCACTGTCCGTCGGGCTGGCTCTTCCCCATTTGCGTTGACTGCACTATTCACTGCAGCAGAGTCAACAACTGTGGTGCAGTTGCGGTGATGTTGTTCACCTTGCCATGGCTTGCGCTGTGGCATTCATGGATCGGCGCATCCCGCGAAGGGCGTTGGAATCACGGTGATCTGCGCCGGCCGCCTGGTGCAGCGGTGGCAACATGGTCGCAATCATCCAGCGCTCACATGTTCAATCTTCCCCAGCGCCTGCAGTCGCTGCGCATGGTGGCGGCACTGAGCGGCTTTCTGCGCAACCCCGACCAGCTCGACAGCGTGTTTGCGGTGGCGCGGAGTCTGCAGAACAGTCCGCTGTCCAATCAGATGCACCGCCATCTGCTCGCCAACCCGCAGATGGCGGCGTTGGTGGCAGAAGGCTGGCGACCGCAACCGCTGGATCTTGAGGCGCTCGAAGCCATGCCGGTAGGCAGCCTCGGCCATGCCTATGCCCGGCACCTGAGCGAGCAGGGCCTGTCCCCGGAGGCGCTGCTTGACCCTGCGCCGATCACCTCCGCGTCCGACTACCTGGTGCACCGCCTGCGCGAAACCCACGACATCGTGCATGTGCTCACCGGCTTCGGCACCGATGCGGTGGGCGAGCTCGGTCTGCAGGCCTTCAATCTGGCCCAGGTGCGCTCCCCGCTGGCAGTGATGCTGATCTTCGGCGGCCTGCTGAAAACGCTCCAGGACGATGAACCGATCGCCCCGCTGTTGCAGGCCTTGAGCAACGGTTTTGCCATGGGCCTCTCGGCCGGCTGCCTGGTGATTGCCCAGCGCTTTGAAGACCACTGGGAACGCCCATTGAGCGACTGGCGCCAGGATCTGGGCCTTGCGGCGCTCAACGCCTGAAGCCTGGGCCCGGAACGCCGCCGCCGGCCGCCGGCCGACGCCCGACGTGCGGGAACCGCTGCAACAACACTCACCAGGCCCCGGCCCCGGCACTGCCAGCGGCAGGAAACAGCCGCAGACACGGTTCACCGCCGCACCTCACCACCTCGCTTCGCGGCCATACAGACCTTGCAGAGGGGTAGCAGGCACTACCACTGGTGCCGTGCTTGAACGGGCCACCGCCACTAGTGTAGGGGAGGTCGTTTTCTGAGCATGACCCAGCTCCATGATCTGCGGCTGAGGCTGTTGGTGCAGCAGGAGAGCGAAAGGATTGCCCGGGGCCAGCCCGATGAGCTCGATCTTTCCGTGGTGCAGGCCCGTTGCCTCTGCTGGCTGGCCCTGCTCACTGAAGCGCACGAGGAGCAGGCCGGTGAGGCGGAGCGGCGCGGTGACATGGAGCAGGCGATGAGCTGGTTCGCCGATTCGATGCGGCTGCGCGATGTGATTCAGGTGGTGAGCACGATCGAAATTCCTTTGCCTGCCGCCCAGGTGGAGGATGGCGACCTCTTCGGTGACGATGATTTCACCGGGGATTCCTGTATCGATCTCGCCTGACGGCACAGGTTGGCGTCCAATGGCATGATGGTTTGAGAAGAACCAAGGGAGCGCGGTGCCCGAAGAGCCCTGCCAATGCCCTGATTGTCAGCGTTTCTATCGGGAGCACGACCGACTGATCCGCGAAAATCCCAGCCTGCGCCAGCAGCAGGAGCTCAACTGGGCTGCCCTTCAGGCCTTCCGCACCCTGGCGGGCCGCGTGCTTGAAGAGCTGCAGAAAACCCACGGCGACGATGCCACCGATGCCGCGGCTGCCACCGCCGGTTCCGTTGCGCCCGATGCCCAGTCGCCTGACGACGACGCACCGGAGCAGGACAGCCTGCAGCAGGCGATCAGTGACCTCGAAAACATCAATGCCCACCTCTTCTCGATCGAGGCGTTGATGGAGCGCATCTTTGATGTGCGGGTGCCGGAGGAGGTGGAGCAGAAGTTCCGGGAAACGGCCGGTGAGCTGGCTCCCGATCCGCTCAATGCCGATCGTCTGCGTCTCAACCGTCTGCTGCACCAGACCCCCGATCTGCCTGATCGCAGCTGAGCTCAGTCTTCGCTCGGCCCGGTGCCGCCGCTGGCCCGGCGGCAGAGCCGGGCGGCCATGCCCTCCTCATCGGCGGCAACGCGCAGCAGCTGAAACGGTGGCAGCCAGGCCAGGTGCTCCCGCAGTTCCTGCTCCAGCAGCAAGTCGTTCTGGCCGATGCCGCCGCTGAGCGCGATCGCGTCCACCCCGCCCAGGCTGGCGGCCATGGCACCGATGCCCTGAAGCAATCGGTGCAGAAACACCTCCAGCGCCAGCTGGGCGCCGGTGTGGCCCGCCGCCGCCGCCTGCCGCAGGCTGCGCATGTCGCCGCTCAGTTCCGAGAGCCCCCGCAGGCCGCTTTCGTGCTGCAGAGCGTGATCGAGCTCAGCAGCGCTCATGCCCTGCCGTAGGCGATCGAGCAGCAGGCCGGGATCCACCGAGCCGCTGCGGCTGGCCATCACCAGCCCCTCCAGCGGCGTGAAGCCCATCGTGGTGTCGATGCTCAGGCCGTTGCGCACCGCCGCCAGGGAGCAGCCCGCCCCCAGGTGGCAGCTGATCAGCCGCGGCACCGCCACCACTTCGCTCACGTGCTGGTGGTTGAGCCCATGAAAGCCGAAACGCCGCAACCCCTCGGCGCGCCAGGCGGCGGGGATGGCGTAGGTGTAGGCCGCCCGCGGCAGGGTGCCGTGAAAGGCGGTGTCGAAGCAGGCCCACTGCGGCAGCTGCGGCAGCCAGCGCATCATCCAGCGAATCACCACCAGCGCCGGCCCGTTGTGCAGGGGGGCCAGGGGCACCAGCGCCTCCAGGGCCGCCTCCTGCGCCGGGGTGATCCAGGTGGGCTCCGTGAGCGCGGCACCGCCGTGCACCACCCGGTGGGCGGTGAGCAGCAGGCGCTGACGCCACGGGGCCAGCGCCTGTGGCAGGAACGACGCCAGGACCTCGTCCGCTGAGGCGGGATCCCAGGGGCGCTGGTCCTGCCACAGCCGCGTGCCGGCCGGGTCGATCAGGCAGGCCTTGAGGCTGGAGCTGCCCACGTTGAGCACCAGCACCAGATCGGCGGCCTGCGTTGCGCTGGGCTCCATCGCGGCCTCCGGCTCAGGGGGATTCGGCCCCTTCGATGGCGCAGCTGATCGTGATCGGAAAGGGCTTCACCTTCCAGATGCGTTCGGCGTACTCCCGGATCGAGCGGTCGGAGGAGAAGAAGCCGGTGCGTGCGGTGTTGAGCAGCGACATGCGGTTCCAGTGCTCCCGATCGGCCCAGGCGGCGCTGACCGCATCCTGGGCGCGCAGGTAATCGGTGAAATCAGCGAGCACATAGAAGGGATCGCGGCCGGTGAGGTTCTCCAGCAGCGGCTTGAACAGTTCGGTGTCGCCGTTGCTGAAATGGCCCTGCTCGATCAACCGCAGCGCTTCGGCCAGCTCCGGCATGCCGTTGATCCATTCCCACGGCCGGTAGCCCTCGCGGCGCAGGGCCTCGATGCCGTCGGTGGTGCGGCCGAACAGGAAGAAGTTCTCCTCGCCCACCTGTTCGCGGATCTCCACGTTGGCGCCATCGAGGGTGCCGATCGTGAGGGCGCCGTTCATGGCGAATTTCATGTTGCCGGTGCCGGAGGCTTCCAGGCCAGCGGTGGAGATCTGCTCGGAAAGATCGGAGGCGGGGTACACCCGCTCGCCCAGCTTCACGTTGTAATCGGCCAGGAAGATCACCCGCAGCCTCCCGTCCATGTCGGGGTCGGCATTGACCGTATCGGCGATGCCATTGAGGAAGCGGATGATCAGCTTGGCCATGTAATAGCCAGGGGCCGCCTTGCCGCCGAAGATCACCGTGCGCGGCGCCTGACCATCGGCCAGTCCGTGCTTGATGCGCAGGTACTGCACGATCACCTGCAGGGCATTGAGGTGCTGGCGTTTGTATTCGTGGATCCGCTTCACCTGCACATCGAACATCGTGGCGGGATCCACCAGCAGGCCCGTGGTCTGGTGCACGTAAGTGGTGAGCCGCCGCTTGACGGCCAGTTTCATCTGGCCCCAGCGCTCGAGGAAGGCGCTGTCGTGCTGGAAGCGTTCCAGTTCCCGCAGGAGATCGAGATCGCGCACCCAGTCGGCGCTGATCGTTTCATCCAGCAGGCTGCGCAGCAGCGGGTTGGACAGGGCGATCCAGCGGCGGGGCGTCACGCCGTTGGTGACGTTGAGGAACTTCTCCGGCCAGATGGCGGCGTAATCGGGGAAGAGCTCGGTGCGCACCAGCTCGCTGTGCAGCGCCGCCACCCCGTTGACGTGATGGGAGCCCACGGTGGCCAGATTGGCCATGCGCACGGCCTTTTCGCCGTCCTCGGCAATGATCGACACCCGCCTCAGGATCTGATCGTTGCCGGGGTACTTCATGCGCACCGTCTGAAGGAAGCGCCGGTTGATCTCGAAGATCAGCTCCAGATGGCGCGGCAGCAGGCTGCTGAACAGATTGAGGCCCCACTTCTCCAGCGCCTCCGGCAGCAGGGTGTGGTTGGTGTAAGACAGCGAGCGGGTGGTGATGTCCCAGGCCTGATCCCACTCCAGGTGCTTCTCATCGATCAGCAGCCGCATCAGTTCGGCCACGGCGATCGACGGGTGGGTGTCATTGAGCTGCACGGCCCAGTGATCGGGAAACTCGCTGATTTGCAGCTGGCGGGCATCGAGGCTGCGCACCATGTCCTGCAGGGAGCAGCTCACGAAGAAGTGCTGCTGCTTGAGCCGTAGCCGGCGCCCCTCATCGGTGCCGTCGTTGGGGTAAAGCACCTTGGTGAGGTTCTCCGAGCCCACCTTCTCTTCCACGGCGCCGTAGTAATCGCCAATGTTGAAGGCGTAGAAGTCGAAGCTTTCCGAGGCTTCCGCCTTCCACAGCCGCAGCCGGTCGCAGGTGTTCACCTGGTAGCCCAGCACCGGCACGTCGTGGGGGATGCCGATCGCCTGCTGCGCCGGCACCCAGCGCACCCGCAGGCAGTTCTGCGCGTCGCGGTAGGTCTCGGTGTGACCGCCGAAGCCCACGGTGCAGGCCTGATCCGGCCGCGGCAGCTCCCAGGGCCAGCCGGTCTTGAGCCACTTGTCGGTGATCTCCACCTGCCAGCCGTCGCGGACCAGCTGATCGAAGATGCCGAACTCGTAGCGGATGCCGTAGCCGGTGGCCGGAATCTCCAGGCTGGCCAGGGATTCCAGGTAGCAGGCCGCCAGGCGGCCGAGGCCGCCATTCCCCAGCCCCGGCTCCTCCTCCACCTCCAGCACCTCCTCCAGGCTCTCGATGCCGAAGCGACGCATCGCCTCGGCCGCCTCGTCCTGGATCCCGAGCATGACCAGGTTGTTGCCGAGCTGGGGGCCAATCAGGAACTCGGCCGAAAGGTAGGCCACCACCCGCCGTGGCGAGGCCGAGATCGCCTCCACCCCTGCCAGGTAACGCGTCATCAGCCGGTCCCGCACCGCGTAGCTGAGCGCCAGGTAGGCGTCGTGGCGGGTGGCGACCGGTGCCAGCTTGCCGAGTGTGTAGAAGAGGTGACCGGTGACGCTGTCGAACAGATCGTCCGCCGTGAGACCGCTGCGCTGGGGATCGGCATAGCAGCCGGGGGTGGGCAGCTGCAGCTGGCGGGCCTGGGTTTCGGTCATCGAATTGGGCGGGTAAGGGGCGCGGGAGAGGAGAGAAGGCGCCGGTTCAGGCGCCGGGCGCTACTGACGGGGCCGGAAGGCTCCAGCGCCAGTTGGTCACCTCGGGGGTGTCCATGCCGTGGATGTGGGCGTAGGCGCGGTGCCGCAGGATTTCCTCCTTCATCCTCTCCTTGACGTGGGCGGCCCGTGATCCCAGCGAGGGCACCCGGTCGATCACGTCGATCACCAGATTGAAGCGGTCGATCTGGTTGTTCATCGCCAGTTCCAGCGGTGTGTTGATGTTGCCCTTCTCCTTGTAGCCCCGCACGTGCATGTTGCCGTGGTTGCTGCGGTGATAGGTGAGCCGGTGAATCAGCCAGGGATAGCCGTGGAAGTTGAACAGCACGGGCTTGTCCGTTGTGAACAGGCTGTCGAAGTCGCGGTCGGAGAGCCCGTGCGGGTGCTCGCTGGGCTTGGTGAGGGCGAACAGCTTCACCACATTGATCACGCGGATCTTGAGAGTGGGAATCTGATGGCGCAGGATCTCCACCGCCGCCAGCGTTTCCTTGCTGGGGATGTCACCGGCGCAGGCCATCACCACATCAGGTTCATCCGGTGCGGTGCCGTCATCGTCGTTGCTGGCCCAGGAGACGATGCCGATCCCCTTGGCCACATGGCGCCGCGCCTGCTCCAGGGTGAAGTACTGCAGGTGCTTCTGTTTGTCGGAGACGATCACGTTGCAGACGTTGGGCTCCAGGAACGCCTCCTCCGCCACCGCCAACAGGCAGTTGGCATCGGCCGGCAGATACACCCGCACCACCTCACCGCTCTTGTTGCCGGCCAGGTCGATGAAGCCGGGATCCTGGTGGGTGAAGCCGTTGTGATCCTGGCGCCACACGGTGGAGGAGATCAGGCAGTTCCAGGGGGCGATCGGCGCCCGCCAGGGGGCGTGGTGAATGCACGATTCCAGCCACTTGGCGTGCTGGTTGAACATCGAGGCGATCACATGGGCGAAGGCCTCGTAGGTGTGGAACAGGCCATTTCGGCCGGTGAGCAGGTAGCCCTCCATCATTCCCACCAGGGTGTGCTCCGAGAGCATCTCCACCACCCGGCCGTTGCGGGCCAGTTCGCTGCCGCCGCTGTCTTCCGGAAGGATGTCCTCCATCCACACCTTCTTGCTCACCTCGTAGATCGCCTGCAGTCGGTTGGAGGCGGTCTCGTCGGGGCCGAACACGCGCATGCTGTCCGGGTTGCGGGCGATGGTGTCGCGCAGCAGCTCGCCCAGCGGCGCCGTGTTCTCATGCTCCCGCTGACCGGGGTGATCCACCGACACCTCGTAGGCCTCCATCGGCGGCAGGCGCAGCTTGCGGCGCAGCAGACCGCCATTGGCATGGGGGCTGGAGCCCATGCGCCGCTGGCCCGTGGGAGAGAGGGCCCTGAGTTCGGCCATCAAGGTGCCGCTTTCATCGAACAGCTCCTCAGGCCGATAGCTGCGCAGCCAGCTCTCCAGCATCTGCAGCTGCTCGGGGTCCTTGTTGGGGGCCGGCAGGGGCACCTGGTGCGACCGCCAGAAGCCCTCCAGCTTCTTGCCGTTCAGCTCGGTGGGGCCGGTCCAGCCCTTGGGAGAGCGCAGCACGATCATCGGCCAGGCGGGCCGGAACGCTTCGCCGCTCTGGCGCGCCTGGGCGCGGGCGCTGAGGATCTGGTCCACCGCCTCATCCATGGCGGCGGCCATCGCCTGGTGCATGGCCGCCGGCTCATGCCCTTCCACGAACAAGGGCGTCCAGCCGTAGCCGCGCATCAGGCTTTCCAGCTCGTCGCGGCTGATGCGGGCCAGCAGCGTGGGGTTGGCGATCTTGTAGCCGTTGAGGTGCAGCACCGGCAGCACGGCGCCATCGCTGATCGGGTTGAGGAACTTGTTGATGTGCCAGGAGGTGGCCAGCGGGCCGGTTTCGGCCTCGCCATCCCCCACGCAGGCCAGGGCGATCAGCTCGGGGTTGTCGAAGACGGCGCCGCAGGCGTGCGAGAGCACGTAGCCGAGTTCGCCACCCTCATGGATCGAGCCGGGGGTTTCCGGGGTGCAGTGGCTGCCGATGTGGCCGGGAAAGGAGAACTGCTTGAAGAAGCTGCGCAGCCCTTGGGCGTCCTGGGACTTGTCGGGATAGATCTCGCTGTAGCTGCCGTCGAGGTAGGTGGGGCCCAGCACGCCGGGGGCGCCATGGCCTGGCCCCGACAGGTAGATCATCTCCAGATCGTGGGCGCGGATCAGGCGGTTGGCGTGGGCCCAGATGAACGCCTGGCCCGGGCTGGAGCCCCAGTGCCCCAGCAGCCGGTTCTTGATGTGCTCGTGCTTGAGCGGCTCGCGCAGCAGCGGGTTGGCCTGCAGGTAGATCATTCCCACCGCCAGGTAGTTGGCGGCGCGCCACCAGGCATCCAGCCGCTGCAGTTCGACGGCGTCAAGCGGGGCCTGGGTCCCTGTCTCCTGGGTCTGGCCAGCGCTGCTGGCCGAGGTGATCGTCATGGGAGCGGGTGGCGAAGGGCGTAGAGCGGGCTCGGGGAGCACCCGGAACCGTAGGCACGGTGCGGAGCCAGGACGGTCGGCTGCAGCACGCGGGCCGTCCCTGCTCATGGACAGGCTGTTCAAGCACCGCCGTGGCCGCAAGCCCGCTCGCCCCTGGATGGGCGTTCCCTCACCCCCGCGCAGCCGCCGGGGCCGCCGCTGCGCTCGCCCTTCGCGGCTTCGCCCAGGCGCACTCCCACCGCCCCCTTGCGGGGCCGAACGCTGCAATCCGTCGGCTCGGTTTTCAGTCAGCTCAGCAGGATTCCCATTAAGGTCCAACGCACTTTGCTGCTCCCCGCTGGGGAACGACCTCCACACCAATGATCTCGTCTGTTCCTCAGTTGTTGCTCCAGATGGGCTCCCATGAGATGGAGGTGGCTTCCACCTTGATCTCGGTGGGGCGGATCCTGCTGATCTTCGTGGCGGCCCGTGCGCTCGCCGAAGTGATGGTGCGCTTGCAGCTCCCCACGATCCTCGGCGAGCTGCTGGCCGGTGTGCTGATCGGCTTCTCCGGCCTCCATTTCATCCTTCCCCCCGAAACCGGAGCGCAGCTGAACGGCACGCTGCTGAATCTGGTCAGCTCACTGTCGGATGTCACTCCCGACGTGGTGCAGTCGATCTACAACTCCACGTTCCCGAACCTGGAATCGCTCGCCACGCTCGGCCTGTTCGCGCTGTTGTTCCTCACCGGCCTCGAGAGTGAACTCGATGAGCTGGTGGCGGTGGGCCTGCAGGCCAGCACCGTGGCCGTGACCGGCGTGGTGGTGCCCTTCGCGCTCGGCACGCTCGGACTCCTCTATTTCTTCCATCTCCCATTGATCCCGGCGGTGTTTGCGGGTGCGGCGATGACCGCCACCAGCATCGGCATCACCGCGAGTGTGTTCGGCGAACTCAAATATCTGCGCACCAAGGAAGGTCAGATCGTGATCGGCGCCGCCGTGCTCGACGACATCCTCGGCATCGTGATCCTGGCGGTGGTGGTGGCCCTGGCCGGTGGCGGCGCTCTCGAGATCGGCCCGATCATCAAGCTGCTGGTGGCCGCGGCGGTGTTCGTGGCGGCATCCCTGTTCCTCAGCCGCACGGCTGCCCCGCTGTTCGACTGGGTGCTGGACCAGCTCAAGGCCCCCGGTGAAGTGGTGGTGGCCTCCTTCGTGGTGCTCTGCCTCTGCTGCTTCGCAGCCCAGGCCATCGGCCTCGAAGCGGCCCTCGGTGCCTTCGCCGCCGGCCTGATCCTGAGCAGCTCCAAGCACACCCATCTGATCCAGGACACGGTGAAGCCGCTGGTGGCCCTGTTCGCCACCATCTTCTTCGTGCTGATCGGCACGAGCATGGACCTGTCGGTGCTCAACCCGATGGACCCCAGCAACCGCGAAGGCCTGGTGGTGGCCGCCTTCCTGCTCACCGTGGCGATCCTCGGCAAGCTGGTGTCCGGCTGGAGCTACCTCAGCAAGGAGAAAACCAACCGGCTGGTGGTGGGTCTGGGGATGATGCCCCGCGGCGAAGTGGGCCTGATCTTCCTCGGCCTCGGCACCCAGGCCAAGCTGCTCAACCCTGCGCTGGAGGCCGCCATCCTGATCATGGTGATCGGCACCACCTTCCTGGCGCCGCTGCTGCTGCGCCTAGTGCTCGGAGGCAAGGAAGCACCGGCCGAACAGCCGGCCTGACTCACTCGGAATCGCGGCGGCTGGCCAGCCCCCAGAAGGCTCCGGCCAGCACCGCCATCAGCCCGAGGCTGGCCGCCCAGCTCGGGCTGAGCGCCCAGCTCAGGCCCAGCTGGGTGATTCCCCCCACAACCAGGGCCAGCAGCAGGCTGCTCACCACCAGGGCCAGCTGGCGCAGGCCTTCGTTCAGCGGCCCGTCGGCCAGTGCTTCCTCGAAGCGCGCCAGCGGCACCGTCAGCGGCAGGTAGAGCGCCAGCGCCCACAGCGCCCCCCCCGACAGCAGGCTGGACCAGTCGCGCACGGAGCGGGCCGCTCAAACTGCTCCCTAGCATCGGCCACCGAGGCAGGCTTCCGGTGATCCCTTCAAGCGCAGCACCCAGCGCAGAGCCCGGCACCGCCGTGGTGCCGGCTACCCCTTCCCCCGCCATTCCCTGCCCAGAGCCCTGCGCGCAGCCCTGGACCTACCTGGGCCATGCCGTGCACGCGGTGCGGGCCGCCCCCGCAGAGCCGGTGGGGCCGGCCTTCCTGCTGGTGCACGGCTTCGGTGCTTCCACCGACCACTGGCGCTACAACATTCCGGCCCTGGCGGCACGGCACGAGGTGCATGCCATCGACCTGCTGGGCTTCGGCCGCAGTGCCAAGCCCGGCGAGCTGCGTTATGGCGGGGCGCTCTGGCGCGACCAGCTGGCCGCCTACGTGCACGAACGCATCGGCCGCCCCACCGTGCTGGTGGGCAACTCCCTCGGCGGCTTTGCCGTGCTGGCCGCCGGTGTGGCGCTGGGCCCCGACGCCGCCGGTGTGGTGCTGATCAATGCGGCCGGCCCCTTCAGCGACGAGCAGGCGCCTCCCCAGGGCTGGGGGGCGATCGCGCGGCGCACGATCGGGGGAGCGCTGCTGCGCAGCCCGGTGCTGCAGCGGCTGCTGTTCGAAAACCTGCGCCGCCGCTCCACGATCCGCCGCACCCTCCATCAGGTGTACATCGATCGCACCAACGTCGATGAGGCGCTGGTGGAATCGATCCTGCGCCCCTCGCGCGACCCGGGCGCTTTCGGGGTGTTCCGCACCGTGTTCGACATCCCGAGCGGTCAGCCGCTCGATGAGCTGTTCGCCGCCCTCACCGCCCCGCTCCTCCTGCTCTGGGGCATCCGCGACCCCTGGATCAATGCCGTGGGCCGCCGCGCCGCCTTCCAGCGCCACGCCCCCGCCGGCACCGCCGAGGTGGTGCTCGACGCCGGCCACTGCCCCCACGATGAGGTGCCCGATCAGGTGAACGCCGCCCTGCTGGAGTGGGTGGCCGGCCTGCCGAGCGCCTGAGCCATGCCCCTCCTGCAACGAACCCTTCCCTATCCCCACTGGGAGTACAGAGCTCCGGGCAACTCCGACGCTCCGGGCAGCCCCGACCTGCTGCGCCTGGTGCCTGAGCGGGGCGGCCTGCTCACCGGCTGGCGTTGCAATGGCCGCGAGCTGCTGTATCTCGATGCGGAGCGTTTTGCCGATCCCGCCCTCTCGGTGCGGGGGGGAATGCCGGTGCTGTTTCCGATCTGCGGCAACCTGCCGGGCGATCAGTTGCCGTTGCCGGAGGGCAGCTTCACCCTGCGTCAGCACGGCTTCGCCCGGGATCTGCCCTGGCAGCTGCGCGCCCTGCCCCAGGAGGCGGGGGTGGAACTCGAGCTGCGCGACAGCCCTGCCACCCTGGCGGCCTTTCCGTTCCCTTTCTGCCTGCGGCTGCAGCTGCGCCTTGAGCCTGCTGCCCTGGCGATCACGGCGGTGCTGGAGAACAGCGGCAGCCGGCCGCTGCCCTTCAGCTTCGGCCTGCACCCCTATTTCAATGTGTCGGCGCTGCCGGCGCCAGACGGCGGCAACGCCGCGGTGCACCTGGAAGGGCTGCCGGAGCGCTGCTTCAACCATCAGGTGATGGCGGAGGCGGACACCGCCGCCACACTCGCGCCGCTGGCCGCTGGGGTGGACCTGCTGGCGCGGCCCGAGGGGCCGGTGCGGCTGGTGGATCCGGCTGCCGGGCTGGCGCTGGAGCTGCAACCCTTCGCCCCCTTTGACCTGGCCGTGGTGTGGACCGATCCGCCCCGGCCGATGGTGTGCCTGGAGCCCTGGACCGGCCCACGCGGCGCACTGGTGAGCGGCGACCGGCGGCTGGAGGTGGCAGTCGGCGCGAGCTGCACGCTGCTGAGCCGCTACGCGCTCAGGCCGCTCTGACGCCCGGCAGGCGCCCGCGGGCCAGTTGCTGCCTGGGGTCGAACTGGCGCTTGACCGCCTGGATCATCGCCACGGCAGGGGCGTCCTCCCAGGCGGGCACGGTGCTGTCGCTGGGTTGCTGCAGCACCGTGAGCTGGCCGCCCAGCTCCTGGCAGCGCCGCCGCAGTGCTTCCACCCGGTAGGCCGGCAGGGCCGCCGCCGCCGACCACGCGTAGCCGAGGCCGCTGCCGGCCCCCAGGGCCAGCGGCAGGCCGGCGACGGAGCGATCCGCCAGCAGCGCCGCGGTGTGGCTGGGCAGCACACCCGGCCGCAGCAGCCAGAGCGACTCGTCTGCGCCGGATACCGGTTGCGGCTGCTGGCCGCCGAGCCCCAGCACGCGCAGGGCCTCCAGCCGTTCGGGATCGAGCGGCAGCCCCTTGAGTGCGTGGCTGTCGGCCTGGGCGCGCAGGGTGACGAGCTGGTCGTCCAGGGCCTCGCTGCTCACACTGGCCAGGGCCAGCAGCAGGGAGGGCTGGGCTTCGGCTCCGGCCTGCTCCGCCAGGGCACTGCTCCACCAGTCGATCAGTTCGGGGGTGAGGCTGGAGCGCAGCAGCCACTGGCGCAGGCGCTCCAGCCCCTCCAGCGGCCCCTGCACCAGCAGCCCACGCCGTTGCGGCGGCAGCGGGAAGGTGCGCAGGGTGAGTTCGGTGATCAGGCCGAGCGCGCCCCAGCTGCCCGTGAACAGGCGCATCAGGTCGTAGCCGGCCACGTTCTTCACCACCCGGCCGCCGGCGTGGGCGGCCACACCATCGGCGCGCAGCAGGCCGATGCCGATCACCTGATCGCGCACACCCAGGTAGCGCTGGCGCAGGCCGCCGCCGAGCCCCCGTGCCACCAGCCCGCCCACGCTGCCGGCCCCTTCGCCGTTGGCGCCTGTGCCCCAGGGCCAGTCGACGGCGAGCCACTGGTTGCGCGCGCGCAGGGCCTCCTGCAGCTCACGCAGCGGCAGCCCCGCCTCCACGGTCACGGTGAAATCGCCGCTGGCGTGGTCGAGCAGGCGGTTCAGGCGCGCCACGCTCAGCACCGTGTCGGTGTGCCGCACCGGCGGGCCCCAGCCCAGGCGGCTGCCCGTGCCGGCAGGCAGCCACGGCGTGCCGGCGGCATGCAGCTGCCGCACGAGGTCGGGCAGCTCGTGGGACGCGGGAGTGATCACGGCACGATGGTGCCATGGCCGCCCCGCCCCCCCCACCCGCGCCCCCGTTCAAGTTGGTCGTTTTCGACGACGATCCCACCGGCTCGCAGACGGTGCATGGCTGCCTGCTGCTGCTCCGCTGGGATCCGGACACCCTGCTGAGCGCCCTGCGCGACCCGTCACCGCTGCTGTTCCTGCTCACCGACACCCGTGCCCTGGAGCCGGAGCCGGCGGCCGATCGGGTGCGCCAGATCTGCCGGGCGCTGCGGCCGGCGCTGGCGGCGGCCGGCATCGATCGCTGGCTGGTGGTGAGCCGTGGCGACTCCACCCTGCGGGGGCACACGCCGCTGGAGGCGGAGCTGATCGCCGCGGAGCTGGGCCCCTTCGACGCCACCCTGCTGGTGCCCGCCTTCCTGGAAGGGGGGCGCACCACGGTGGGGGGCTGCCATCTGCTGCACGGCGAGCCGGTGCATCGCACGCCCTTTGCCCGTGATCGCCGCTTCGGCTACGGCACCAGCGTGCTGCGTGACTGGCTGGCCGAGAAGAGCGGCGGGCGGCTGCTGGCCGCGGCGGTGCAGCAGATCGGCCTGGACGAACTGGAGCCGGCCGGCCGTGAGGTGTTGATCCAGCGGTTGCGCGGGCTGTCGGGTAACCCCTGGGTGGTGGTGGATGCGGAGCGTCCGCAGCAGCTGCAGGTGCTGGGAGAGGCGGTGCGCGCCGTGGTGCAGCCCCCGGCGGGCCAACGGCTGCTGCGGCTGCTGTTCCAGTCGGCCGCCAGCCTGCTGAACGCCCTGGTGGACTTGCCGCCGCAGCCCCTGAACCCGGCGGCCCTGGCCGACCTGCGCCGGCGCGCGGCCTCGGGCCCCCTGCCGGGGCTGGTGCTGGTGGGATCGCACGTGCCGCTGGCCGATGCCCAGTTGGAGCGGTTGCTGGCGGCGCCGGGTTGCGTAGGCGTGGAGATCCCGGTGGCCCGTGTGGCGCGGGTGCTGGAAGGCCCCCTGCCCGACCATTTGCTGCCCTCACTGGAAGCGGCCTGGCTGGCACAGCTGCGCGCCGTGCTGGCCAGCGGCCGCACCCCGGTGCTGTTCACCAGCCGGGGGGAGCTGGTCTGCCGCCATGCCGAGGAGCGGCGGCGGCTGGGCCTGGCCCTGGCGGTGGCGATGGCCCGGCTGGGGGGCGCGCTGGCGCCGCAGCTGGGGTACCTGATCAGCAAGGGGGGCATCACCAGCCAGACCCTGCTGGCCGAAGGGCTGGGCCTCAGCCAGGTGCGGCTGGAGGGTCAGCTGCTGCCTGGGCTGTCGATGCTGCGCACGGGCGCGGAGCACGAAACCGCGCCGCTGCTGCCGGTGCTCACCTTTCCCGGCAATCTGGGCCAGGCGGACACGCTGCTGCAGGCCTGGGAGCAGATGGAGCAGTGATCGCCTGCATCACCAGCTGCCGCCTGCCGCGCATCGGCGGCCACCTCTGCTGACGCCAGGTTCAGCAGGGCGTTGGCGACAGCCAGCAGACGGGCAGCAGGGGGCACTGGCTTGGGGAGCGGGCTCCCTGGCCATGTTGTTCCAGGAACCAGGAACCAGGAACCAGGAACCAGGAACCAGGAACCCTGAAGGTTGCTGTTTGGAACCCGGGTGTGGTGTTTGGCGCTGAGGTGAGGCTGAGTTCAGACCGATGGCGCGGGCAGCCGGTAGAAGGAGGCCGCATTGCTCCACAGGACCTTCTGTGCTGCCGGCTCGCCCAGGGTGTCGATCAGCAGAGTGAGGTCGCTGGGGTGGAACGGCCGCGGCGCCCGCGTGGACGGCAGGTCGGTGCCGAACATCAGGGCCTGGGGATTGGCGGCGTGCAGGGCGCGCAGGGCCTCGGCCACCGGCAGCTCCACCCGGGAGAAGCCGCTGGCTTTCACGCGCACGCCCTGCTCGGCGAGCTGCAGCAGCGTGGCAAAGCCGTCGCGCGAGAGGCCGAGGTGATCGATGCTCACCGCCGGCAGCCGCCGCAGCAACGGCTGCAGGGCCGCCAGCTCACGCGACTCCACATACAGCTCCACAGGCCAGCCCACCAGCGCATGCAGGCGCAGCGCCAGCGCCTCCAGGTGCTGCACGCGTTCTGAGCCCCCACGCCGCAGGTTGAAGCGCACGGCCCGCACGCCCCTGGCGTGGAGCGCGAGGATCTCGGCATCGGTGGCCTGGGCCGACAGCTGGATCACACCCACGAAGCCAGGGCCCAGTTGCTGCAGGGCACTGAGCAGATGGCGTTGACCGAAACCCTGGAAGGAGCCTGATACCACCGCCCCTGCCGTGATTCCCAGGACCTCGGTGCTGCGGCAGTAGTCGGCGACGGTGAAGGGCTCGGGCAGAAAGCCGTGGTTCGGCAGCAGCGGAAAGGCTGGATCGATGATGTGGAAGTGAGCATCGAAGCGGTGGTGCATCACGCTCCGCGTCGTGTTGGTGCCTGGCGCTCCGCTGCGCCGTTCCCTGCTTCTGGCCGCTCAAGCCGGCCGGTCGGATCCGCCATCCAGGCTCATGGCCAGCAGCTGCACCGGATGCAGCACCGCCAGCGGCCGCGGCGCGCTCTCCATATGCTGCCGGATCTGCAGCGTGCAGCCGATGTTGGCGCTCACCGCCAGGTCGGCGCCGGTGCTGCTCAGGTCGGTGGCTTTGAGGCGGCCCAGCTCGGCGGCTTCCACGGGTTGCACCAGGTTGTAGATACCGGCGCTGCCGCAGCACACCCCCGCTTCTGTGGCCTCCAGCAGCCGCAGGTGAGGGATCTGGCGCAGCAGCGCCCGGGGCTGTTCGCGCAGCCCCTGGCCGTGCAGCATGTGGCAGGCATCGTGATAAGCGAGCCGCAGCGGACGCTCGGCGCTGGCGCGGCTGCCGTCGCTGTGGCGCAGCGGCTGCAACCGCTGGCGCACCGCTTCGCTCAACCCCACCCGCTGCAGGAATTCCTGGATGTCCGCCACACGGCCGCCGAAGGCGCTGCCGCGCGCGGCCCAGGCCGGATCACCGGCCAGCAGGCGGCCGTAGGCCTTGAGCGTGTGGCCACAGCCGGAGGCCGCCACCAGCACCGCATCGAGCGGTTCGGCGCCCGCCGGCTTGCCCGGGCCGATCACGGCGTCGAAGGCGTCGATCAAGGCTGCGGCCAGGGCATGGGTCTGGGCCTCTTCCCCCTGGTGATGGGTGACGGCGCCGCAGCAGCCCTGGGCCGGCGGGATCACCACCTCGATGCCGTTGGCGCTCAGCACCTGCACCGCCGCCCGGTTCACGGCCGGCTCGAACAACCGCTGCACGCAGCCCAGCACGAGGCCCACGCGGTAGCGCCGCTCGCCCTGGGCCGGGGTTACCACCGGCAGCGGATCGGTGAACGACTCCTCGGCCAGCGGCGGCAGCAGCCGCTCCATTGCCGCCAGCCCGGGCCCGAACAGGCGGGTGAGGCCGCTGCGCCGGGCCAGCCGTTGCAGCGGTGTGCCGGCATAGAGCCGCAGCGGCTGCAGTACGGCCCGCAGCCGCTGGGGATAGGGCAGCAACTGGAACAGCAGCCTGCGGAAGGCCCACTGGCCGCCGCTGCGCAGCTCCGGGGCGTTGAGTTTCGGGCGGGTGGCCTCGATCAGTTGGTCGTAGCGGACACCGGCCGGGCAGGCGCTCACGCAGGCGAGGCAGCCCAGGCAGGAATCGAAGTGGCTCGCCACGGTGGCATCCAGCGCCAGCTCACCGGCATTGATCGCCTTGAGCATGTGGATACGCCCCCGCGGTGAATCCATCTCCGTGCCCAGCACCCGGTAGCTGGCGCAGGTGGGCAGGCAGAAACCGCAGTGGATGCAGGGATCGGTGACTGGAGAAGGCATGGCACTCAGTCTGCCCGGCTCAGGGCTTCCAGGACCGGCTGCTTCAGTCGCCGAACCGCCGCGGCGGTGAGATGGTCGTCGTCGGCCAGCTGCCACTTCAGATCGTCGAGGGAGCAGCCCTTCGGGCAGATCCACGGCATCGGATCGATGAAGCCCACGCGGTCAGGGAGATTGCGGCTCAGTTGAACGTTGATCGTCCTGGTGGAGGTGGCATCCTCTCGCAGGGTGTTCAGGCAGGGCTCGCTCCATCGAGCGGGGCGGAACCACTCCGGCAGACAGAGCTCCCGTCCGATCAGCCTCGGACCGGCCCCGATCAGGGCGACCTGCAGCCCATTGGCACCAGCCCTGTCTGAAAAGGCATCCAGCGCCTTCATGTAAAGCGCCGTCTTCGCTTCGGTGCCCCGCACCGGCTGTCCGGTTCGATCCAGGAAATGGTCACGGGTGGCCCGCAGGCCGCTGCCCAGGTGACTGAGCTGATAGCCCGCGATCAGAACGCCATCTCCGGGTCGGCTGGTGGCGAGGATCCGGGAAGCAACCTGATCCTGGAAGCGCTCACAGCCAGGATCCAGATGGCCGAATGCGGTGGCCGGGAACGGGCAGCCGGCTTTGGTGAGCAGTGTGATTCCGGCGCCCTCCCGGTGGAGCTCGGCGGCCAGGGGAATCAAGGCAGTGGCATGGCTGTCACCGACCACGAAGATGGTCCGACCTTGGGCTGCGCCCTGGGGCGCGGACTCGACCGAGCAGGTCCTGGCCTTGGCATCGATCTGAGGGCGATCGAGCACATCGTTTCGATCGATCAGACAGGCCGTTGAGGTGATGGTCGTGCCGGCAATGCGCTGGTTCCGCCGTTCCTCGGACAACGTGGCCGGCCGCTGGCCGAGATAAAGATGGGGTCCGAGCCCTCCGCCGATCAGCAACAGCAGCATGGTTGCGGCGGCGGCGTTGATTCCGACTCCGATCAGGATGGTCTGTTGGTTGGTGGGGGCCCATGGCTTCGAACCGAAGGGGGTTTCAAGCGTCCGGTAGGACAGTTCTGCCAGCCCCAGGATCAGCAGCAACTGAAACGGCACACTCCAGGCGTGGATGCCGATCGTCCAGCGGCTGAGCACGATGACGCTCCAGTGCCACAGGTAGAGCGAGTACGAAATCTGGCCGATGCGGAGCACCGGGGGGCACGTGAGGAGCCGGCCGAGCAAGGAACGTCCCCGCAGGGTTCGGATCAGCGCGCAGGTTGCCGCCACGCTGACCAGCATCGGGATCGAACTGGAACCCTGGGGCGCCAGGGTCACGCCGACCAGAGCCAGGAAGGCCCCCCAAGCCAGCCCGTCGCGAAGGGGGGCCTGTCCGGGTTCCCCCTGCGGATCCTCCCCGTTCGCAGTCAGCAGACAACCCACCGCCAACTCCCAGACCCTCGGCCCCGTGAGGAAGTAGGCGGCGGATGAATCGACCTGCCGCATCTGCAGAAACAGGATCAGTGACAGCACGGCCACCAGGGCCATCCCCAGGCGAAACCGCCTTCGCCCCGCTCCCCCGGCTCTGCCCAGTCCGAGCTGCCAGGCAGCCAGCGGAAACACCAGATAAAACTGATAATCCACACCCAGGAACCAGGTCTGGGTGAAGCTGTTGAGCTGGGCGCTGGTGCCGAAGTAATCGGTGGCCTGCTGGTGCAGGAACACGTTCGAGGCCCCCGCCAGCGCAAGAAGCCCTGTCCACAGGGAGGCCGCCGGATCAGGAACCACCAGGCAGGTCAGCAAGGCGGTGACGACGACACAAGCGCTCAGAGCCGGGACCAGTCGCTGGATGCGTCGGCGGTAGAAGCCGGCCAGGAAGGCTCCGCGGCTGTCGGCCGTTGGCCTGTGCTCCAGCGATCGGGTGATCACGTAGCCAGAGATCACAAAGAAAACGTCAACCCCGACATAGCCGCTCGGCAGCAGGGACTTGTTCAGGTGGTTGACGATGACGGCAACGATGGCGACGGCTCTGAGGCCGTCGATCTCGGCTCTGCGAGCGATCTGATGGGGGGGGGTACGCATCCCCCCGATTGTCCTCGGCCGCACCCCTGCCCGGAATCTCCGGGCTTCAGCCGCCGAAGTGGCGCACCACGGCCTCGGCGAAGCCGGAGCAGCTCACCGGATCCACCCGCGGTTCCATCAGCCGGGCCAGGTCGTAGGTGACCTCCCCATTGGCGATCGCGGCGCTGATCCCCGCAGTGATCAGATCGGCCGCTTCCTGCCAGCCCATGTACTCGAGCATCATCACGCCGCTGAGGATCACCGAGCCCGGGTTGATCCGATCCAGCCCCGCATGCTTGGGCGCGGTGCCGTGGGTGGCTTCGAAGATGGCGGCGTTGTCGCCGATGTTCGCCCCCGGTGCCATGCCCAGGCCGCCCACCACAGCCGCCGCTGCATCGGAGATGTAATCGCCGTTGAGGTTGAGGGTGCAGAGCACCGAATACTCCTGGGGCCGGGTCTGGATCTGCTGGAAGATGCTGTCGGCGATACGGTCGTCGACGAGCACCATGCTCTTCCACTTGCCATAGCCGTGGCTCTCGCCGATGCTGTCGAGCACCCCTTTCACTTCCGCGTCCACCGCCGCTTTCTTCTCGGGGGTGAGACTGTCGTAGCCGGGTTCGATCAGGCGGGCGTTGTCTTCGACGCTGAGGCCGTGGTTGTGCTCCAGGTTGCCCAGGATCCAGCTTTCCCGCTCGGTCACGCACTGGTCGCGGAATTCGCTGGTGGCCAGCTCGTAGCCCCAGTCCCGGAAGGCCCCTTCCGTGAACTTCATGATGTTGCCCTTGTGCACCAGGGTGACGTGGCGCTTGGCGCCCTCCAGCCCCAGGGCGTGCTGGATCGCCTTGCGCACGTGGCGCTGGGTGCCCGCCTTGCTCACCGGCTTGATGCCGATGCCGGCCCCTTCCGGGATGCGGCGCTTGCCGAGCTTGCCGTTGGCCGGAATCACCGTGTCGTTGAGGTGGGCGATCAGCTCCACGCACACCGGATCGGTGGCTTCCCACTCGATCCCCATGTAGATGTCTTCGGTGTTCTCCCTGTACACCACCACATCGAGGTCCTGGGGCCGCTTGTGGGGGCTGGGGGTGCCTTCGTAGTAGCGGCAGGGGCGTACGCAGCAGTAGAGGTCGAAGATCTGGCGCAGGGCCACGTTCAGCGAACGGATGCCACCGCCGATCGGTGTGGTGAGCGGGCCCTTGATCGCCACGCCGAACTGCTCGATCGCGGTGAGCGTGTCCTGCGGCAGGTATTGATAGGTGCCGTAGAGCTCGCAGGCCTCATCGCCGGCGTACACCTTGAACCACTCGATGCGCCGCTCCCCCCCGTAGGCCTTGGCCACGGCCGCATCCAGCACCCGCTGGGTGGCGGGCCAGATGTCCACGCCGGTGCCGTCGCCGCGGATGAAGGGGATGATCGGGTCGGAGGGCACCACCGGAAGGCCGTTCTCGAAGCGGATCGCCGTGCCGTTTTCGGGCGGGGTGAGCTTTTCGTAGGACGGAGCGGACAGGGTCACCATCGGCGGCAGGAGGGGGGAAACGGCGCGACCGACGGCGGTCCGTGGTCGTGGTGCCGGCCCGCTGCCGCAGCCTCCCTCGGGAAACTCCAGCATGGGTCGGCCCGCGGAGCCTAGGTTCCGTTCCATCCGCTGTTCTGCTCAGGGGAAACGCCATGAATGCGGCAGACCTGGCCCGAAGTCCGGAGATGGCCCACGCCATCGCCTCCGCCGCCGCCCTGTTCCGGCGCCATTTCCCTGATGCCCGCGCCAATCTCACCCCCTGGCGCGACGACCCCGACACCCGCCGCTTCGAGGAGCAGGCCTCGGTGGACCTGGCCTTCCACTTCCCCGGCTGGAGCCCCCGCCTGCAGTGCCGCAGCCTGCTGATGCAGCTGCGCCTCGCCGAGGCTCCGGTCGCCGGTGGCGGCGGCACCCCGCGGCTGCTGGGGGTGCTGCTCAGCGGCATGACCTTCCAGGGCGAGCAGTGGCGGCTCGCCACCGTGGGCGACTGGGAAGCGAGTGGGGTGAACCTGCCCCAGCCCGAGGTGGCGGAGAAGCTGCGGCTCGTCTGCCGCGACCTGTTCGCCCTGCTGGGCGAGGGGCCAGCCGCCGCCGCCAGCGACGAGGCCGCTTAACCCTTCGCAACCTGAGCCGCCCGTGCCGGCAGCACGGCCCTAACTTGTTGGCCACGACCTACGGCACACCGGCTTCTATGGCTGTCGCCCTTGCTTCACAGTTGCGCGAAGGCACCAAAAAGGCGCACACGATGGCCGAGAACACCGGCTTCGTCACCTGCTTCCTCAAAGGGGTGGTCGACAAGATCAGCTACCGCAAGCTGGTCGCCGACCTCTACTTCGTGTACAGCGCGATGGAGGAAGAGATCGGCGCCCTCAAGTCTCACCCGGTGGTGGGGCCTATCGCCCACGACGCCCTCAACCGCCGCAGCGCTCTTGAGGCTGATCTTGCCTTCTACTTCGGCGCCGGCTGGCGTCAGCAGGTGCAGCCCACTCCGGGCGCCCAGAAGTACGTGGAACGCCTTCATCAGGTGGCCAAAGAATCCCCCGAGCTGCTGGTGGGTCACCACTACACCCGCTACATCGGCGACCTTTCCGGCGGCCAGATCCTCAAGAACATCGCTCAGAAAGCGATGAACCTGGGCGAACACGATGGCCTGCGGTTCTACGAATTCGATGCCATCCCCGATGAGAAGGCCTTCAAGGCCAGCTATCGCCAAAGCCTCGATCAGTTGCCGATCGATCAAGCCACGGCCGATCGCATCGTGGAGGAGGCCAACCACGCCTTCCACCTCAACATGGTGATGTTCCAGGAGTTGGAAGGCAACCTGGTGGCCGCCATCGGCAAGGTGCTGTTCGGCTTCCTCACCCGGCGCCAGCGCACCGGCAGCACCGAGGCCGTCGCCGCCTGAGCCGGCACCGGCCCTCCCCTGCGCCAGAGTCAGCGGCGGCTGCCAGATCGCCTTTGCGCCCCCTTCGCTTCCTTGTGCCCGGCACCAGCGGTCGCTTCCGCTGTGGCGGTCTTCAGGTTGAACTGCAAACGGCCCGCCTCACCGCTTCAATCGTGCCCACGGAGGTGGTCACCTATCGGCGAAAGGAACCCGGGAGGCCTTATCTGGCCGATCTGCTTCGCCAGGAGCGAGCACCCGGTTCGGCGCTTTGGATCGTGAGCTGGGGGTTTGACGTGCCCAGGCAGCTGCGTCTGCTACGGGGTCGGGCGGTGGCGTATCACGCCCATAGCACTGGGTATGGCTTTGATTTGCCCGCTGGCGTGCCGGTGTTGGCGGTGAGCCGCAACACGCTCGGGTACTGGGGAAATCGGGCGCCACGCAACCCGCTGTTTCTGGTGCCAAATGCCATTGATGCAAGCTGGGGGGACGACGACAGAGTCGCCGATCCGGCCCTGGTGGCCCGGCGCCCTATTGATGTGCTGGTGCAGGCTCGCAAGAGCAGCGCCTACGTGCTGCAGCAACTGGTGCCGGCCTTGCGGGCCCAAGGCCTCCGGGTTGAGGTGCAGAGCGGCTGGGTCGACGACCTGGTGGGCTTGTTCCGCTCCGCCAAGGTGTATCTCTACGACTCGGCCGATTACTGGCGCAGCGAAGGGCTCAGCGAGGGCTTCGGACTTCCACCACTGGAGGCACTTGCCAGTGGCTGTGTGGTGTTCAGCAGTGTCAACCATGCCCTGGCTGACTTCCTTGACCCGGGGGCGGTTGGCCACCAGATCGGCTTTGGCACACTCCAGGCCGACCTAGAGCGAATCATTGCTGCGGCTGCTGATCCGGGCCGTTGGCAGGCAGACCCCGCCCAATGCAACAGGCTGTTGTCCATGTTCTCGGAGCAGGAACTGAGGTACCGCTGGGCAGAGGCCCTCAAGTCCATCGACCAGCATTGGGACCGGCTGTCATCCCTCACTCCGCCGCTGCGGAATCCTTCGCCCGCGAGCCTGGAAGCCATGAGGATCCTCTCCAAGCTGCGCAGCCTCACAAGCCGCTGGCGTGGACGATCGGTTCTGTGACTGGCTTGGACGCAGGCACCCTGTCGGATGTGACCGATAAGGTTATCGGGCCATTGAGCAGAGTCTTCGATTTCAGTGAAGTTGAGCCTCCCTGCCGGGCTGCAAAGCCAGACGCTGGCCCAACTGGGCCGATTATTGTCATTTTTGCCAAAAAAGCGTCTGCAGGGTCTGATCGCTTTGCTGGTGATCTCTTTATTGGTTGGCCTGCTGGATCTGGTTTTCGTTGGGCTTCTGGCTCGCCTTGTGGGTGCCTTGAGCGGGGTCAAGCTGCCCGACAGAATTCCACAGATCTGGTTCTTTGGCGGCGGTAGAGCCTCTCAATCACTTTGGATGGTGAGCATCCTAATTGGATTGATTTGGTTGTCAACAGGCTTAAAGTTTCTCACTGCTGCACTGCAGAGTTTCCTCAGCGCGCAGATTTGGTCGGATTACGGCAATCGGATCTATGCAAATATTCTGATGCAAGATTACGAGTACTTCCAGGCTCAAAAGTCTGCCCACCTTCTTGCACGTCTCAACCGTATCCTCAGCAAAATATCTGATGACATCATTCTGCCTATGCTGTCAGTGATTTCCAGCGCATTATCTGTTGGTGTACTTACGATTGGTGTCGCAGTTGTCCTGGGCCCTGTTGCGATTATTCTCTTTGTCACTCTCGTTGCTGCCTACGCCTCGGTGTCGGCACTGCTGATTGCACCCTTAAGGCTTGCCTCCAAGCAGAAGCTCCGGTTTGCGTTGAGAATCAACTCGTTGCTGGTCGAATCTATTCGTTCAATCCGTGATGTTCAGCTCTATGCGGCCGAGCAGCGATTCATCGACAAGTTCTGGTCCATTGGAATCACAGGAAAACGTTACGACAGAATTTCAAAGCTTCTGCCTGATATCCCTCGCTACATCATTGAGCCGGCCGGAATCACGATGCTCTTTGCGATTGGCCTTATTCCCATCTTGTTGGATCCAGATAGAAAGCTGCAGCAAGCCTTGCCTGCATTGGCAGCTGTCATGTTTGCAGCCTTGAGAATCTCAGCCCCAATCCAGTCGATTTTTCGATCTGTCAACCGGTTTCGAGGCAGCCTTCCAGATATCTCGGATGCCTTACAGCTGCTGGATCTGAAGGCGTCACGGGCCACTCTTCTAAGCCCGGGTACCCCCTCTCCTGCTGGGGTGATGCCTAAGCACACAATCAGACTGAATGATGTTTGGTTCCGTTATGCCAGTTCGGAAGACTGGGTGATCAAAGGAGTCAACATCACGATCCCCATTGGCTCAAGGGTTGCTTTGGTCGGCAAAACTGGTGGAGGTAAATCCACCACCGCCCACCTCCTGCTTGCCCTCTATAAGCCGCAAAGGGGATGCATCGAGCTGGATGGGATCGAATTGGCTTATGAAGAAACGCCAGCTTGGCAAGCTTGCTGCGCGATGGTCCCTCAATCGATTGTTCTGCTCGATACGAGCATCCGTGAAAATGTTGCTTTTGGAGTGGATGAGGAAGAGATCAATGATTATGCCGTTTGGGAGGCTTTGGAAGCTGCTCAGTTAAATGAGTTTGTCTCTGAGTTGCCATATGGACTCTATACAATGATCGGGGAAAATGGTTTGCGACTCTCCGGTGGACAGCGTCAGCGCCTCGCCCTTGCAAGGGCTTTTTACAAGAAGGCCAAGGTACTCGTTCTGGATGAGGCGACAAGCTCTTTGGACAATAAAACTGAGAGCAGCGTTTTAGACTCGCTTGAGCTGATCGGCCGTAGATGCACCACAATTGTGATTGCACATCGCTTAAGCACTGTCAAGAACTGCGATCGAATCTATGAATTTGCGGATGGGATGATTAGGGCCTACGGAGATTATCAACAGCTTCAGGCCAGGTCGGAAACCTTCAGGGAGCTTGTTTCGCTGGACAATGGCTGACATCACCCTTCTGGCCACTGCAGATTGGGATCAACTACTTTGGACCAATAAGCAACACGTCGCTTCCGAGTTGGCGGATCTTGGTCATCGAGTTCTTTATGTCGAGTCACTGGGTTTACGTGCACCGCGCCGTCAGGCTCAAGATTTTGGCAGAATTTTACGTCGTTTAGTCAAGGGCTTGATGCCGCCACGGCAGCAGAAGCCCAACCTCTGGGTTTGGTCACCATTGGTTTTGCCTGGGGTTCGTGGTCAACTTGCCACTCGGATCAACCGATTGATCTTGCTTGGCGGTCTGGCTCTGGCTCGGCGCTGGCTGGGGATGCGAGCGGAATTGTTATGGACTTACAATCCAAAGACCCTTGCTTATGGGATGCCCGGTCCGTATGCAACTCTGGTTTACCATTGCGTGGATGACATCCAGGCTCAACCGGACATGGATGATCTGGATCTCTCCGCGTGGGAGGAGCGTCTGTGTCGGGCTGCTGATCTTGTCTTTGTAACCTCTCCTGCCCTTCAGGAGAGTCGTCGTAAGTATAATCCTAATACGTACTACTTCTCAAACGTTGCTGACTACAATCACTTCGCGCAGGCACTTGAGCCTGATCTTGAGATTCCTTGCGATATTGCCATCATCCCCCAACCAAGAATCGGCTTTGTGGGGGCCATAAGTGCGTACAAGCTTGACCTTGACTTGCTTGCCAAGCTTGCAGAGGCGTCGCCAAGTTGGTCCTATGTGATGATCGGTCCCGTTGGTGAGGGTGACCCCAGTACCCAGCTTTCCGGCTTGCTGGATTGTTCTAATGTTTATTGGCTTGGCGTCAAGTCCTATCATGATTTACCTGCCTATATGAAGGGTCTTGATGTGGGCCTTCTGCCTCTTCGATTCAACAGATACACCCGCTCCATGTTTCCCATGAAGTTCTTTGAGTATCTGGCCGCCGGGCTGCCGGTTGTGGCTTCGGCCATTGATGCTTTGGAGAGTTATCGCCCGTTTGCTGCTCTTTGCGAGCCAACAGTGGATTCATTCCTCGCCGCTCTGAATAACACTCTCAAGGGCCTGGGATGCCCGCTTGAGGCGCGTATCGAATGTGCCGCTCAGCATACCTATCATCGCCGTACCCAAGCCATGCTTCAGTATCTTCCTAACATTGCCTCGGTGGAATGATCGAACGCAATCAAGTTTGGAATTTGCTTGTTTGCCTGCCCAATCTGCTCCTGTCGCGTCTTTGGGCCATTCAGGCCTATGACGGCATTCTTCCCATTGTGATCACACTTCATTCCTTCACTGAAGGACGCAAGCCCGCGCTGGGTTTGCTGGTGATCTGGATGGCTATCCGCTTGACCAATCAGATGGTTGCCAAGTTTAGGACACACTCCTTGCAGCCTCCGTTGGAAGCCATTCTGTTGGCTCTTCTGCTCGTGAACACTCGCTTGATTGTTCTCCGTGAGGATATTGATGGGCCTACGACCTTCCTGTTGATTGCCATCGGCTTCATGATCGGTGCTGGCCAAAGCTTGCGCGCATGGAGGTTTTCTTTCGGATGGTTGGCGCTCACCCCCTTGCTGCTTATGGCCTACTTTTTGCAGCATCATTCTGCCGCAAGCTTTTGGAGCACATCATACGTTAGAGATGTGTACGAGGCGACCATGGATGGCCATGGAGGCATCAATCGTTTTGCCACGATCCTTATGCTTCTTACGCTCAGTTCGGCCAGTTACTCATTGCTCTCTCGATCGTTACTCGAGCGTCTGATCGGCACCACGGCAGCAGTTGTTGGTTATGCTCTCTGCGTGAGCACGGATTCCCGCCTTGCCCAGATAGCTCCGCCAGTGGCTCTCTTGATTGGTTGGGTAGCTGCACGCTGGAGGAGGGGCTCCACAAAGTTTCTTTCCGTTGTGTTTGCCACCGCTGCCATGGCTGTCATGGTCATTGGGTCGTGGTGGTTTTTCTTGGCCCCTGATGCGAACATCAATCAGTCTTCGGATATGGGTAGGCTGAGAGCGGGGGCATGTTGGCTGTCGTTGATGTTTACTGGGGCGAATCGGTTTCTTTATGGTGTGGGCTACGGCCCACAGGCAAACGATATGTGCAGCCACCTGAGGGAAGGAGGTGGATTCGGCCATGCTCACAACACGATCGCTCAGGTCGGTGGCCAGCTTGGTGTGCTTGGCATATTGGCATTTCTGATTGTGGTGATTCTCGTCTCCATGGGTCTGAGGCGACAATTCCAGAGCGTTGCGTCCCGATGTGACACAACGCCCTCACACCTTGTGTTTTTTCAAGTAGCTGTTTCCCTCAACGTGTTGCTCCTGCTCAACACCCTCGCCACTACCATCTATCGCACCAATCAAGTCACCCAGTGTTTGATCGGTTTCCTGGCGGCCACGTCGCTGTGCCTGTTCAGTGCTCCCGCGGACGCCACCCTTACCTCTGAGCCGTCAGTAGACAGTTCACTGACAGCCGACCCAATCCCGTGAGGAACTTAAGCCATCAATGATCCAGCCCAGTAGGCGGCGAATCCGCACTTACCTTCCTGAGTGGGTTCTGGCTTGGGTGACTGTAGCGATAGCTGCCGGCTTACGTTGCTTCGGCAGGCGGCTTGCTGCCTATCAGCTCTTGATGCGGTTTCTGGAGCGGTGGCCCCGCAATCCTGCGGTGCTTGCCGCGATTATCCCTCAGGCAATGGCTCGGAATGATTATTCCTTTGCCGTGTGCAAGATTGAGGATCTATGGCTTAACTCAGGCCATACGCATTATCTTCATCGCCTTCTCTTTCGCCGGTCAATGCGGCCTGGTGATCTGAAGCAGCGACTGGCTCTGTTTCAGTTGATCGCTGCCAGCAGCAAGCTTCCTGAGCACTATCGCTGGTATTCCTTGATCATCATTGCTTACCAGGCGATTGCAACTGATGATTTCCCACTGATGGAGCATACGGCTGCTGATCTGGAGCGGCTGGTCCAGCAGCTGTTGAGCGATCCAGGCGTGTTTGTCTGCCAGCGCGCCAACCGGGAAAACCGAGCAAAGCTGCTGGTTTCGGTTTTCACAGCACTTTCTAGATTGTATCTGTCTCTGGGGAGTATTGATTCCTTCGAGTCTGTGGGGATTCGAGTCTCTGCCATCATCGACAGCGTTGATCTCACGGCCATTGATCCCGATAGCGCCTACAGATCTACCCGTAATCTGATGCGATGCCTGGCCATTGAAGCCCTTCAGGCTTGGCACCAACAGGATGCTGATCGGTGGCGGCTCGCCTGTCATCGATTGCGCCGAGTCCACGACCATTGCCACAGGCCTTGCTTTGATGCCAGCAGTGCTCAGGAAGATCACCGTGGCTTCGCCAGGGAGATGCTTGGGGCAGTTGCAACAACAGATGGCACGGGCTGGTTGGTTGCGAAGGAAGATGAGCAGATCCATCACTTGATCACACTCATCATCAAGACCACGTTTGAGCCACGTTTCCTCCCCAAGATCAGAGTTATGTTTGCTTCCTACCTGGCTCCGTCGCAATGACAGTGCGTGTGGCGTTCTACATCGACTCTCTCAAGACTGGTGGTGCTGAACGCGTGACGCTGCGGATGGCGCAATGGTGCCGCGAGGCTGGCTATCTTCCTGTTGTCCTCACGCGGCGGCAGGCCCGCCACGACTTCTACCCACTCCCTGAGGGTGTTTTACGTGAGGTTGAAGCCCCTGATCCAGCCTGGGTGGCCGCCTTGGGCTGGCTGGGATTCCCATGGAGGGTGCTGACGTTACGGCATTGGCTACGCCGCAACCGAATAGAGATCGCGATTGGGATGACTACCCTTCCAGCGATCAAACTGATCCTGGCGGTATGGGGTCTGCCGCTGAAGTGCTGGATCTCTGAGCGCAACTATCCACCCGCCAAGCCCCCGTCTCTGCCATGGCGCCTGCTGCGATGGCTCACCTACCGCAGGGCTGACCTTCATCTCGTGCAGACCCATCAGACCGGTGATTGGCTCAGGCGGCATCTGGGCGCCACGCCACAGCTGTTGCTGCCGAATTCGGTGAGCTGGCCGTTGCCTTCATTTGCGCCTCATGTGGATCCAGTTACTGTTCTTGGTCCTTGTCTCCGACATGACGATTCAGGCACTGCTGGGCCTCCACCCGCCCTGCTTCTTGCAGTTGGAACCAAAGCGTTTCAGAAAGGCTTCGATCGCTTGGTGAGGGCGTTTGCGTTGATCGCTGACGACTGCCCGGGGCTCCACCTTGTGATAGCTGGACTCACCATCAAGCCCTACCGCGGTAGGGATCAGGTGGCCGACCTACAGTCCTCGCTGCCCCCCTCCTCGGCAGCCATGGGGCGCGTCCACTTTCCAGGGGTGGTGGGAAACATTGGCGACTGGTATTCGGCTTGCGAGATGTTCATCCTGCCCTCCCGTTTCGAAGGCTTCCCCAATGTTCTTCTGGAGGCCATGGCCTCGGGCTGCGCCTGCGTGGCCTGCGACTGTCCGACCGGCCCAGCCGACCTGATCCGGGATGGGGAGAACGGACTGCTGTTGCCCGAAGCAGCCTCGGATCTGGAGTTGGCGAACGCCATCACCACCCTGCACCGGGATGCCCGCTTGCGGCGCCGCCTGGGCCAGGCAGCTCAGCACGTGCGTGAACAGTTCAGCGACGCACAGCTCGCACAACGCTTCATCGAGGCCCTCAATGGCTGACGACCTCTGGATCGTGCTGCCTCATCTGGGTCCTGGGGGTGCCCAGAAGGTCGCCATGCTGGCCGCTGCCCATTTCGCCGGGCAGGGCTACCAGATCACGGTTGTCTCCCTGCTGCCGGATCCGACCCCGGTGCACGCGGTGCCGGCGGGGGTACGGCTGCTCGACCTTGGCGCCGCCGTCGCGGCGGCCCGACGCGGCGATTGGTGGAACCGCTCCCTGCTCGCCCGCGGTCGCCGATTCCTCAAGCTGTGGCTGCCGCGCCTGGCGTCCTGGTTCCTGCTCATCACCCTCTGGCCCTGGCTTCGGCGGTTGCGCCCTCCCCAGGGCGCCGGCCTGCTGCGTTGGCTGGTGCGCGGGGTGGGCGGGCCCCAGGCCTCCTTGCTGCGGGAACGGGTGCTGGCGGAGCGACCACCCCGGCTGCTGGCCCTGCTCACCAAGACCAACATGCTCGCCTGCCAGGCCTGCTGGGATCTGCCCCTCCACCTGGCCGTGTCGGAACGCAACGATCCCCGCCGGCAGACCCTTGGCTTCCCGTGGCAGCGGCTGCGGCGTCTGCTTTACCGACGCGCCGATGCGCTCACCGCCAACACGCTCGGGGTGCTGGCGACCCTGGAAACCGATCTGGGCCTCACCCAGGCTCGCCTGTTGCCCAACCCCCTGCCGCCCGGGATATCCCTGGCCGGTGCAGGACGGCCGGACCTCCAACCGTCGAAGGTTTGTCTCGCCGTGGCTCGGCTGGTGCCCCAGAAAGGACTCGATCTGTTGCTGGAAGCCATGGCCCGAGTGTCACCAGCCTCGGGGGAGTGGCGCTTGGTGGTCGTGGGGGATGGTCCGGAGCGTGGGGCCCTGGAGGAGCAGGCCCGGTCCCTGGGGATCGCAGCCAAGGTTCGCTTCGAGGGCTTCCAGAGCACCGTTCTTCCCTATCTCCACCAGGCCAGGATCTTCGTGTTGCCCTCCCGGTTCGAAGGGATGCCCAATGCCTTGCTGGAGGCGATGGCCACCGGTCTGCCGGTGATCGTGACGGATTCCTCCCCGGGGCCGCTTGAGCTGGTGGAGCACGACCGCACCGGTCTCGTGGTGCCGGCCGAGAACCCCGGGTGCCTGGCCGAAGCGATCGAAGCCCTGCTGTCCGATGAGCGGCGTTGTGCACGGCTCGGGTCAGCAGGCCGTCAGCGGCTGGCATCGCAGGAGTGGACGGAAATCGAGCCCCTGTGGCGATGGGCTCTGAACCTGCCCGTCGCAGCGCCTGAGCCCGATGGCTGAGCGGTTGCTGCTCCTGGTGCCAAGCCTCAGGGCACCCTCGGAAACCTTCATCAGGGCCAACGCCACCGGGCTGCCCTTCGACACGGTCGTGGTCTGCGCCGACGAGATTCCCTGGTCAGGCCCGCCGCTGCGGACGGCCTACGGCCTTTCGATTGTGGTCAGCAAGGCGCTCCATCGGCTGGCACCGGCTCTGCCCAGATGTCTGGCGCAAGCGGTGAGGCGGTTCGGCACCTGGCTGCCCTCCCGGCTGGTGAGCAGGATCTGCCGAACAGAGCAACCCGTTGTGGTGCTGGCGGAGTTCGGCTTCCATGCGGTGCAGATCATGGAACTGGTTCCGGCCACCGGCCTTCCCCTGATCGTGCATTTCCGGGGGGCCGATGCATCCGCCCACCGCTACCTGTTCCACCTGAAGGAGCGCTACGAGCGGTTGCTGGAGCTCTCGAGCGCAGCTGTGGTGAAGTCGGAGATCATGCGCAAGACGGTGTTGGGTCTGGCCCACAGACGAACAAGTCCCCTGCCCGTGCTGGTGAGTCCGTCCGGGGCGAATCCAGCCGTGTTCCACGGAGCCGATCCTGCCGCGGCCCCCCCCCTGTTCCTCAGTGTCGGTCGGTTCGTGGCCAAGAAGGGCCCGCTGCTCACCCTGGCCGCCTTCGCCCTGGCTGCCAGGGACTTGCCAGAGCTCCAGCTGGTGATGGTCGGGGAGGGGCCCCTGCTCGCTCAGGCACACCAGCGGGCCATCCAGCTGGGCATCGCCGAACGGGTGAGGTTTGCCGGGCTGCGGACGCCTGCTGAGGTGGCGGAATTGATGCGCCAGAGCAGAGGCTTCCTCCAACACTCGCTCACCGCCCCCGATGGCGACCAGGAAGGCTCACCCGTAGCGGTGATGGAGGCCCAGCTGAGCGGTTTGCCCGTCGTGGCCACATGGCATGCGGGGATCCCGGACGTGGTGATCGACGGCGAGACAGGGATCCTGGTGCCCGAGGGGGACTGGAAGGCGATGGGGAAAGCGATCAGCCGCCTGGCTGCTGACCCCGCCTTTGCCGAAAGGCTCGGCAATCGAGGCCGCCATCGATGCCTGACCAGGTTCACGACGGGCCATCACCACGACCAGTTGGCCACCCTTCTCAGCCAGTGCGCAGAGAGGCCGGGCCAAAAGGAATAGGAAGGTTTGGGCAGGTCCACAAAGGAGGGAGCGTGAGTTGGCTGTCAACCGGAAGCCCAACCGGGTCAGGAGGATTCCCTGTCCCCAGCCCGTTCGCTGCCAGGTTCTGGCTCCGCCAACTTGATTGGCCAACCCTGTGAGCTGAATCTGGTATGGAAACGACTTAGATGTTGCGTTTGTCGATCATGTCGGCCAACATGGCAAACATCAGGATGTTGAGAGCTGCAAAGCCAATGAGGATCGTCTTATCTGTGAGATTACGCAACACAAAGGCATCATAGAACAGGCTGAGAATGAAGCAGATGCTCAGCGCCACCACGAGCGGCAAGAGAAGCCGAAGTGGAGCAAAGTACATGCCAGTGCGGCTAATCAGATGAACGAAATTAATGGTGTCCTTGATTGGCTGAATATGGCTATTGCCGATTCGACGCCGATAGCTGATCGGAATGTAGGCAACATCGAAGTTGTTTCGCAGCATGCAGATCGTTATGGTGGTTGTAAAGCTGAATCCGTTCGGCAGTAATTCCAGGAAGCGCAAGGCAACATCCCTGCGGAAAAAGCGAAAGCCAGAGTTTATATCTGGCACATCCTGGCCGGAAAGAAAGGAAACCCAAGGAACCAGGAAGAGTTTAGGAATCGTGCGCAGCTTCGAATACTCGACATCTTCGGCAATGCGTGCACCCACGAGCATGTCGTGGTCCGCGGCTTCATCGACCAATTCAGGAATCAGCTCATTCGGGTAAGTGCCGTCGGCATCGGTGATGCAGATCAGTTCGGAATGGGACCGGCGGATGCCGGTTTTCAGAGCAGCCCCGTAGCCACGGTTTCGACTATGGCCAATCACTCGCATTCGCCGGCTGCCATACAGATTCTCCAGCTCACTAAGAATCTCAGCGCTGCCGTCGTTGGAGCCGTCGTCGACCACCATCACCTCCACGGCCTTGAGTCCGCTGGTGTCAATGGCAGCCAGGATTTCCTCCACCGTGCGGCGAATCGCACCGGCTTCGTTGAAACAGGGAATGATCACCGATACCGAGGGTGACTCCATGGTGATGCCATCATTCCGATCCCGCTCCGGCGACCGATCTTCCTGGCCTGCATTAAGGATTCGGCTCGTTTCCGCTTGGTTCAAGGATCTCCATCCAACGTTGAAGGGATGCGACGATGGGGCAGAGTTTTCGCTGAACATGCGATTGCCCTGGCTCACCAAGGTTACGGGTCTGCGTTGGGCATCGGTTCTGGCGGCTGTGGTGGGGGTCCTGATCTGCTGGTTGCTTCTGGAGGCCGGCCAAGAGATTCGGCTGGAGCCGGTGGGAGGCGATGCGCGACAGAACCTGCATGCTGCCTACAACTTGGTGGTTGGCGGCACCTATGGCTTTGAAGAGAATCCAGCCATCCCAGGGTACAGGCGTGAACCCCTTCCAAACCTGATCCTCGCATCCGTGCTGTCACTCTCCAAAGGCCCTGGTCTGCCTCAGCCATTCTCCCGTTTCCTTGCAGACCCTGGTCTCCTGGAGCAGGCGTTGAAGGTGAATCTCCTGTACGCACTCATGCTGTTCGCGGGGCTCTGGTGGCTCTGCTGGTTGTTGTTTCGACCGCCCTGGCTGGCCCAAATCGTTGCTATGGGTGTGCTGCTGGGTAGCTGGTCCTTTTTGGTTTCATCCGAGCTTGAGAACTTCAAGACGGAGTTACCGGCAGCTGCCTTCTTCGTCCTGAGTGCAGTGCTGTTGGTGTTGGCCCGACGTCGACCTGGCGCCCCCCTTGCATTGCTCGCTGGCGGTGGGATTTCGCTGGTGTTGCTCACCAAGGCTTCCGGCCAGTACGTCTGCATGATTGCCGTCCCGGTGATCCTCGTGCTGATCATGCGAGAAGCGCAGCGGAGGCATCAGAGGCCCTTCGTATGCGCCACTGCTCTGTTACTGGGAATCTGTCTGTTCACTGTGCCATGGATGACTCGCAATTTTCTTCTCTTCAATGATTTCGCCCTGGCACGCGGAGGTGCCGATGTGCTGCTCATCCGTGCCAGTTACAATAAGATGACTGCCGATGAGCTTCGAGGCGCCTTCTATGCATTCTCGCCAGAGCGTCTGCGCGAGGACCTATTTGAACCCTTTCTCGGCTTCGCCCCGAGTCAGCTGGAATGCGATGGCTCACTACAACGATTCACACGCAATCTCCCCTGTGACCAGCGTGCAATCACCGCTGGCCGCTTGGATGAGGTCGTGAGTTTCTATCAGGTTGGGAAGCGCGTGGTGACCGCAAAGCTCAAAGCAAACCTTTCTGTCGACCAACTGTCTGATCAGGAAAATGCTCTCAAGAAGATCGCTGTTCGCAACATTCAGGCCAACAGCCTTCGTCATCTGCTTGTTACCCCGGCTTTCCTTTGGAAGGGTATCTGGTCCTTCGCTCACGCTTACAGCTGGAGCACCACGATCCTGAATGGGGTGGCAATGCTCTCCCTGGTGTCCATGCCTTTGCTTGGGCTCTGGCTGCGGAAGCCTGACTGGATCCTGATCTCACTGTTGCCCGCTGGCTACTTTTTGTTCTACGGACTTTCAACCCATTTTTTGATTCGCTATTCCGCTCCTCTGATCCCCCTCAGCCTGGTTGCCTTGGCACTGTTGCTCCATCATCCCTTCGCGTCGCAGCTGGATCGTCGGAAAATGGCTTTCGGTGATGGCATGGCCCCCTAGGCTCAATCCGTGAGCTTCCTAGCCGGCCTCAACGACGCCCAGCGCCGGGCGGTGGACCACCACAACGGCCCGCTGCTGGTGGTCGCCGGTGCCGGCAGCGGCAAGACGCGCGCGCTCACGCACCGCATTGCCCACCTGATCGGCCATCACGGCGTCGATCCGCACCAGCTCCTGGCCGTCACCTTCACCAACAAGGCGGCGCGGGAGATGAAGGAGCGGCTGGAGCTGCTGCTGGCCCAGCGGCTCGCCACCAGCCAGTTCGGCCAGCCGCTGAGCACCCTCTCGCCGGTGCAGCAGCGTCAGCTGCGCACCCGCATCTACCGGGAGATCACCAAGGAGCTGTGGATCGGCACCTTCCACGCCCTGTTCGCGCGGCTGCTGCGCTTCGACATCGACAAGTACCGGGATCCCGAAGGGCTCACCTGGACCCGCCAGTTCTCCATCTACGACGAGGGCGACGCCCAGACCCTGGTGAAGGAGATCGTCACCCAGGAGCTGGGGCTTGATCCCAAGCGCTTCGAGCCCAAGAAGGTGCGCTGGGCGATCAGCAACGCCAAGAACCAGGGCTGGCTGCCCGAGCAGCTGGAGCAGGAGCAGCAGGGGCAACGGGGAAAGATGGTGGCGGATGTGTACCGCCGCTACCGCCGCGCCCTGGCGGCCAACAACGCCCTCGACTTCGATGACCTGCTGCTGCTGCCGGTGCAGCTGCTGCAGACCAACGAGCAGGTGCGGCATTACTGGCACGGTCGTTTCCGTCACGTGCTGGTGGATGAATACCAGGACACCAACCGCACCCAGTACGACCTGATCAAGCTGCTGGTCACGGGCGGCCGCGACCCCGGGCAGTTCGACGACTGGGGCCAGCGCTCGGTGTTCGTGGTGGGGGATGCAGATCAGAGCATCTACAGCTTCCGCGCCGCCGATTTCACGATCCTGATGGGCTTCCAGGACGACTTCGGCGACAAGGCCAGCGACGAGGCCACCCGCACGATGGTGAAGCTGGAGGAGAACTACCGCTCCACCGCCACGATCCTGGAGGCGGCCAACGCCCTGATCGCCCACAACAGCGAGCGCATCGACAAGGTGCTGCGCCCCACCCGCGGCGAGGGGGAGCCGATCGTGGTCACCCGCTGCGACGACGAGATCGCCGAGGCCGAGGCGGTGGTGCACCGCCTGCGCATGCTCGAGGCGGCCCACCCGGAGCTGCGCTGGGGCGACATGGCCGTGCTGTATCGCACCAACGCCCAGAGCCGGGCGATGGAGGAATCCCTGGTGCGCTGGGGCCTCCCTTACATCGTGGTGGGGGGACTGCGCTTCTACGACCGGCGCGAGATCAAGGATGTGCTCGCCTACCTGCGGCTGCTGGTCAACCCGGCGGACAGCGTCAGCCTGCTGCGGGTGATGAATGTGCCGCGCCGCGGCATCGGCAAGACCACCGTGCAGCGGCTCATCGATGCCGCCAGCCAGCTGGGTCTGCCGCTGTGGGAGGTGGTGAACGACCCCGAGGCGGTGCGCTCGCTGGCGGGCCGCTCGGCGAAGGGGCTGCTGCAGTTCGCCGAGCTGATCGGCGACCTGAGCCGCCGCGTGCAGGACGCGCCCCCCTCGGAGCTGGTGCAGCGGGTGATGGAGCAGAGCGGCTATGTGGCCGAACTGATCAGCGAGGGCACCGATGAGGCGGAGGAGCGGCGGCGCAACCTGCAGGAACTGGTGAACGCGGCCCTGCAATACCAGGAGGAGAACGAGGAGGGTTCGCTGGAGGGTTTCCTGGCCTCCGCCTCCCTGGCCAGCGACGCCGACAGCAAGGACACCGAGTCCGATCGCGTCACTCTGATGACCCTGCACGCCAGCAAGGGGCTGGAGTTTCCGGTGGTGTGCCTGGTGGGGCTGGAGCAGGGGCTGTTCCCCAGCTACCGCTCCCTGGAGGATCCCGCTGCCCTGGAGGAGGAGCGGCGCCTCTGTTATGTGGGCATCACCCGTGCCAAGGAGCGGCTGTTCCTGTCCCACGCCAGCGAGCGGCGGCTGTGGGGCGGCATGCGCGAGCCGGCGGTGCCGTCGGTGTTTCTCTCGGAGCTGCCGCCGGAGCTGGTGCAGGGCGATGTGCCCCGCAGCGGCGGTGCGGCGCTGCGCCGTGAGCAGCGGCTCGACCGGCTCACCCGTGTCGACCGGGACGACAACCCGCGCAGCGCACAACGGGCCGGGGGCGGCGCTGCTGACGGCGGTGGTTCTGTTGAGCCGGTCAATGCCGTGCGCCACCGCGCCCCGGCGCGGCTCTGGGCGGTAGGTGACACCCTGCACCATGCCAGCTTCGGCGACGGGATCATCACCCACCTGTTCGGCAGCGGTGAGAAGATCTCGATCGCGGTGAAGTTCGAGGGAATGAGCGCCAAGATCCTCGATCCCCGGCTGGCGCCGATCAAGCCGCGGTGAAGGAGAGCCGCTATCCAACGGAGATCAAGCAACAACGCCGGATCTTGCTGGTCGTTCTGCTTTTACTGATACTCCTCTGCTCGAGGGGCGTGTTTCAAGCGTACTCTTACTGGCACGATGAATTGTTCTCCATTGGGGCTGCCAATGCTTCCTCATGGCATGTCTTGTTCAAGGAATGGATTCTTCCTGATACCCATCCCCCCCTTCATCTGACCCTGCTGCGGCTGTGGGTCGGCATGTTTGGATCTGGTGAGATCCCGACCCGCTTTCTGAGCCTGATTCCTGCCTGGCTGAGCCTGATCGCCATTGCATGGACCACGCAAAACGGCGGTTTCGCCCGCCAGATCATCGCGATCCTGTTCCTCGGAACAAGCCCCCTCTTCAGTCTTTATGCCCAGGAAGTTCGACCTTATTCCTGGACTCTGCTTTTTGCCACAGTATCAGTGGGGGTCATGACCATACTCTGGCGGTCTCAGCAGCAAGGGCCTTCGGTTCACCTGCCAAGAGTTAACGCTCTGCGCCTTTGTTTTATCGTTTCCCTGCTGCTGCTTTCTCTTAGTCATTACTTCGGTTTTTTCTACGCCCTCACGCTCCTGGTGCTGGATGTCCTGAGAGGGGCGCCATGTCTTGGTCGTCGTCGCTGGGGCCTAGCTCTTCTGCCGGCACTCTTTGCTTGGCCGTTGCTTCATGTCTTGGTCGGTGGCGCAGGTGGTGGAAGAACCAGTTGGATTGTGTCTCAGCCGGTCATCGGTGTGTTCAGCACCGCGATGAATGGAGCCTTTCCAGCCTTTCCTGCTGCAGTGGTCGTGATCGTGCTCGCCATGCTGATTTCAGCGGTAGGAAGCCAGCGGCGATCAAGAGATAAAGACAGAGGGCTTCAGCTAAGGGATAGTGTTCGTGGTTCCAGTGAAGCCTGTTGGTTGTTGTCTGGAGCGGCGGCATTTTTAGGGCTCATCAGTTTGATCGATCTGGTTAAGCCACTCGCTGTTGAGCGATATTTTATTGTGCTTCTCCCTTGCTTCGCCCTCGCTTTGGGGGATGTGGGGCAACGTCTGATTGCCTCAGGTAGTCCTTATGTAAGACGAGCAACAGTGTGTGTCTTGGCAATTATTATTAGCATGCATTTCTGGCACTCCCGGGAAGTGCTTTCTGCCAAGATTTATCCCCTTCAGAACTACAAGTATTTAGCTCGCTTTATTGGTGAAGCAGGGGTTTGTCGACAAGGTTGCACAAGCGTTTCTGCTAAAAAGCATAGGCTGGTGCCCTATTTTGATTCCATTCCTTTGCAGCGTGTTGATCCCGAGGGAGTGAATGGTTTTTCTGCTGTCATGCTGCCTTTTGTTGGTCTGCACGGGGATAAAGAGTTGATTCAGCCACTGCTTGCGGCCCATTCAGGAGCATCGTGTTGGGAGCCTCGCCAATTCACAGCATTAAGTACCTTCATTGTGATACCAGAAAGTGCACATGTGCGGCCGCAGTCTTTTGGGCTTCGGCAATGTGTCCAGTCCAAACACCGCGATGCATGATTTCAGATGCCTGGCGTCTATAGGTATGCGTGTGGATAAACTTTGATCCCAGCATCGACACGGGATCGATTGTTTCACTCCCCACAGCGTGTTTCCCGAACGCTACGCATTTCCCAGTGATGACGACTCGCCCGAAGCTGCTGCTCATCCGCGGATTGGGCCACAGCGGTACCACCCTTCTTGATTTGGCGCTCGGCGCCCATCCCCAGGTGCAGGGCTTCGGCGAGGCGGTGCGCCTGTTGCGTAGGCCCGCGCCCGGTGAGGAAGGCGGTGGTCCGGCCAGGCTGCGGCGCGAACTGCGCAACGAACGTCTCTGCACCTGCGGTTGTATCGCGGCGCAATGCCCGGTCTGGGGGCCGCTTCTGGAGTGGCTACCGGCTCACGATCACCTGCCGCTGGCTCAAAAGTGGCAGCGTTTGGTGGCGCATGCTCAAGAGCAAGCCCTCGCCGAGCCACTGCGCTGGATGGTCGACTCGTTTCAGTCGGATCTGGAGTTGCTGACCCTGCCTGATGCGGCGCTTGGCATGGAAATCCGGGTGCTGTTTCTGGTCCGCGATGTGCGCTCCTGGGTTCACGCGATCGCACGCCGCCCCCGGCGCCAGGTGGCCAGTGGCTGGCGGTCGCTGGTCCGCTGGCGCCGTGTCAATGGCCAGCTCGAGCGGCGCCTGCAAACGGCGGGCAAGCCTGTGTTTCTCCTGGGCTATGAGGAGCTGGCTCTGGCCCCCGAAGCTGCGCTCACCCGCTTGTGCCACTGGCTTGATCTGAGCTTTGAGCCGGCGATGCTCATGCCGGGCCCTTCCACCGGCAGCCACATCCTCAGCGGCAATCACATGCGTTTTGATCCAGTGAAAAGTGCCCGCATCCGCTACGACGCCGCTTGGCTCAACAGCCCCTTTCTGCCTGTCCATCTGGCCTTGCTGCTGCCGGGATGGCAGGGCATGAACCGGCGGCTCGTTTATTCCAATGATCTGGTCGATCCCGGTGGCTTGATGTGATCACAGGAGGCGTTCGCGCCTTCGTGGTGCAGTGAAGTGCTGATGGACAAGGCTGGCGTCGCTTCACTCAGAACAATCGCTTTCCCCCCATGCCCGGCCTTTCGCTGCTCGACGCGCTCGATCCCCCCGTGCAGCGGGTGCTGGCCACGGTGGTGCGCGCCGCAGCGCCGCTGCGGGTGGCTCTGGTGGGCGGTGCGGTGCGGGATCTGCTGCTGCACCGCGTCCACAACGACCCCTGGCGTGGCCTGCCCGATCTCGATCTGGTGGTGGAAGAAGGCAGTGAAGCGGCGGGACCGCCGGCGGCCCACCGGGTGGTGGAGCGCCTGCGGGGCACACCGGGAGCGGGGCTGGGCTTCTGTCAGCTGCATCCGGCCTATGGCACTGCCGAGCTTGAGATCGATGGGGTGGTGCTGGATCTGGCCACGGCACGCGGCGAGCGCTACGCCCATCCAGGTGCCAACCCCACGGTGTTTTTCGGCTCCCTCGACGACGACCTGGCCCGCCGCGACCTGAGCATCAACGCCATGGCGCTGGTGCTCGCCGATGGCGCCCTGCTCGATCCCCACGACGGTCTGGCGGATCTGGCCGCGCGGCGGCTGCGTTTCCTCCACGCCGGCAGCCTCAGCGACGACCCGACCCGGCTGGTGCGGGCGGCCCGTTATGGCGCCCGCCTGGGCATGGACCTGGCGCCCGGCAGCCTGCGGCAGTGGACCGACACCCTGGCCCGCTGGCCCTGGCCGGCGGCGGGCACGGTGCCCTCGCTGGGCACGCGCCTGCGGCGGGAACTGGAGCTGCTGCTGGGCCGCGAACCCTGGCCGCAGGCCCTGCAGCTGCTGCAGGGCTGGCAGGGGCTGGCGCTGCTGGCCCCGGGTCTGCAGGGCGACAGCAA
>NZ_JAGQBN010000016.1:0-76557 GCF_024345655.1 Synechococcus sp. Lug-A | reverse complement strand
CCGCCGGCCTGGGCCAGGGCCGGACGGCCGCCACCGCCGCCGCCGCAGCGCTTGGCGATGGTGCCGATGAAGGCGCCCGCCTTGGCACCCGCCTGCACCACCGCCGCGCCGAAGGCGGCCACCAGGATCACCTTGGTGAGGTCGGCGGGATCGGGCAGGCCGCCCAGCACCACCGCGCCGCCCTCGCCCAGCTGCTGCTGCAGCTGCTGGGCCGCCCCCTGCAGACCGGCACCTTCCACGCCATCAAGGCGGGCCACCAGCAGCTGGAAGGAGCCGAGCGGTTCCGCCTGGGCCGCCAGCGCCGCCGCCTTCGCCAGCGCCAGTTCGGCGCGGGCGGCGGCCAGGGCCTTGCCGGTGGCCTTGAGCTCCTCGGCCATGGCGCTCACACGCTCCACGATTTCAGCGGGCTGGGCCTTGAAGCGGTCGCCCAGTTCGCGCACCACCGCCTCGCGTTCGTTCAGGTAAGCCAGCACCGCCGGACCCGCCACCGCCTCGATGCGGCGGATGCCGGCGGCCACGCCGGTTTCGCTGACGATCTTGAACAGGCCGATCTCGGCGGTGTTGGCCACATGGGTGCCGCCGCACAGCTCCATCGACACCCCCGGCACATCCACCACCCGCACCTGGGCGTCATATTTCTCGCCGAACATCGCCACCGCCCCGGCCGCGCGGGCCCGCTCCAGCTCCATCTCCTGCACCTCCAGCTCGTGGGCATCGGCGATCCAGCCGTTGATCAGTTCCTCGACCCGCTCCAGCTCCTCACGGCTCACGGCGCGGGGGCAGTGGAAGTCGAAGCGCAGGCGATCGAAATCCACCAGCGAACCCGCCTGGGCGATCGCGGGATCCACCAGCTGCTTGAGCGCCGCCTGCAGCAGGTGGGTGGCGGTGTGATGCGCCTGAGCGCGGCGGCGGCAGGCCCGATCGACCCGGGCGATCACCCGATCACCGAGGCCCAGGCTGCCGCGCTCCACCCGGCCCTGGTGCACGAACTGCTTGCGCAGGCGGCTCACCGCCTCCACCCGCACGATCACGCCCGCGTCACCGGCGCCTTCGCTGCCGAGCACACCGCCCAGCAGCAGGCCCCGGTCGCCGATCTGCCCGCCGGATTCGCCATAGAAGGGCGTGGCATCCAGCACCACCTGCACCGCCTCTCCCGCCACTGCCCGCTCGGCGGGACTGCCGTTCACCACCAGCGCCAGCACCTGGCTGGGATGCTCCAGGGCGCCATAGCCCTCGAAGCGGGTGTCGGGGAGGTCGGCCGCCGCGGCCGCCACCGCCCCCTGCACGGTGAGGTCCACACTCACGGCCGCCGCCTTGGCCCGCTGCCGCTGGGCCTCCATCGCCGCCTCGAAGCCGTCACGGTCGACCGTGAGCCCGTGCTCCTCGGCGATCTCTTCGGTGAGCTCCAGCGGGAAACCGTAGGTGTCGTAGAGCTCGAAGGCCTGGGCACCGCTGATGGCGGCAGGGCGGGAGGCCAGCACCTCCGCCAGCAGCTTCTCGCCGCGCTCGAGCGTGTCGAGGAAGCGGGCCTCCTCGCGGCCCAGCTCGGCCAGGATCGCCTCACGCCGCTCCAGCAGCTGGGGGAAGGCCGGCGCCATCAGCGCGATCGACGCTTCGCCCATGGTGCGCAGGAAGGGCTGATCGATGCCGAGCAGGCGGCCGTGGCGCACCACCCGCCGCAGCAGGCGCCGCAGGATGTAGCCGCGGCCCAGGTTCGACGCCGTGACCCCATCGCAGATCAGCTGGGTGATGGCGCGGCTGTGGTCACCGATCACCTTGAGCGAGGTGCGGCCCTTCTCCTCGAGCTGGCTGTAATCGACGCCGGCCAGCGTGGCGGCGGTGTGAATCAGCGGAACGATCAGATCAGTTTCGTAGTTGTTCGGTACGCCCTGCAGGATCTGGGCCATGCGCTCCAGACCCATGCCGGTGTCGATGTTGCGGTTCGCCAGAGGGGTGAGCGTTCCTTCCGCATCGCGGTTGAACTGCATGAACACCAGGTTGTAGAACTCGATGAAGCGGCTGTCGTCCTCCAGATCGATAGCGTCATCGCCGCGTTCGGGGTGGAAGTCGTAGTAGATCTCCGAGCAGGGGCCGCAAGGGCCGGTAGGGCCGGACACCCAGAAGTTGTCGGCTTCATCCATGCGGATGATCCGCTTCGGGTTCACCCCCACGACCTCGCGCCAGATCGCTTCGGCTTCGTCGTCTTCGCGGAACACGCTCACCACCAGGTGGCGGGGATCCAGGCCGAACACCTCGGTGGAGAGCTCCCAGGCCCAGGCAATCGCCTCGGCCTTGAAGTAATCGCCGAAGGAGAAGTTGCCCAGCATCTCGAAGAAGGTGTGGTGCCGCGCCGTGCGACCCACGTTCTCGATGTCGTTGGTGCGGATGCACTTCTGGCTGGTGGTGGCCCGCGCCGCCGGCCGCGCCGCCTGCCCCAGGAACACCGGCTTGAAGGGCAGCATGCCCGCGATCGTGAGCAGCACGGTGGGGTCGTCCGGCACCAGCGAGGCGCTGGGCAGGCGCCGGTGGTCGCGGGCGGCATAGAAGGCCAGGAATGCCTCGCGGATCTCGGCGCCGCTGCGGGGACGCGACTGGGCCGCCGGGGAGGCGCTGGAAGAAGGTGCGGCAGCCATGGCCCGTCGCGACGAAACAATGCGAAGCGCCCATCTTCGGGGAGCGCCCCCCGGACCGGATCCGGGGCGGCACTTTACGCTGCGCCCGCCCCGCCGTCGCTGTGCTGCCCGCCTCCGACCAGCCCCAGCCTCCGGCGCAGCCCAGGCCAACGCCACAGCCCCGCGCACGCCTGCGGCTGCAATCGATCAGCTGGGCGCTGCTGGCCGGGGGCGCGGCGGCGGCTCTCGGCCTGGGCGGGGGCCTGGAGCCGGCCCTGCGGGCCGGGGGCTGCGGCTTCTTCTATGGCCTGCTGGCCTTTCACCTGCAGCGCGTCGACCCGGATGACGGGCACCTGCAGGCGGGGCTGGTGGGGGCGGTGTGCGGCATCCTCAGCCTGGGCGCCGCCTTGGATCTGCCCCCGTTCGGGCCGCTGGCGTGGGGCCAGGGCCTGGCGCCGGGGCTGTCGTCGTTGATGATGGCGCTGATCCGTGCCTGGCTGCCCCTCTGGCTGCCTGTCGCGGGCGCTGCCCTGCTGCTGCAAGGTGCCCAGCGTCTGCTGCCCGCACTTCGGCCTTGATCAGGCCCTGACCCCCCGGCCATGAGCCTGCTGCATGCCACCTGGCTGACTTCCGGTATCGCCGCAGGGGCGACGGTGGGCAGCTTCGACCGGCCCGGTCTGCTGATCTGGGCCGACACCTGGCGGGTGGCGGCGCCGGTGACGCCGAAACGCACGCCGGAGCCCCACCCGCTCAGCCTCGACCAGGACGACCTGGGCGCCTGGCTGGAGGAGCACGAGCTCTGGTCGGAGGCCTTCCGCCCCGCCGTGGCCACGCTCACCCTGCCGAGCCGCAGCCAGAACGCCCGCGGCAGCAAGAGCAGCGCCAGCGGCCCCTGGAGTGGCCTGCCGCTGCAGGCCGGTGAGCCGATCCCGAAAGCGCTCAGCTGGTGGCCGTGGCAGGTGGAGGGCCTCTGGCTCAAGCCCGCCGCCGCCGCCGACTGGCTGGGGCAGCTGCCCCTTTCCGGCCATCACCCCGATCTGGCCGATGAACTGCGCTGGTGGAGCCATCTGCAGCGCTGGGCGCTGAGCCTGATCGCCCGCGGCCGCTGGCTGCCCCAGGTGGAGCCCAGCGCCGGCGCCGCAGGTGGCCGGGCCCGCTGGGTGCCGCTGCTGAACCGGGAGGAAGATCGCCGCCGGCTGGAAGATCTGGCCGCGCAGCTGCCCCAGGTGGCGGTGGCGGCGCTGGCCCCCTCCGGCAACGGCCCTGGCGGTGGCGGAGGGGCTGGCGGTGGTCTGGGTGCCGGCATGGGCGTCGGGAATGGCGCCGCGCCGCTGGCCTGCTGGCGGCCGGGATCCGGCCGGCTGCGGGTGGTGGCGATCCTCGCCGATCTGCTCGATGGCCAGATGCGCGAGAGCTTCACCCCCGCCACCGAGGGGCTCGATCCACTGCTGGCGGCCTGGCAGCGGGCACTCGGCCCCGGCGATGGGCGGCTCGACCTGTCGGCGGAGGACGCCGAACGGCTCGCCACCGCCACCCACCACTGGCGGGAAGCGGTGGCCGGCCGTGTGGCGCCGGCCCACACCTGCCTGGAGCTGGAGATTCCGGCGGAAGGCGACGAGCTCTGGCCGCTGCGCTTCAGCCTGCAGGGGGAAGCCGATCCGAGCCTGAAAATGGCGGCGACAGCGGTGTGGTCGGCCGGAGCCGGCACCGTGCAGCTGGGCGAAATTGCCGTGCAGCAGCCGGGTGAGCTGTTGCTGGAGGGCCTGGGGCGGGCCCTGCAGGTGTTTGAGCCGATCGAGCGCGGCCTCGACACGGCCACGCCGGAGCAGATGGCGCTGACCCCCGCCGAAGCCTTCGTGCTGGTGCGCACCGCCGCCGCCCGCCTGCGCGACGTGGGCGTGGGCGTGGTGCTGCCGCCGAGCCTGAGCGGCGGCCTGGCCAGCCGCCTGGGGCTCTCGATCACGGCGGATCTGCCGCCCAGTTCGCGCGGTTTCAGCCTGGGCGAATCGCTCGAATGGACTTGGGAGCTGATGATCGGCGGCGTCACCTTGAGCCTGCGCGATCTGGAGCGTCTGGCGGGCAAGCGCAGCCCGCTGGTGCAGCACAAGGGGGCCTGGATCGAGCTGCGGCCCGGCGATCTGCGCAACGCCGAGAAGTTCTGCACCCTCGATCCACCGCTCAGCCTCGACGACGCCCTGCGGGTGACGGGCAACGAAGGGGAAACGCTGCAGCGGCTGCCGGTGCACCGCTTCACGGCGGGGCCACGGCTGCAGGCGGTGCTGGAGCAATACCACCAGCAGAAGGCCCCCGATCCGCTGCCCGCCCCGGAAGGGTTCGCCGGGCAGTTGCGCCCCTACCAGGAACGGGGCCTGGGCTGGCTGGCCTTCCTGCACCGCTTCGACCAAGGCGCCTGCCTGGCCGACGACATGGGCCTGGGCAAGACGATCCAGCTGCTGGCCTTCCTGCAGCACCTCAAGGCGGAGCAGGAGCTGAAGCGACCGGTGCTGCTGGTGGCGCCCACCTCCGTGCTCACCAACTGGAAGCGGGAGGCGGCGGCCTTCACGCCCGAACTGGAGGTGCGCGAGCACTACGGTCCGCGCCGCCCCGCCACCGACGCCGCCCTGAAGAAGGCGCTCAAGGGGGTGGATCTGCTGCTCACCAGCTACGGCCTGCTGCAACGCGACAACGAACTGCTGGCGGCGATCGACTGGCAGGGGATGGTGATCGATGAAGCGCAGGCGATCAAGAACCCCAGCTCGAAGCAGAGCCAGTCGGCGCGGGATCTGGCGCGGGCGGGCAAGCAGAGCCGCTTCCGCATTGCCCTCACCGGCACGCCGGTGGAGAACCGGGTGAGTGAGCTGTGGGCGCTGATGGATTTCCTCAACCCGCGCGTGCTGGGCGAGGAGGAATTCTTCCGCCAGCGCTACCGACTGCCGATCGAGCGCTATGGCGACACCGCCTCCCTGCGCGACCTCAAGGCGCGCGTGGGGCCGTTCATCCTGCGGCGCCTGAAAACCGATAAATCGATCATCTCCGACCTGCCCGAAAAGGTGGAGTTGAACGAATGGGTGGGGCTCTCGCCCGAGCAGGTAACGCTCTACCGCAAGACGGTGGACGACAGCCTCGACACGATCGCCCGGGCGCCGCTGGGCCAGAAGCACGGCCAGGTGCTGGCGCTGCTCACCAAGCTGAAGCAGATCTGCAACCACCCGGCGCTGGCGCTCAAGGAAACCGGCGTGGGCAACGGCTTCGCCAGCCGCTCCGCCAAGGTGCAACGCCTCGACGAGATCGTGGAGGAGGTGATCGAAGCGGGCGATCGGGCGCTGCTGTTCACCCAGTTCGCCGAATGGGGCCACCTGCTGCAGGCCCACCTGCAGCAGCGCTTCCGCCAGGAGGTGCCGTTCCTGTACGGCAGCAGCAGCAAGAGCGAGCGGCAGGCGATGGTGGATCGCTTCCAGGAGGATCCGCGCGGCCCGCAGCTGTTTTTGCTGTCGTTGAAGGCCGGTGGGGTGGGCCTCAACCTCACGCGCGCCAGCCATGTGTTCCACATCGACCGCTGGTGGAACCCGGCGGTGGAGAACCAGGCCACCGACCGCGCCTACCGCATCGGCCAGGCCAACCGGGTGATGGTGCACAAGTTCATCACCAGCGGCTCGGTGGAGGAAAAGATCGACCGCATGATCCGCGAGAAATCCCGCCTGGCCGAAGACATCATCGGCAGCGGCGAGGAATGGCTGGGCGGGCTCGACCCCGGCCAGCTGCGCGACCTGGTGGCCCTCGACGACTGAGCGGCGCCGTGGCCCGAGCCAGCGGCTGCGGGTACGGTGCGGGCATGGCTGGTTCGGGGAGAGGGTGACAGGTGGCGAATGAAACTCCACCGCTGTTCGGCAAGACCCGCTTCCTGGAAGGCCTGATCGACGAGTTCCTCGACAAGATCGCCGAGGGTGTGATTGTGGGAGAGCTGGGCCTCAAGGCCTATTTCTGCGGCAGTGAAGCAGAAGCGATCTGCCTGGAGAAGCTCAACCAGCTCACCGAGATCAAGCGGCGTTGCAGCGAACTGCGCCGCACGGTCGTGACCATGCTCTACACCGAGATGCTGCTGCCTGATGCCCGCGGCGATGTGCTGCGGCTGCTCGGCAGCCTGTTCGCCCTGCTCGATGACATGGGCGACGACTTCGAGGAGCTGATGATCGTGCAACCCCAGCGGCTGCCGGAATTCGGCGCGGATTTCGCCGAACTCACGGCGATGGCGGTCCGCGGCGTGCAGGCCGTGCTGGTGGCGGCGCGCACCTTCTTCCGCACACCTGCGGCGGTGCGCGACCACCTCAACGAGGTGCGGGTGTTCGAAGACCAAACCGACCGACTCGCCTACAAGCTCAAGCGCCGGATCGTGGCGGCCGATCTGAGTTTCGAGCAGCGCACGCTGCTGCGGGAAACGGCGGCCATGCTCGATGGCCTGGCCGACAAGGCAGAGAACATCGGCGACGACCTCTCCATCTTCGCGATCAAGCGATCCCTCTGAGCCGCCGCCTTGACCATGGCCCTGTTCGTCACGCTCATCTTTCTCTCTAGCGGCCTGTTCCTCGGCTGGTCGATGGGCGCGAACGACGCCTCCAACGCCTTCGGCACCGCGGTGGCCACGCGCATGGTCCGCTTCCCCACCGCCGCCTTCCTCTGCAGCACGTTCGTGATCATCGGGGCGGTCACCAGCGGCAGCGGCGCCGCCGAGGGGCTCAGCCAGCTCGGGGCGATCAACGCCCTGCCGGGGGCTTTCACCGCCGCCCTGGCGGCCGCACTCACGGTGGCCTGGATGAGCGCCGTGGGGCTGCCGGCTTCCACCGGCCAGGCGGTGGTGGGATCGATCATCGGCTGGAACCTGTTCAGCGGCTCCCCCACCGACCTGGGCACGCTGGGCCGGATTGCAGCCACCTGGGTGGTGTCGCCGGTGCTCGGGGCGATCTTCGCGATGGTGATGTACAAGCTGCTGGTGGCCTGGATCAGCCTCACCAAGCCCCACCTGCTCTCGCGCGATCGCAACACCCGCAGCGGCCTGCTGCTGGCGGGGATCTTCGGCTCCTATGCGATCGGCGCCAACGGCATCGGCAATGTGATGGGTTTCTTCGTGGAGGCCTCACCGTTCCGCAATCTCAGCTTCGGGCCGTTCGAGGTGTCGTCGGTGGAGCAGTTGTTTCTGATCGGCGCCATCGCCGTGGCGGTGGGTGTGTACACCTATTCCCGCCGCGTGATGATGACCGTGGGCGACAGCCTGCTAACCCTCTCCCCTCTGGCGGCGCTGGTGGTGGTGGTGTCGCACTCGCTGGTGCTGTTTCTGTTTTCCTCCACGGCGCTGGAAAGCCTGCTGGCGGGCTGGGGGCTGCCCACGATTCCGCTGCTGCCGGTGTCGGGCTCGCAGGCGGTGATCGGCTCGGTGCTGGGCATCGGCCTGCTGCAGGGCATGAAAGGGGTGCGCCAGATCCGCTGGGGCGTGCTGGGCGGTATCGCCTCCGGCTGGATCACCACGCCCCTGATCGCGGCAGTGATCGGTTTCGTGCTGCTGTTCGTGGTGCAGAACGTGTTCGGCCAGGAGGTGTACCAGGCGAGCCGGCCGCTGGCGGTGGCAGTGTTGGCGGCAGGTCCCGCTGCACCCTGAATGTCAGCCCCTCCCACCGCATCCGCTCCTGAACAGCTGCAGGCGGCGCTGTTTCACTTCGCGATCGGCGAACTGGTGCGCCAGCACCGCAGCAGCTTTCCGCCGCTGTGGACCACCGAAAGCTGGGCCAAGCTGATGATCTGGCTGGCACTGAACTGCGGCTGCAGCGGCGACGACGAGGGCCTGCGCCAGTTCGCGGCGTCGCTGGGGCCCGCCCTGGCCCGCACGCTGCGGCAGACGTTCTTCGAGCGCACGCTGGAGGACCTGGAGCTGCGCCTGCTGGCCGATCCCGCCGACCCCCAGGTGGTGCTGCTGCCCCTGCCCGGCACTGGCGCGCTGCCGCCCGAGCGGGTGGCCGAAGCGCTGGCCCGCGTCGGGCTCAGCGAGCTGGTGGTGGCGGATCCAGCCGGCTGGCAGCAGCTGGATGGCCTGGTGGCCGTGCCCTGGGCCCAAGCCAGCACAGGCGCTGCCCAGCCGACACCCTGATCGCCCACTCATGAACCTGATCGGCACCTACCGCAACGCCGGCTATGCGGCTCTCGCCGACGGCATCTGCGCCTTCTACGAGCGCCGCACCGACCTACAGCGCCGCGGCGTGGCCTTCGGCGAACCGCCGGCCGGCGCCGATGCTGCCGCTGCCACCAGTGCTGGCGCCACACCCGCCAAGGTGTCGACAGACATCAGCCTGGTGGCGATCGACCGCAGCGATCCGGAGGCCTTCGCCCTGGCTGAAGTGATCGTTCGCGGCGTGAACGCCGGGCTGGAGCGTTACCTGCAGGAGCGTCCGCTGCTGCGCCAGTGCGCGCCGGAGCAGTCGCTGTTCGTGCTGCCGATCTTCAACCTGCAGCGCTACGCCCCCGGCGAAGCCTTCCACGCCTGGCACTGCGACTGGACCACCAGCGAGGAGGCCACCGAGCCGGTCCGCCGCATGCTGGCCTGGATCCTCTACTGCAACGACGTGCCCGACGGCGGCACCGAATTCCACTGGCAAGACCACCACGTGGAAGCCATGAAAGGCACCCTGGCGATCTTCCCGGCGGGCATCTCCCACATCCACCGCGGCCGGGTGAGCCACGAGCACACGAAAACGATCGCCACTGGCTGGATCAACGCTGGCCGGCGCGAGGATTACATCGCTCGGCTTGCGGCTGGCTGAGGGGCTGGGGGATGGAAAGGCTTTGTCAGGGGTGGGGGAGTGGCGTGACCCAACAGTCCCAGACCTCCTACCCACGTGTGAGCTGAGCTGTGGGCAGCAAATCAGCGCTAGAGATTGGTGGATAGCGGATTCGCATAAGATCCCATCACGCATTCGCGGTAAAAGACAGATCCTTTGCACCGCAACTGATCGAAAGGCAAGAGGCAGGCAATGCAAAGACGCTTATGCTGTCAAGAATCCACAGCCCATGGTGGACACTAGACCCGCCCATTCAGCGTTAGGCTGACAGCTACATTAGAGATGAAGCAAAGACCGCCCAGTATCTAGAGAAGTTGGATTCCAGCCATGCGTCATCAGCTTTGCCTAAGCTGCTGACGCAAGTCGATGCTCGCGAAGCAAAATCATGACCATTAGCTTGCCGGAGGACAAGTACGTTGACGTTGATGGGGTTAGTACGAGATATTGGGCATTGGGCGACAGGGGATCCGCGGTCCTGTTTATTCACGGCCAGGGTGGCGCAGTTGACTATTGGTACAAGAATGTCTTTGCAATTGCCGAACACCATCAAGTGTATGCCTTGGACTGGGCTGGATCAGGGAAGACTGATAAACCAAGCGCGACTTATGACCTTGACGATCTAACACAGTTCATCCTCCGATTTATGGACTTGATTGGCTTATCTCATGCCACACTTATCGCAGGCTCCGTGGGTGGCATTCTTGCGTTGAAGATTGCTCTCCACTCTCCAGCAAGAGTGGACAAACTTGTATTGATAGGCATCGGCGGCTTAGGAAAGGAAGTGGCCTTCCCCGCACGGCTGACTTCCCTGCCAGGTATTGGTGAAGTCCTGAATCATCCCAGCATTGGGGCTGCGAGGTTTATGATGCAGCAGTGCGTATACAATCCAGACCCATATCTCAATGACAGTGAGTTCATGGCCATGGTGCTCCGGAATATGGCATCTGAGATTCTGCAGTTTCAAACTCGGACATTTCGAACCATGGGAAACCTTCTCGGAATTAAATCCAAAGTCTGGCAAACGATTCAAAGCCGGCTGCCTGAACTGAACGTCTCAACGCTCATCCTGTGGGGCAAGCAGGATCGAGCATTCCCAGTGAGCCACGCTGAGATTGCAAAGAACGGCATTGCGAACTCTCAATCGAAGATATTTGACAAGTGCGGACACCTGCCATATCTTGAATATCCAGATGAGTTCAATAGCACAGTGCTAGAGTTTCTTTCAACTTAGCTTTAGCTGCTACAGCCGAACATTAAGATCCAGCGGACGGAAGGAGAGTCCATCCAATGCACGGTCCTTACTCCCGCCGCTGACCTTGAGCGTTCAGCGTGACTAAGTCGACATGTTCTCCAAGTACCGCAACAACTTCATCCTTCTCAGACGCGCGGCCGAGGTCGTCGGCAAGCAGTACGAGTCCATGCCGTATGACGAGCTTTGTGGCGGTGCTGCCGACGAAAGCGGCGGTGAGTTTGAGTTCGAGGGGCACACAGTCGGCTACTCGGCCTACTCGTTCAACGTGAAGAAGAATGGGGACGTCTGCTTCTGCATCGATATCCACTCAGCACTGCCGACCTTCCTCGGCATCAAGCCGTCCTACCGATTTCTGAAGCACCGTGACGGATCGGTGAGCTACCAATGACGTGCCGAACCAGCCCGTGCAGCCGACCGGCATGAACATCTCTGCCACTCGCGAGCATCCTGGGCCGGCGACTGAAGGGCGGCGTTGCTTCACCAACATCAACCTGGTGGCGATCGACCGCAGCGATCTGGAAGCCTTCGCCCTGGCCGAGGTCATCAGGAGCGTCCGCTGCTGCGCCAGTGCGCGCCGGAGCAATCGCTGTTCGCGCTGCCGATCTTCAACCTGCAGCGCTACGCCCCCGGCGAAGCCTTCCACGCCTGGCACTGCGACTGGACCACCAGCGAGGAGGCCACCGAGCCGATCCGCCGCATGCTCGCCTGGATCCTCACCTGCAACGACGTGCCCGACGGCGGCACCGAATTCCACTGGCAAGTCCACGTGGAAGCCGTCAAAGGCACCCTGGCGATCTTCCCGGCGGGCATCTCCCACATCCACCGCGGCCGGGTGAGACACGAGCACACCAAAACGATCGCCACCGGCGGGATCAACGCCGGCAAGCGGGAGGATTACATCGCTCGGCTTGCGGCCGGTTGAGGCGCTGGGTGCTGGTGTTGGGTGCTGGGGTACTGGGCTGGGTTGCTGGGAAGGCATCGGCAGGTGTGGGGAAGTGGTGTGACCCAACTGCCCCATTCCTCCTCTCCCCGTGTGAGCTGAGCTGTGAGCATCTGATCAGCTTCCTTTCACTCAAGCCATAGCAGGCTGTGCAGAGCGGAAGTAAAGTTATATCTCCACCTACAGGGGATGCCTCTGCTGGCCGGGCATTGGTGAAATTGTGAATCCTGCTGGCAACCTGCTGAGCAAAAAGATGAACAAAGATCAATCGCTCATAGCGTCAGTAACCAGCGACCCGCAGGCCGCCCGATGCCTCGCCAGGGACGCCTACATCTTCACTTATCCCCTGGTGATGAACTACCGCACGATGTTCATGCAGGCCATCGACGAGGACAAGGCCATGGGCAAGTGGCTGCATCTCGGCCTCTCCTCGCCAGCGGACACCGATATTGTGACGCCAAACAACGACACGCCTTATTCCTACGCGTGGGTGGATCTTCGCACCGAACCGTGGGTGCTGACGATGCCGAAGATCGAGAAAGAGCGGTTCTACACGAGCCAGTGGGATGACTACTGGGGCTACGTCCTCGACAATCCCGGATCGGTCAACGACGGCAACGATGGACTTTCCGTGCTGCTGGCCTCCCCGTCCTGGAAGGGGCCTCTGCCGAAGGGAGTGGCACGGGTGATTCAAGGGGAGACGGATGTCCTAGGCACCTTGACCCGCACCCAGATCATCGGCGGCCAGGAGGATCTCCTCAGGGTCGCAGACATCCAGGCCAGCTACAAACTGGAGCCCTTGAGTTCCTTTGCCGGCACACCTGCTCCCAAACCCGCCCCCACCATCACCTGGCCGAAGTGGAGCGAAGGCGATGAAGCCAAGGAGGCCTATTGGAGCTACGTTTCCTTTCTGCTCCCCTTCGTCAGCCCGAATCCAGACGATCAGACGATGCATGAGACGTTGGCCAGCCTTGGGATCGAATCGGGCACACCATGGGACCCCGCGGCGTTGGCACCTGCCGTCCGCGAAGCGATGCAGCAAGGCCTGGAGGATGGACGCGCGGAGTTGAAGAAGCTGAGCGAGGGCGGAATCGACGCGGCAAGGTTCTTCGGCACGCGAAAGCGGGTGGGCACGAACTACATGGACCGAGCGCTCGGGGTCTACATGGGAATCTTCGGCAATGTGAAGGAGGTCTCCGTTTACCTCTCGATGCCCGCCGACGCCGAAGGCACGCCGCTCGACGGCGGCAGGTCCACCTACACCCTGTCCTTCACAAGGGAGCAGATGCCGCCGGTCGATTACTTCTGGTCGATCACCATGTACAAGCTGCCGCAACGCTTGCTGGTGGATAACCCAATCCATCGCTATTCGATCGGCAGTGCCACCACCGGCCTGCAGACCAACGAGGACGGGTCCCTCGTGATCTACGTCGGTAAGGACTCCCCCGGAACCGCCAAGGAGAGCAACTGGCTGCCCGCCCCCGACGGCCCGTTCTGGACGGTGATGCGCTGTTACGGTCCTGGCCAATCGATCGTTGATGGCAACTACAAACGGCCAGACTATGTAGCGAGATCATTGAACAAATAATTGCCGGTCAACACATCATCAACCAGAGCCATGAAACAATCCCCAGCAGAAACCCTCGACACCCCGATCGGCAGGCTGTCGTTCACTCCTGATTTTATCAATGGCTATCCTTCCGGGGAGTCGGTCGAATTGCTCTTCGATCAGATTGATTTCCAGCGGGCTTGCCAGGCCTACCTCTGGAGCATCCCGATCGTCTCCTTTGCCGAGTGGCAGAAGGCCCACGAGGTCACCTTCAAGGCGAGATCCGGCGATGTTGTGGTGTACGACAACTACCTGGCCAAGCTCGGGATTCTCACAGCCAACGCCACGACGCCCTACATCATCAGTTTCTTCAATCTCGACGAAACAGGCCCGATGGTCGTGAGGATGCCTGCCGGCGCGGTGGCGGGATTCGCCGACGACATGTGGCAGCGCCCCTTGATCGACATGGGCCAGACCGGACCGGACAAAGGCCAGGGTGGCGTCTATGTGATCGCGGGCCCCGGGCAGCACGCCGAGCCCCCCCAAGGGGGCTATCTGGCCACATCCCCAACGAGCAACGTGTTCTGGGGGTTCCGCGCCCTGGACAAGGATCCCGCCAAGGCGAAGGCATTGCTGGAGTTGCTCGAGATCTACCCCCTCTCGCAGAGCAACAACCCGCCCAAGAAAACGGGCGTTGATATCTCGGGAATCCGCTGGAGTCAGACGCCCCCCAGAGGGATCGAGTATTGGAGGAGCCTGCACGCGATCATCCAGCGTGAACCGGTGCATGAGCGCGATCGCTGGTTCATGGCCATGCTCAAGCCGCTCGGCATCGAAAAGGGCAAACCGTTCGAGCCTGACGAGCGCCAGGCCAGGCTGCTCGCCGACGGGGCCCTGGTGGGCGAGGCGATGGCAAAGGCGAATGACTTCGAGAAGCGGCTTAAGGAGGCTCACTATGCGGAAGGAACCCACTGGCATTTCGCGCTCGTGATCGATCCTTCTCAACGCGCGGAGTTCTACGACCAACTGGATGGACGTGCGGCCTGGTTTTACGAGGCGGTGACAACGTCATCCGGGATGGTGACCAGGACGCCGGGTGTCGGGCAGGTCTATCTGGGCACCTACAAGGACAAGGACGGCGACTGGCTCGATGGGTCGAAGAGCTATCGGCTCCGGGTACCCGCGAATGCCCCGGTGGAGCAGTTCTGGTCCATGACCGTCTACGACGTCGGAGCGCGCTGCCTGATCGACAACCCATCCCAGCAAGCAGACCGCTCCTCACGCATGGACCTGAAGGTCAACGACGACGGCAGCACCGACCTTTATGTCAGCCCGAAGGCGCCTGCGGGTCATGAGGAGAACTGGGTCGAGACGGTCCCCGGCCGCGGTTGGTTCAGCTATTTCCGCCTCTATGGTCCGAAGCAGGAGCACTTCGATGGGTCGTGGGTGCTCTCCGATTTCGAGAAGGCCGACGGGTAACCAGAACGTTCCTTGCCTGCCACTGAGGGGCAGCGTTGCTTCACCGACATCAGCCTGGTAGCCATCGACTGCGACTGGTCCACCACGTGGAAGCCGGAAAAGGCACCCTGGCGATCTTCCCGACAGGGATCTCCCACATCCACCGCGGCCGCGTCAGCCACGAGCACACCAAAACGATCGCTACGGGTTGGATTAACGCCGGCCGACGGGAGGATGGCCTGGGGCGGCTGGCGTCGTCCCCTGCCTCTGCTCCATCCGCACGATGAAGATCGATCCCGACCTCCGCCGCCGCACCCTGCGGGCCGCCATCGCCCTGCTCGAAACGGCCCATGATCCGGAGCATGTGTTCCCCCATGCGGTGCCCCTGCTGGATGCCCTCGGCAGCTCGGCTCTGGGGGATCTGGGCCGGGCCCAGTTGCTCGAGGATCCCGCCCTCAGCGCCCTCGCCGCTGAGCGGTACTGGGGGCCCTGGCCCTCGGCCGCGGAGTTGCGTTCCCTGCCGAACGGCAGCCTCGGCCAGCTCTATCAGGCGCGGTTCGATCGGCTTGGGCTGCATGCGCCACCACCACCGGACACCTCCGGCATGGACGGCCCCGGCGCCTACCTGCAACAGCGGCTGCGCTTCACCCATGACCTCCATCACACCGTGCTGGCCATTCCCGTGGACGTGCCCGGGGAGGCCGCGGGTTCGGCGTACTACGCCTCGGCCCTGCGCCAGCCGGCCTCTGCCGCCGTTTTGACGGCCTGGATCTTCCACGGCTTCGAGATGCCCGAGGAGAACGAGCGCCTCTGGAATGGCATTCGCTTCGGCCTGGAGGTGGCCCGGCTGGGGCCCACCCTGCTGGCGATGCGCTGGGAAGAAGGCTGGGCGCTGCCGATCGCCGCGTGGCGTCAACGGCTGGGGCTGGTCGAGCTGCTGGCGGCGACCCCGTTCCCGGAGGAGCTGGCCCTGCTGAGTTGAGTCCCTTTCAGACCATGGGCTGATTGCCCTGTCCCCATCCCCGACGGGTCCGCCGAGTCCCTCGCCGAGGGCATCTGCGCCTACTTCGAGCGTCGCACCGACCTGCAGCACCCGCCAAGGTGTCGACCGCCATCAGCCTGGTGGCGGTCGACCGCAGCGAGTTGCTGTTCGTGCTGCCGATCTTCAACCTGCAGCGCAACGCCCTCGGCGAAGCCTTCCACGCCTGGCACTGCGACTGGACCACCAGCGAGGAGGCCACCGAGCCGATCCGCCGCATGCTCGCCTGGATCCTCACCTGCAACGACGTCCCCGACGGCGGCACCGAATTCCACTGGCAGGACCACCACGTGGAAGCCGTCAAAGGCACCATGGCGATCTTCCCGGCGGGCATCTCCCACATCCACCGCGGCCGGGTGAGCCACGAGCACACGAAAACGATCGCCACGGGCTGGATCAACGCCGGCAAGCGGGAGGATTACATCGCTCGGCTTGCGGCCGGCTGAGGGGCCGGGCTCGGAGAAGGCTTTGTCATGGGTGGGGAGTGGTGAGTTGGGGGAGTGGTGAGACCCAATAGCCCGAGGCCATCGACCCCGGTGTGAGTAGAACTGTGCGCTTCCGATCAGCTTCTTGGCATGGAACGAACCAAGCAGGGACAGGGCCCAGCACTCCACATGGATGAGGGCGAATCGGTGGCAAGCGCATCCGCATAAGATCCCGTCACGCATTTGCTTCAAACGGCAGAATCGCTGCACCGCAGATGATTCAAGGACAAGAGCCAGGGAATGAGAGGCTGCTTATACTGTCAAAATCCACGGCTTGTCGTGGATAACCGGACCCGCCCATTCAGCGTTATGTTGACGCTACGCGCATAGGAGCCACCAATGGAAATTAATCGAATAGGACTGAGAGGAGGAGATGGAATCGATATTTTTAAGTTCACGGTTCTTGTTGGTCCGAATAATGTTGGAAAGTCACAGACCCTCAAGGATATTCACGCCAGGTTTTGCAAGGGAAAACTTGCAGATGGAATTTTAGTTGATGATATCTTCTTCGACTCTACGAAGAGTTTTGAAGACTATCTTGAAGGGCTAGACATAAGGGACAGTGCAACCAATATTGGCTTTAAGACAGTCAAAGGAATTACCGGCAATCTTATTGAAGGAGAGCAATTTGAAGTTCACTTGCCAAGTATATCAAGCGAGTTCCTAAGTCAGTCCGGCCCAACAGCCTTCTTTTCTAACATAGCAAAGTTTAAGATTGCGTACTTGGATGCGGGAACACGGCTTCGAGTAGCACAGAAAACGAACTCGTTTAACCCACATACAGGCTATCCCCAAAATCTCTTGCAAGCAATCTATGGAAATGAAGATCGCGAAAAAACTCTACAAGCTACATTCAGAGAGACGTTTGGCAGCCAGATACAGCTTGACTATAGTGGTCTAACAGAGTTTGCCTTCAGAGTTGCAGCCAACTTTGGCGATGTTCCCAGAGACCCACGAGAAGCTTTTAAAGTAATGGCGAAATATTCCTTGCTTGATGATCAAGGGGATGGCTATAAAAGCTTTGTCGGCGTAGTAATCAGTCTTCTTATGTCAGAGAATAGAGTTGTGCTTCTTGACGAGCCGGAGGCGTTCCTTCATCCTGCTCAATCTCGACAATTAGGATTTTGGATTGCAGAGCATTCGAAGACTATTCCAGGGCAAATAATCATTGCAACTCATAATTCAAATTTCCTCTCTGGAATACTGGCGAGCAACCAAGATGTAAACATCTTCCGTCTTAATCGAAAGAATAATCAAACAAGCTTTACGCTCATGAGCTCAAATGCAACAAGCAATTTAGCAAAGAATCCGCTTCTCTCAAGTCAGAGAGTGCTGGATGCTATATTTCATCGAGGTGTTATTGTTTGCGAAGCCGACGCCGATCGCGCCGTGTATCAGTCTGTTGCGACGAGAGACTTGGGCTCACAAGAGTTCTTGTTTATCCATGCTCATAATAAACAAGCGATTTCGACGGTCACTGGTTTATTGAAGGATGCAGCAATTCCTGTTTGCTCGATAGCTGATATAGACGTGGTAAACGATGAATGCCTAATTAAGATACTTGAGTCGATTGGGGGAACTGCGGATGTCTCACGCATCAGAGATTTGCAAGGTGAGGTGATTAGGGCTGTCGATAACATGGAAGAACAGGAAGCCCTTCAAAAGCTACGATTACTTATTCGAGAATTCGGCGATCAGTTGTCTCATGGTGAGCATTCACTTTCTGGTGCCCGAGGGGCGCTCAATAGACTTCGAAAGGAAGCCTCTAACTGGGCAACAGTTAAACAGGAGGGAGTCTTTGGGGTGCCTGAGAATGTTCAAGCACAATTGACTGAGATTATCAGCCTTTCAAAACTGAATGGCCTCTATATTGTGCCAGTGGGTGAGCTCGAAAAGTGGATTGACCTAGGAACTACCAAGAAGAACAAATGGATTATTCCAGCGCTGGAGAGCATCTATAATGAAGAATGCCCTGATGCCCTTAAGAGTTTTGTGAGGGAAGTTCTTGAAGGAGTTAGAACATAACATGAAGTTTGAGCGCGACAGCCACTGAATCGCGTCTGCGGCTCAACTTGGCGTTGGATGGACCTGAGTACCCCTTGCAACCATATGAAGTTGAACTAGGATCAACCAAACTGCCCTAAGCAAAGAGACTAATGAATGCCGCAGAGGAGAAAACACTCGATCTATATCCAATTGATTATCCATTCGAAACCCTTGTAAAGCGGATCGAGGATAAAAAGCTCTTACTTGATCCAGACTTTCAAAGAGACTACAAGTGGGATAGAGATGGGTGGGAGCGATCATCCAAGTTTATCGAATCATGCTTAATGCGAATCCCGCTTCCCTCTTGCTACTTTGCCGAAGATGAGCGGACAAATCACATAGTCATTGATGGAGTTCAAAGACTAAGCACGATCTGCCGATATTTCAACGACGAGTTCAGCCTGGAAGGCATGACAACCTTTGCGAATCTTGAAGGCAAGAAGTTCTCTGAGATCGGTGACTATCGTTCAGAGCTCGAGAATACAACCATTAGATGTATAATTCTTCGCAAATCAAATCCAAGAAGGATCGTCAGGGAGATTTTCTCTCGTCTCAACCAAGGTGCAGTGGCGCTGTCCGCACAGGAGATCCGCCATGCGATTTATCCAGGGAACCTTGACTCTCTATTGTCTGAGCTTGCAAAAGAGCCGCCGATTGCAGAGTTCGGAAAAGGTCCAGCTTCCAGCGCTAAGAAGGATAGTCGCGAAGGGGAAGAGCAAGTTTTACGGTACTTCGCATTCCGCGGAGAGCTTGAAAGCTACGATGGGCGAAAGCTTGGAAAGTTTCTAGATGAATTCATGGAGGCAAACTCACAGATTTCTGGTGATGTTGCCGATGAGATGCGTCAAGACTTCAAGCAGAGTCTCGGCCGCTGCATAACGGTCTTCCAAGATGATGTTTTTATTGATCCAACCAAGAAGAGAAGACGTCAGAGCATAGTCTTTTATGACTTGTTAATGAATAGCTTTTCAGGTCTATCAAATGAATTAGTAGAAGAGAAAAAGCATGCTATCAAGGATGCTTTTTTACGGCTTTGTCAGTCACAGGAATTTCAGCGCTCTCTATCTGGAGGCCTTCAGAACAAGTCTTCAATTGTCAGAAGGCGTGAACTATGGAATAGCCTTCTTCAGGAGGCTATCGGGCAAGATACCGCAGATGCCTGATCACCTTTCGACATATTCCGGTTTGATCGAAGCGCTTAAGCTTATCATCCTGGAATCAAAAAGACGCGTAATCGATGATCCGCCCGACCATCTTTTCGAGGCTAATCAAAACTTCTTCGTCAAAGCTTATCTTATATCACTCTGCACATACTTGGAGGCATTCCTTCAGGATCTGGCGATTGCCCATGTAGAAAGCGCAAAGCAGCGTATAGCAAATGCACAAGTTCCGCACAATATGGTGCGCTGGTCCATTCAGCGTGATACCAAGGATAAAGAGTTCACATTCTCTGACTTTTCCTTGCCGCTTGCTAGATCTGACGTCGAGAGTGAGCTTTCTGGTAACCCAGGGAAAACCATTGCATTATTCAGGAAGATTGGAATTGATCTTTCATCGAACACTGATTTTGAGAGCGTCAAGCCAATCATCGGCTCTGTCGTCACCAAGAGGAATCGAATTATTCACCAGAATGACAATGCGGCAGACCTGACGCTGGATGACATTGTTGGGTATGCTGATCAGTTTCTTGTATACATGCAAGCCATTCACAATCTGGTTGTAAGTGGAAGATAAATCGCCATCCAACAATGCCATACACCTGGCCCGCCGCCAAAGGCTCAGGTATTTTGTGCAGTCCCACTGCGGCCAGGTGATGGCAAGCGTTGGATCAACCAAAGAAGCACCCCAAACGTCTACCTCTAAGCCCGCAATCTTCTTGCCTCTTCCATGTGGGCACTTGAACCTTCTCAACGTCAGGTCCCCACAGCAGTCCATAAACCTGTCCTACTGCCTCTCCCCTGAGTTCTCCCCACCCATCAACCCGATGGACACGGGCCACCCATTCAGACCATGACCTCCCGCGACTCTCCTCCTGAGAGTCGTCAGCCGCAGCCCACCTCAAACCCCTTCACCCAACCTCGCGCCACCACCATCGGCAGCAACACAGCGGCATCCACGCACCCCTGCCCATCCGCCTCCAGCGAGTTGCTCCCTGAATCCAGCTCCATGCAGAGGTTGCCAAAGCTCATACGGGCAGCAAAACCCTGCAACAGCTGCCACGCTCCAGTGTCAAGCCGCTCCATGCGCGTTTCCATGCCATCCCTCCAGATGAGGAGCGTCGCGCCGCCCTGATCCAGATCAATCGGTTCGGAATCCGTCGCGTCTGGCTGGTTGGCGGCCCAGATCCGATCCACCGGATAGGCCGAGGCCAGCAGCGCACTGGCTTGAGGCAGCTGGAACACCAGGTGCTCCCACTGCTCTGGAGCCACGCGGGAGAGGGCCGTCAGGTCGAGGCCGTGCTCATCGGGGGCATTGAACACCCGGTGCCAGTGCCATTCCAGCTGGGCCACATCGGCCAGGTAGGGCAAGCCAGCCGCAGGGGGGAAGGCGCGCAGAAAGGCCGGCAGCTCGCCGCCGTAATCCCCCAGATCCGGTGAGATGGAAGCGTGCGCGCTCGCGTAGCGGGCGGCCATGGCAGCAAAGAAAGGCTCACCCACCAGGCGCTCACAGACGGGATAGATCTCCTGCAGGCAACGGATTAACTTGCCCTTCACGCTGCCCTGATAGGCAGCGATGCCCTCATGCACGCTGAGGCTGCCGGTGCACAGCAGCCGCGGCGCCAGCGCCTCCAGGCTGGTCGGATCCCCCCCGCCGCTGATCGCCGCGTGGAACAACTGCTGCAGCTGGATCAGATCGCCTGGAGCTGGCGTTGGCGTTGGCATAAGCACTGCTCGGCTTTGTTGGCTTCGTCGAGGAGTTGATCGAAGCTGGGGATGTCGGTGTCCCATTCGATCAAGGTGGGCACCGGGCCAAAGTGTTTAAGGGCCTGGCGATACAACGCCCATACGCCGGGTTGCACCGGCCGGCCGTGCGTGTCAAACAGAAAGGAACCCTGCTGCTCATAACCCGCCAGGTGAATCTCCTTCACCCGATCCAGCGGCAGGGCCGCCAGATACTCCAGCGGGTCAAAGCCGTGATTGGCCGCATTTACATACAGATTGTTCACATCCAGCAGCAGGTCGCAGTCGGCCCGCCGGGCCAGCTCGGCAAGGAACTGCCATTCGCTCAGGTCGTTGCCGGCAAACTGCAAGTAGGGCGAAAGGTTCTCGATCAGGAGTCGCCGTCCGAGAAACTCCTGCACCTGTTGGATGCGATCAGCCACATAGATCAGCACCGGCTCGGTGTAGGGCAAGGGGGCCAGATCGTTGAAGTAATGCCCGTCGCACGACACCCAGGCCAGATGATCGGAGACGTGCACAGGCTCGACCCGATCGGCCAGGGCTTTCAACCGCTGCAGATACTCCCAATTCAGCCCATCGGTGGAGCCGATCGACAGACCCACGCCATGCAGCGTGAGTGGATAGCGCTCCCGGATCAGGCCGAGATGGTGCAGCGGCAGCCCCCCGCCGAGGTAGTTGTCGGAAAGCGCCTCGAACCAGCCGATCGGCGGCGTTGTGCTCAAGATCGTGGCGTAGTGCTGGGAACGCAGGCCCAGGCCCACCCCTTGAAGCGTCGTCACGGCTGGCTCCGGCGCTCGTGGTCAGCTGGCGGTCTTGAGCTTGCCGCCAACAATCTTGTTGCAGGTGCCGGTGGGCACGAACACCCACTCCTCGGGATCTCCCGACACGCTCGCCTTGCCGGCACAGCTGTGCTTGCTGGTGCCGCAGTCATTCATGCCCGCCTTGGCGATGCCGGCGCACTTTTCCATGCCGGCTTTGCCCGCCTGGGCTTCGCCGCCGGTGGCACCCACCAGGCCGAGGGCCAGCACGCCCGCGAGGGCTGTGTTCATGGCGGTTTTCGCAGCTGAAGATGTCATGGTCGAAAGGCTCCGTCAGGAGGCTGGGAAGGGGCGGTCGTGGGCAGCGCGCGCCTTGCCCGGCTGCGCTCCCGAGCTACTTACCGCTGGCAGCCACCAACGGATTGGCGCGGCGTCACCGGGCGCCCCCGCAAGCCGCCCCCACCGCTTGGCTCGCCGTCCTTTGAGAGCATGGACGGATCTCCCTGACCCCAGCTGTGACCGAGGCCTCCGCCGCCCCCAGCCCTGATGGCGCCGCTGCCGCCGAGGCCCTGCCCAAGACCTACGACCCGAGCGGCACGGAAGCCCGCTGGCAGGCGGCCTGGGAGGCGGCGGGCGCCTTTCACCCCGACCCCAACGCGCCCGGCGAGCCGTTCTCTGTGGTGATCCCGCCGCCGAACGTGACCGGCAGCCTGCACATGGGTCACGGCTTCGAGACGGCACTGATCGACACGATCGTGCGCTTCCAGCGCCTGCGCGGTCGCAACGTGCTGTGCCTGCCCGGCACCGACCACGCCTCGATCGCGGTGCAGTCGATCCTGGAGAAGCGGATCAAGGCGGAAGGTGGCAGCAAGGACGACCTGGGCCGCGACGCCTTCCTCGAGCGCGCCTGGGCCTGGAAGGCCGAGAGCGGCGGCACGATCGTGGGCCAGCTGCGCCGGCTCGGCTATTCGGTGGATTGGCGGCGCGAGCGCTTCACGCTCGATCCCGGCCTCAACAAGGCGGTGGTGGAAGCCTTCGTGCGCCTGCACGAGCAGGGGCTGATCTACCGGGGCGAATACCTGGTGAACTGGTGCCCGGCCTCGGGATCGGCGGTGAGCGATCTGGAGGTGGAGATGAAGGAGCTCGACGGGCACCTCTGGCACTTCCGCTACCCGCTCACCGATGTCGCAGCTGGTGAGGCCGCCGGTGACGCCGCCGGCCTGGATCATCTGGTGGTGGCCACCACCCGCCCCGAAACCCTGCTGGGCGACACCGGTGTGGCCGTGCACCCGGACGACCCCCGCTACGCCGCCCTGGTGGGCCGCACGATCACCCTGCCGCTGGTGGGGCGTCAGATCCCGATCGTGGCCGATGCGCACGTGGATCCGGCCTTCGGCACCGGCTGCGTCAAGGTGACCCCGGCCCACGACCCCAATGACTTTGCGATCGGCGCCCGCCACGGCCTGCCGCTGATCACGGTGATGGCCAAGGACGGCTCGATGAACGCCGCCGCCGGCCGCTTCGCCGGGCTGGATCGCTTCGAGGCGCGCACGGCGGTGGTGGCGGCGATGGAGGCGGAAGGGTTCCTGGTGAAGGTGGAGCCACACCGCCACAGCGTGCCCTTCTCCGATCGGGGCAAGGTGCCGGTGGAGCCGCTGCTCTCCACCCAGTGGTTCGCGCGGGCCGAGCCGCTGGCCGCCCGCTGCCGCGCAGCGCTCGATCAAGGCGAACCCCGCTTCGTGCCGCAGCGCTGGGAGAAGGTCTACCGCGACTGGCTCACCGACATCCGCGACTGGTGCATCAGCCGCCAGCTCTGGTGGGGCCACCGCATCCCCGCCTGGTTCGTGGTGAGTGAAACCGGCGGTGTGATCAGCGACGCCACCCCGTATGTGGTGGCCCGCGACGCCGAGGAGGCCCAGGCGAAGGCGGAGGCGCAGTTCGGCGCCGCCAGCCGCGCGGCAGGGCGGCAGCTGCAGCTGGAGCAGGACCCCGACGTGCTCGACACCTGGTTCTCCAGTGGCCTCTGGCCCTTCTCCACCCTCGGCTGGCCCGACGCGAACGCCGCCGATCTGGCCACCTGGTATCCCACCAGCGTGCTGGTCACCGGCTTCGACATCATTTTTTTCTGGGTGGCGCGCATGACGATGCTGGCCGGCGCCTTCTTGCAGGAGGACGGCGTGCCGGTGGGCGGCCGCGACACCTGGATGCCCTTCGCCGACGTGATGATCCACGGCCTGGTGCGGGATGAGAACAACCGCAAGATGAGCAAGAGCGCCGGTAACGGCATTGATCCGCTGCCGTTGATCGAGCGCTACGGCGCCGATGCCCTGCGCTTCGCCCTGGTGCGCGAAGTGGCCGGCGCCGGCCAGGACATCCGCCTCGACTACGACCGCGCCAGCGGCAACTCGGCCACGGTGGAAGGGGCGCGCAACTTCGCCAACAAGCTCTGGAATGCCACCCGCTTCGCCCTGATCAACCTGGGCGGCGAAACGCCCGCCAGCCTGGGGGAACCGGATCCGGCCGCGCTGACCCTGGCCGACCGCTGGATCCTGTCGCGGCTGGCGCGGGTGAACGGCGAAACGGCGGAGCGCTACGGCAGCTACGCCCTGGGCGAGGCCGCCAAGGGCCTCTACGAGTTCGCCTGGAACGAGGTGTGCGACTGGACGATCGAGCTGCTCAAGCGGCGCCTCAACCCCCGCCCCGCCGTTGAGGGCGAGCCGCTCAGCGCTGAAGTGCTGGCGGATCAGCGCGTGGCCCGCCAGGTGCTGGCCAAAGTGCTGAACGAGCTGCTGGTGCTGCTGCATCCGCTCATGCCGCACCTGAGCGAGGAGCTCTGGCACGGCCTCACCGGCGCCCCTGAGGGCACCTTCCTGGCGCTGCAGGCCTGGCCTGCGGTGGACGCCGCCGCCCTCGACGCCGCCCTGGAAGCCCAGTTCGCCGAGCTGATCGAGGCGATCCGGGTGGTGCGCAACCTGCGCGCCGTGGCCGGGCTCAAGCCCTCGCAGGCCGCGCCGGTGGTGTTCGTGACCGGCCGGCCGGAGCTGGCCGCCGTGCTGCGCGCCGGCAGCGGCGACATCACCGCCCTCACCCGGGCGGCGTCGGTGGAGGTGCGCGAAACCAGCACCAGCGCCGCCGACGTCGAAAGCACCCCCGTGAGCACGCGCTGCCTGGCGGCGGTGAGCGGCGAACTGCAGGTACTGCTGCCGATCGAGGGCCTGGTGGATCTCGACGCCCTGCGCGGCCGGCTGGAGAAAGACATCGCCAAGGCCGAGAAGGAGATCAAGGGCCTGGCCGGCCGACTGGCCAACCCCAACTTCGCCGGCAAGGCGCCGCCGGAGGTGGTGGCCGAGTGCCAGGCCAACCTGGCCGAAGCCGAAGCCCAGGCCGCCCTGGCCCGGCAGCGGCTGGCGGATCTCGACTGAGCCGGGGGTGTGAGGCTTGCTGGGCTTCGCTCAGATCCAGCGGCGGCTGCGGAAGTACACAATCAGCGTGCTGCTGATCGCCAGCATCACTGCCCACACGATGAAATAGCCGGCTCTCCATTCGAGTTCGGGCATGTATTTGAAATTCATGCCATACACACCAGCAAGAAAAGTGAGCGGGATGAAGATCGAAGACATCACGGTCAGCACCTTCATCACCTCGTTCATGCGATGGCTGAGACTGGAGAGGTAGGTGTCGTGCAAGCTGGCGAGAAAATCTCGGGACGTTTCTACCATGTCAATCACCTGCACGGTGTGGTCGTAGAGATCACGCCAGAACATCTTGTTGTGCTCATCCAGCAGAGGTGATTCGCTGCGCTGGATCGCTCCCACCACATCCCGCAACGGCCACACGGCCCGGCGCAGGATCAGCAACTGCTGCTTGAAGCGGTGCATTTCCTTGTGGTCATCCGGGCGAGGCTGGCTGATCACCCGCTCATCAATCAACTCCACCCCCTCACCGATCCGCTCCATCGCCAGGAAGTAGTGGTCCACCACCGCGTCCATCAGACAGAAGGCCAGGTAATCGGATTTCTGTCTGCGCGCACGACCACTGCCGTTACGCAGCCGCTGACGCACGCTCTCGAACACATCCCCTTCATCCTCCAGGAAGGAAAGAACCCAGTGGGGCCCAAGGATCACGCTCAGGTGTTCGATCGTCACGCCCCGTCTGGGGCCGCCGTCATCAAGCATCTTCATTGCCACGAAGCCGTAGCCCGGGAACTCCTCCCATTTCGGCCGTTGGGATGTGTTGGCAATGTCTTCACAGGTGAGGGGGTGCAGCCCGAAGGCCGTGCCCAGTTGTTCGATCAGCGCGGTGTCGTGAACGCCGTTCACATTGATCCAGATGACAGCGGAATCAGACAGGCAGCTGAGGCAGGTGCCCACATCCGCCTGTTGCCACTCCTGAATCGCCTCAGCGCTGAAGCGGATGATCTCGATCGTGGCCTGTTCGCGCCGCTGGCTGCCCACGAACACCGTGGCGCCAGGTGCCTGGAAGGCAGTGTTGCGAACGCCGCTGCGGGCAGTGACACGGGCGCCGCTGCTGCTGCTCGCCATTGCGTAAAGCCTCGGGCCTGGGAGTCTGGCCCCAGGCTGGCCAGATCTGCCAGGGGCTGGCCACGGACGTCACCGCCAATGGCCCACGACCCGGCCGGCACCCCGCCGGCCCCGCGCGTCAATGGCTTGATCCGATCGCTTGTGCTGAACCGCGGCGAGAGCGAGCCGCGCCCAACCAGCGTGCTCTTGCAGACCTACAGCCCCTTGCGATCGAGCGCGTCCGCCAGGCGGGTCACCGCTGAGGCCAGCTGGGCCTGCACATCGGGGACAGCGGCCGCCTCGGCCTTGGCCTCCTCCTTGCGCTTGGTGGCCTCGATGGCCTTGACGATCAGGAACACCACGAAGGCGATCACCAGGAAGTTGATCAGCGCCACGATCACGGCGCCGGCCGGCCACGAATTGATCGAATCGACGTTGGCCGCCTTCAGGGCAGGCGTGAGCAGGCTGCCCATCACCAGGCTCACCACTGCATCCACCACCTTGCCGAAGGCGCCACCGATCACCACCGCCACGGCGAGATCGACCACATTGCCCTTGTTGATGAAGGCCTGAAAATCGGCCAGGAAACTGGAGCGGCGCGGGGCCATCACTCAAAAGCAGAAGGTCGCCGACAACCTACGTGTGAAGCCACCTGACCACCCTCCGCCACTCCCCAACCCGCTCCGTCACTCCCGATCCAGCTCCGCCCCGCCCCAACCCGCTCCATCCCTTCCACCCTGTCGAAATGGGGCGCCGCCGTCCGTCATGGAGGTGAACCCCGACCCGGGGCCATCCCCTTCTTCTCGCGTCCCATGAACTACGCGGTCCTCATCTACGAAACCGAGCAGGATGTCGCCGATCGCCCCAGCCTGATGCCCGCCTATGCCGCCTACGCCCAGGCGTTGGCGGAGGCCGGCGCCCATCGCGGTGGCGAATGCCTCCATCCCACCCACACCGCCACCACCGTGCGGCTGCAGGGCGGCACCGCCCAGGTGCAGGACGGTCCCTTCCCCGACACCAAGGAGCAACTGGGCGGCTTCTTCCTGATCGATGTTCCCGATCTCGATGCCGCCCTGGCCTGGGCGGCGCGCTGTCCCGCCGCCGGCCGCTGCGCCGTGGAGGTGCGGCCCGTGCTGGCCATGGAGGGGAGCTGAGTGGAGGCGGCGCGCAGCGCCGAGCAGGCCGCCCGCCGCTCCTACGGGAAGCTGGTGGCCTGGCTCACGGCCCGCTGCGGCGATCCCGCCGCGGCGGAGGACGCCCTGAGCGAGGCCTTCCTGGCGGCCCTGGCCGACTGGCCCCGCCAGGGGGTGCCCCGCAGTCCGGAGGCCTGGCTGCTGGTCACCGCCCGGCGGCGCTGGCTCGATGGCCACCGGCGCACCCGCACCCAGGAGCGCCTGCTGCCGCTCCTCCTCGAGGAGGCGTTCACCATGCCCACCGATCCGAGTGCCGGCGCGGGCGAAACGGCGGCCATTCCCGACGACCGCCTGCGGCTGCTGTTTCTCTGCGCCCACCCCGCCATCGATGCGGCCATCCAGGCGCCGCTGATGCTGCAGACGGTGCTGGGCCTCAATGCCGCCCGGATCGGCGCCGCCTTCCTGGTGGCTCCCGCCGCCATGGGGCAACGGCTGGTGCGTGCCAAAGCGAAGATCCGCGAGGCTCGCATTCCCTTCGTGCTGCCCCCCGCCCACGCCCTGCCGGCACGGGCGGAGGCGGTGCATCAGGCGATCTACGCAGCCTTCGGCACGGGCTGGGAGGAACCCGGCGCAGCGGGCGGCAGCGACGGGCTCGCCCAGGAAGCCGTCCAGCTGGCGCGGCTCTGCGTTGAGCTGCTGCCGCAGGAACCGGAGGGGCGGGGGCTGCTGGCACTGCTGCTGCATGCCCAGGCACGCCGGCCCGCCCGGCGCGACCGCCACGGCGCCTACGTTCCGCTCCAGGGGCAGGACATGCGGCTCTGGTCGCGGCCGCTGCAGGCGGAGGCCGAGGCGGAGCTGCGGCAGGCGGAGGCCGAGGCGGAGCTGCGGCAGGCGGCGGCCCAGGGGCGGATGGGGCGCTTCCAGCTGGAGGCGGCGATCCAGTCGGTGCATGCCCAGCGGGCCGTGCACGGCCGGGTCGACTGGCCGGCGCTGCTGCACCTCTATGACGGCCTCATCCGCCTGGCTCCCAGCCTGGGGGCGCAGGTGAGCCGGCTGGCGGTGCTGGCCGAGCTGCGCGGTGCTGCCGCAGGGCTGGAGCCACTGGAAGCGCTCGGCGCCAGCGTGCCCGCAACGGCCTCGTATCAACCCTGGTGGGCGCTGCGGGCCGAGCTGCTCAGCCGGCTCGGCCGCTGGCCTGAGGCGCGGGAGAGCTATGGGCGGGCCATCGCCCTCACCACGGACCCAGCGGCCCTGGCCTTCCTGCGAGGGCGCTGCCCGTAGTGCCCGGCCTGTACTCCCCTACCGGGGTCCTGGCCTTCCTCTCGCTCCATGCCTTGCGGGTGAGCCGGTGGCCGCTCTGCAGCCACCGATCGCCAGCCGTTGAGTCCGTCCTGAGCAGAGCCTCTGCGCATGGAAGCTGTAGACCAGCTGGTGCCACAGACGTGCGAGCGTGGCCACCGCGGCATGAAGCAGCTGGGCAGTCATCTCCACCATCAGCAACGTGGAGCAAACCTGGAAGCCTCGGCTCCAGTGCGTGCAGGAAGCTGCGACCGAAGGAAGTGCTGGGGTGTCAGTAGACCATCTCGGTGTCCCACACCAGCCGCGGATCGATAGCCGGCCACAGCTCAATCACACCGATCAGAACCTTGACAGTGCAAGCCAGCTTGCCGCAGCCATTGCATCCCATCGGACCGACTGGAAGGCAAGGGATGCATCTGGATCGACAGATCCAGCGAACCGCCGAGGTCATCCATCAGGCTGATGCCAAACCATCCCGTTTGACGTCGAGGGGAAAACTGACCGTGAAGTTGGTGCCATGGCCAGGTTGGCTTTGGACTGTGATCGTGCCGTGATGGTGATGGACAATTTCCTGGGCGATGGACAACCCGAGGCCTGTGCCACCCGTCGCACGCGAGCGCGACTTCTCGACACGGTAGAAACGTTCAAACAGATGGGGTAGATGTTCCGGCGCGATTCCAACCCCAGTGTCACTGATGTCAACACGAATGCAGCCTTGCTGAATGGCAGCAACCACGCTGACGCGGCCCGGAGCAGGTGTATACTTAATGGCATTTTCAATAAGATTAAGAAAGAGACGAATCAGATGATCTGGACTGCCTTGGATCAACAGATTGGGGACGATGAATGCGCGGAAAGAAAGACCCGCAAGATCAGCCAAAGGTTGAGCCTGCACAGCAACTGCAGCCAGCAGATCGCTCAAGTCAATGAGATCCTGATCAGCATACCGGTGGCCCTGTTCCAGCCGAGATAGCAGCAGAAGATCACTGCTAAGACGAATCAGACGATCAACATCATGATCAATCAAGTGGAGAGATTCTTGATAGTCTGCGACGGTGCGGGGTTGACGCAGCGTCACTTGCAGCCGGCCCTTAAGAGCCGTCAGCGGGGTTCGAAGCTCATGAGAAGCGTCCATCAGAAACCGCCTTTCGAACTCAAAAGCCGACTGCAGTGAATCCATCATCTCATCAAACATCATGGCCAGGCGAGCCAGTTCATCATTAGAAGTTCCTTGGTAATGAATACGCTGGGCCAGATTTCCGCTAACCCTGATCTGCTTCGATATCTGCGTAATCTGCACAACCGGCTTAAGCGCACGGCTCGCCAGGAAGTAACCTCCCAAGCCCACCACTCCAAGAAGAATAGGAAGCTTGAGCAGATAGCGATTCGAGAGGTTCTGCAAGGTGGTGTCGATGGGCTGAAGAGAACGAGCCACCTTCAGCCATCCCGATGGCCTTCCACGACTCGTAAGGATTTCCTTCGTATACATTCGCCAGCGCCCTTCCCCAGTCAGCACGGTCTCAAAGCCAGGTTTTACGACTTGGTGAGCCGGAAGCATGGACGAATCGCCGAAACGCTCCTTCACAGCGCCATCATTCCCAAGCAACAAAATCACAACACCAGCATCACTCAACAAGGACGCAATGATCGGCGCATCCTTACGTGGATCAAACACCAAGGTGTTAACTTCGTCATCAAGGGACTTCAAGGCTTGGATGGCATTCACCTTCAAGGCGCCATCAACCTGCTCAAGCAGCGTTCGCTGAAACTCGTGATAGATCAAGCGATCGGAGCCCAGCATAGTTAGACCCGCCAGAAGGCTGTACCAGGCGACCAGGCGAAACCTGAGATTATGCCAGGGTTTCCAAAGCTTCATGGCGGTTTAAACGTTGGGGCTATGGGTCGGAAAGCTGAGCCTCACCATCAGCCCTGATGCAGTAACCCACTCCCCTAGCAGTTTGAATCAAAGAGAATGGCTCATTCTGATCAAGCTTTCGCCGGAGATAGCCAATGTAGACATCAATAACCTTGAAGTCTCCATAATAGTCAAAGTTCCAGACGTGCTGGGCAATTTGCGTCCGACTCAACACCTGGTTGGAGTGACGCATCAAGTACTCCAAGAGAGAAAACTCCCGCGGACTCAGATCAATGAGCCGATTGCCACGCTTCACCACCCGTTGGGCGGTATCCATCTCAAGACTCCCCACCTTGAGCAACACGTCTGTCTGAAGGGGAGGCCGCCTCAATAGAGCTCGCAACCGGGCCAGCAACTCCGTGAAGTCAAACGGCTTGATCAAATAATCATCTGCGCCAGCATCCAAACCCAGCACACGATCCTGGACGGTGTCCAACGCCGTCAACAACAGAACCGGCGTTTTTAATCCCTGTCTGCGCAGCTCCCTAAGGACGCTCAGGCCGTCCAGTACAGGAAGCATGACGTCGAGAACAACAGCATCGTAATCAGCTGCCATTGCATAGTTCACGCCATCGCGGCCATTCAAGGCAAGATCAACGGCGTACCCCGCTTCCCCCAGGCCTTGATGGATGAACCTGGAGATACCTACATCGTCTTCAACTACTAACACGCGCATAGCAGATCGGCAAAGAACCTCCACTGAGTCATGGCAACAGAAAGGCGGGCATGGGCTAACCGTCATGGTACCGCCGCGAGATGATCCTTCATGCTGTCCTCAGCGTAGAAACGGCACTGCAGCCTGATCTCCACAGCTTCCACGACACAAAGCCTTGACCACTTTCCAGTGGAAGGCCGTGAGGGCTTGATGGGGTCAGTGAGGGTGGCACAGAGCATCGCTCGCAGAGGGCAGCTCACCACAGTCACAGAGATCCAGTGGTGGGTAGGAAGCACGGGATCCCGGATTGAGATGGGGACGCTGCCAATCCAGATTGTGCTCAGCAAAGTGTTGCTGGATGGCCCACTGCCGAGGCCTGGGGAAGGGCTCAGCAGCCAGCAGTGCCCGCGCCAGGATCTGGCAGCGGCCCAGGCCAAAACCTTGTGCATCTCCAGGGGCTTCGGCGAGTCCGATGCCAGGGGCAAGTGGCGCGGTGAAGAGGGGGATCGGATCTTGTAAGTGAGGGCGGAGCCTGGGGTAGTGATGCTGCAAGACGGCCCGTAGATTCACATAGTGCCTGGATTCCAGAGTCAGAATTGCAGCATCAAAGCGCCCATAGGACAAAGGCTCGGTGAGGACCTTCAAGGTAAATGGACAGGATTCGCGATTGAGCTCGCAGCTCAAGATGTCCATCAGCAGGATCGCCCCCTCCACGGTGACATGGAAGAAGAGGTGAAAAGAAACTTGATCAGTGGCAGGTTGTCCACCATTGCCGACCGCCATGTAGTACTGCCCAACGAAAGAAGAATTGGGCAGACGCAAGGACAATCGAGTGCCAACAGATCCCTCGGACGAACCCAACGCCAGATCGGAAGTGGGATCAATCCAAAGATGCAGACCATCTTTCTGAACCTGGTAACGGCTTCCCTCCACTCGGGTCACGACCCAGTTGGGGTCGACGCACCCTGTGCCGCTATTGGCCGCCTGGATCTGGCCAATGAAATCAAGATCCAAGCCTGCATAGGTACTGTTCTTGTACTCTTTTTTCAGCGTAGGCATTGACAATCGCGATTCTTGCTCCCCGCTGAAGTAGATGTCATGCAGATAATTCCTAAGCTGACGCAATAGATCCGCCTGCTTTAGCTCATCTGGCAAAGCATTGTACCGTTCTGCCTCCGTTTCAGAGGCAGCACTGCCTCGCATTTGAGTGACATCGAGCAGTGCGTAAGATGGATGTTCAATCAGAGGAGGATCGATACGAACATTCTCAGTCAAATCGGTCAGCGCTGCATCGAGGGAATAGTGCCGCAGCCAACGGGGCAAGAACACCTCTGAGTGCGAAGCTGGATGGCTGTTGGTGCAATGGGCTTTGCTGAAGGCAACGTGAACCATCTCACTAGGAGGGGAATCTGGAGGCTCGATGCCTGAGCAGTGCGAACCGAGGTCACCAAACACCGTTGACATGGCGGCTTCAGGATGACACAACAGCGACCTTGCAACCTGCAATATGGAAATCTCCAGATTGCCAAATGGCTCTCGGTAAAACAACCGTTCCTGAATCACCTCGATCAACCCCAGGCCAGCAAACCGCAGCACCCGTTCCTGAAAGTCAGGAAAAACCTCAAGAATTGCAGGGAACTGTGCCAGATAGGCCTTGATCAAGGCGGCCAGTGAGGGCTGAAGTGTCTGCAACGGCACTGCCGCCAATTGCAGCGAGACAGCAAGATCAATATCCCTGCTGAGGGCAAGACTCTGAAGCCAGACTCTCAGATACTCAGTGATTATCGCCCCTACATCGAATGCCGGATCGCCCCATGCCCACTGCTCCCAATCAATCACCCGGATGACTCCTTGCTGATCAGGGAGGTGCAGAGCCGCCATGGAGGTGGGCAGGGGCGAGGGCTCCCACCGAGGCCAATCCTGGTGAACCAGGATGTTTCCAAACTTGAGGTCGTTATGAATCAGGCAGCATGGTGTGTAATCTGCTTGCAGACGAGAGAGCGCTTCCGAAAGCTGGGCAGAGCGCTGGTAAAGCTTGTAGAACATGAGGCCATCCAGCGACACTCGCCGAAAGAGACCAGGCGTCAGATTCTCCAATTCACCACAGAAGTCAGGCCCATTGCCCCTGTCCCCCTCCATACTGGTGCATTCCGGATCCAGTTGAAGCTGATAGTCCTGACGTTGAAATGTTGCCTGGTGGAGCGTAGCCAGGCAGATTCCGAGTGCGGTGGCGACGCGCAGGGGAAACTGCTGGGAGCCCGAGTAGAACTTGCCAAGATCCCAATACTTTTCTAAAAATCGGAGAATCAGGATGCCATTGACGGCATCATAATTCACTCCTTCGGGCATGATGGGTCCGAGCTCGCGGAGCTGATCATCAGTGCCAAGCAATTGATAAATGCGCCACTCTTCGAGAAAATCCTGATCGGGTCCTTCCGCATCCCGAAACGGTGCTTGCTTGACCAATAGGCTGGTTGTCATCCCATGGTGGCTACCGCCTGCAGAAAGCTGCACCAGGAGATTGAGATTTTTGCCAGAGAGTGCCTTGACACTCAGCACTTCATCATCAGGACCGCAATGGCCTTGCTGAACCAAGTAATCAAGGATGGTAGAAGATTCCAGGCGTAGTGCCATCGTCAGACGTTGATAAATCCAAGCGCATCCAACATGGACTGAAACTTGCTCCAAGTCGAGGTTTCAAAATGCCGCTGGACAATTTTGAAACCTCGACAGGCCCCAAAGTCGTTCTCAAGGATGCGCCACTGACTGCTTCCCCAACAGGGGTTGCATGCCTTGGATCATCGGCTCAGGAGAACGTCAGGACAGCCCGCTCCTGCGACGGGTCGGACGGCTGGCGCGGGTCGGACGGCTGGCGCGGGTCGGACGGCTCGTGCGGCTGCGACGGCGCCTGCCATTCCCACCGGAAATGGAGGCTTCATCCTCTGGGGTGAGATCAGTGAGGAAGCTATCTGCCCCTGACAGCAGATTCAGACCCAACAGGGCTGTATTGGTCGAAGATTCAGTTGCCATGGTGTTCTCCTTTGACTGGCTAGAATTTGGGACGGGGATAATGATGGTCAGTCGACGCCTCTGCCTGTACTGCATGATTAGCCGTGCAGTCAACAGATTGGTCATCTGTCCACCTGTTCAGCTTGAATGGCTGAACTGAATGAACAGTAAAAGTTCGGCGGTAAGAGGACGGAAGGAAATTGGCAAGAAAACTCTTATGTCGGCACAGGGTGAGAACGTCCCCCTGCGTCAGCGAGGTTGTGGCGTCATCAGCCCTGTCCAGCGGAGGGCGGTGCGCCTGCCAGCCTGGTCACGCACAGCAACGGCCGTGACCGTCGCAGCGAAGCTGCTGACGCGCCTGTCGCCTGCCCCGACGGCTGAGGAGACCGGTGAGACGCTCAGTCCGACTCGGAGGACCGTGGTGGCTCTGCAGCGAGCAGGGCCTGCAGACCCGCTTCGTCGATCACGGCCACACCCAGGCTCTCGGCCTTGCCGAGCTTGCTTCCCGCCTCCTCGCCAGCCACCACGAAGCTCGTCTTCCGGCTGACCGAGCCTGTCACCTTGCCACCGGCGGTCTCGATCAGCTCCTGGGCACGGTGCCGGGTCAGGCTGGGCAACGTGCCAGTGAGCACCAGCGTCTTCCCCGCTAGAGGCTGGGACTGGGACCTGCCGCTTCCGTCAGGAACGGCGCCGGTGCTGGCCAGCGTCAGACCCAGCTGCGCCAGGTCGTTGAGCAGGCGCTCGTTCGCGGGGATGGCAAACCACTGCTGCAGCGACTGGACGATCTCGACGCCGATGCCATGGACTGCGGTGATCGCCTCCGGGGCCTCGAATGCCGCCGTGGCGAGAGTGGCGGCCGAGGGGAACACCCTGGCCAGCGCCTTGGAGTTCACCTCGCCCACGTGATGAATCCCAAGGCCATAGAGCTGGCGATGCCAAGGCTTGGCCTTGGAGGCCTCCAGCGCCGCCGCCAGATTCGACGCCGACTTCTCCCCCATCCGCTCCAGGCTGGCCAGCAGCGCGGCGTCAAGCCGGTAGAGATCGGCGATCGAGCGCACCAGCCCCCGGTCGACCAGCTGCTCGATCAGCTTGCTGCCGAGGCCATCCACGTCGAGGGCCGCCTTGCTCACCCAGTGGCGCAGCGAGCCGCGCAGGATCGCCGGGCAGCTGCTGTTGACGCAGCGCGTGGCCGCCTCCCCCGTCTCCCGCACCAGCTCCGAGCCGCACTCCGGGCAGGCCTGGGGCAGGGCCAGCGGCGTTGCCTCTGCCGGCCGCAGTTCGACCAGCACCCGCACCACCTCTGGGATGATCTCACCCGCCTTGCGCACCACGATCGTGTCGCCGGCGTGGAGATCGAGCTCGGCCAGCCGGTCGGCGTTATGGAGGGTGGCGCGGCTCACGCTGGTGCCGGCGAGCGCCACCGGCTCGAACTCCGCCACCGGCGTCACGACTCCGGTGCGTCCCACCTGAGCCACCAGGCGCAGCAGCCGGCTGGGGGCCTCCTCGGCGGCGTACTTGAGGGCGATCGCCCAGCGCGGCGCCTTCTGGGTGAAGCCGGCCTCGGCCTGGAGTCGCAGGTCGTTGAGCTTCACCACCACCCCGTCGGTGGCGTAGGGCAGGGAGCGCCGTGTCTCCTCCCAGGCGCTGAAGAAACCCTCCACCGCGGCCAGGTCGGGCAGGAGTTCGGCATTGGGATTGACCCGGAAGCCGGCGGAGTGCAGCCACTCCAGCGAGGCCCACTGGCTGGTGGGCCTCGCTGGATCACTGGTCCCGCCGGCGCCGACCGGATCCCACTCCTCAGGGAGATGGAGGGTGTAGGCGAAGAAATCGAGACGCCGGGCGGCCACCACCTTCGGATCGAGCTGCCGCAGGGTGCCCGCGCAGGCATTGCGGGGGTTGGCGAACGGCGGTTCGCCGCGGGCTTCGCGCTCGGTATTGATGGCGCTGAAGGTGGCGTCGGGGATGAAGGCCTCACCGCGCACCTCCACCCAGGCCGGGGGGTGATCCAGCTGCAGCCTCAGCGGCACGCTCTGGATCGTGCGCACGTTGGCGGTGATCTCCTCGCCCCACGCCCCGTCACCGCGGGTGGCGGCCCGCACCAGCACCCCGTTGGCGTAGCTGAGAGCGAGGGCGTTGCCGTCGATCTTGAGCTCGCCCACCATCGGCAGGGCGGGCAGCGGTGCACCGACCTCGGGCAAGCGATCGATCGCGCGCAGCAGGCGGCCATACCAGGCCTCCAGGTCCTCCAAGCCGAAGGCGTTGTCGAGGCTGAGCAGTCCGACGCGGTGCTCCACCGTGCGAAAGCCTTCGGCGGGAGCGCCGCCCACCCTCTGCGTGGGGCTATCGGGACGCACCAGTTCGGGGTAGGCCGCCTCCAGCTCCAGCAGCTCGCGATAGAGCCGGTCATAGACCGGGTCCTCCAGCTCCGGGGCATCGAGCACGTAGTAGGCGTGCGCCGCGCGCTGCAGCAGGCGGCGCAATTCCTCGGCCCGATCCTCAGGCGATGCGTCGGGCATGGGAGGCGGCGCTGGCAAGGAGCGGCGGGATGGAGCGTCAGGCAGCGGCGAGTCTGTTGATGCGATCCACCCGCCAGGCTTCCTCCACCTTCACGAAGGTGAAATCGAGCGGCAGTTCCTCCTTTGCCTCCGACTTCAGCTTCACCGTGAGGATGATCTGGCCGTCCTGGATGCGGGGCCGGCCGGATTTGAGGTTGCGGTACTTGTTGAGCTGCAGGCCCGCCAGGAAACGGATGAACTGTTGCCGGTTCACATGGGAGCGGTAGTTCTTGGTGGTGAGCAGATAGGCGCCATCGATCTGGCCCGAGGCCACCTGGGTGAAGAACTGCTTGAGCAGCGGGTTGATGCCGCGGGCGCTGATCACCAGCTTCACGGCCGTGTAGGTCCAGTAGAGAAGCAGGGCGCCGGCACCGGCCAACAGGGCCTTGGTGCCGATCGTCTGTGCCAGACCCCAATCCATGGCGAAAGCGCGCATCCTGAGCCTGGAGTCTGACCGACGGCCCCGCCAGACTGCCTGGCTGGTGCCAACGCCCTGAAGCGGCATGCCCCTGGAGTCCTTGCTTCCGCTGTTCCACCGCCTCAACCGGGAGCACTTCGACGGCACCCTGGCGCCGCAGGGCCGCAGCCTGGTGGCGGTGCGCTGGAGCGATGGCCGCATGAACCGCACCGCCGGGCTCTACCGCAGCGGCCGGCAGCGCGACGGCACACCGCTGTGCGAGATCGTGCTGTCACGGCCGGTGCTCGAACCGCTGCCCCGTGAAGCCACGCTCGGCACCCTCTGCCACGAGATGATCCACGCCTGGATCGACCGGGTGCTGGGGGTGCGCGAGGTGCACGGCCCCCACTTCCGCGCCCGCATGGCCCGCATCAACGCCGCCCAGTCGGCGTTCGAGGTGAGCCTGCGCCACTCTTACCCGGTGCCGGTCAGTGCGGTGCGCTGGATCGCCCGCTGCCCCAGCTGCGGTGTCACGGCGCCCTACCGGCGGCGGGTGCGGGGCGTGGCCTGCCGCCTCTGCTGCGACCGGCTGCACGGCGGCCAGTGGCATGCCAGCTGCCAGCTCCTGTTCGAACCCGGTGGCGCCTAGGGTTCGCCGATGGATCGCGCCCTTGGCATGGAACTGTTCCTGGGGGTGCTGCAGTGCGGCGGCCTGGCGATCGCCGTGGTGGGCCTGGGCCGCGAACGCTGGCTGCGCCGCCGCTGGGCCCTGCGCCTCAGCCGTTAGGGTCAAGGCGAAACGGTTCTCAGGGAAGAGCCGGGCCCATCAGGACGGACACAGGACAGAGCCATGAACGGTTCCGGTGACCCTTCCCGCCGCGGCAGACGCCGCCAGGGATCGCCCACGGCGGGCGGAACCTTCGATCAATGGATGGTGGCGGGGCGGCAGCTGGTGAACGGCGTGTCCGGGGCTCGCCCGGGCTCGCGTGCCCAGGCGCGTGGAGCCTGGGGCCGCACCGGTGCACGACCGGGCCTGGATGGTCTGGGTCGCTGGGTTGGCGAACGCTTCGACTGGTTCCTCGAAGGCGACGACGACTGGCCCGAACCCTGGCAGGAACGCCCCTCCCCCCAGGAGCGGGAGGCGCAGACCCCACCACCCCGCCGCCGCAGCGACCTTCCCACCGACGAGCGTTTCCGCACCGCCAGCCGGGAACCCGCCAGCCGCAGCCCCATGGGCAGAGCGCCTGAGCCGGCCAGGGAGTGGGACAGGGGAAGCGGCCCGGCCGCAACACCGGCTGGCCCAACCGCCAGTGGCGGGCGGCGGCCACTGGAGGCGATCTCCCGTCGCAGCGCCCCGCTGCTGCCACCCGCGCCCGACACCAACGATTGGCCCGAGGACGACAACTTCCGCCTGCCCCGCTGGCAGCGCCCCAGCGGGGCAGCCGCTGGGAGCGAGACCCCGCCGTCGTTGCCGCCGGCACGCACGCCCCAGCGCCCCCTGCCCCGCTCCAGCCGCCGGCGGGATTGAGCGGGGCAGCCGCGAATCCTCAACGCAGGCCACCAGCGGAGCGCCACCGCATGCCACCTACATTCAATGGTGATCAACCGCTTCCAAGGATCTGCGTCCATGAGCAACCTGATCGTGGTGGGATTTCCGAAAACCGAGGACGCTGACGCCGTACGTCGCGAGCTTGTCAATATCCAGCAGGAGCATCTGATCTCACTGGAAGATGCGGTGGTGGTCGAGCACGATGCCTCCGGGGAGGTGCATCTGCGTCAGGCGATCAACCTCACCGCCGCCGGCGCGCTGGGCGGTGGCTTCTGGGGCTCGCTGGTGGGGCTGCTGTTCCTCAATCCGCTGCTGGGTGCTGCCCTGGGCGCCGGTGTCGGTGCCGCCTCGGGCGCGCTCAGCGATCTGGGCATCAGCGACGGCTTCCTGCGTGAGGTGGGCGAAACCCTGCCGAAGGGCAGCGCCGCCCTCTGCCTGCTGGTGCGTGAAGCCACCCCTGACCGGGTGGTGGAGCGCCTGCGCAGCTTCGCCCCCCACGCCAAGCTGCTGCGCACCAGCCTCAGCCACACCGACGAAGACCGGCTGCGCGAGCTGCTCGAGAAGACCCGCCAACAGGCTGAAGCCCTGCGGCTCGGCTGAAACCGGCAGGCTTTCAGCTAGCCGCTTTGCGGCGGCGACGGGCCAGGTCATCAGGATGGTTGCGGGCGCGCGGGGTGCCATTGGCATGGCCTTCACCGGCGCCGGCACCGCCACCGCTGTGGTGGGTGCGGGGCACCTGGAAGTCCCAGCCGTTCACACGCAGTTGTTGGTTGACAGGCTCCACCAGCTCACCGGGGAGATCTTCAGCCATCTGCTCGGCAGAGGTGCTGATCGCCGCTGATCCTTGCTTCATCGCCCAGAGCAGCTCGGCCCACTGCTCCACAAGCGTGCGCTGAGCAAGGGGCACTTGGCCTCGAGCTTCCAGTGCGGCGCGGCAGCCTTCTTCATGCCAGAGCGTGTCCACATTGCGGTGGCTGGAGCAGGCCACCTGGGCTAAGCCGCTGGCCAGAGCTTCGGCGCTGGGGCGTCCGTCGTGGTCGCGCAGACCGACCTCGCACAGCAGGCGGCCGCAGTAGATGGCGGAGATGCCGTAGAGGCGGCCCAGATCGGTGAGGCTGAGCCAGGACGTGGACGGGGCCATCGGGCGAACCGACGTGGAACATCAACATGGTGCCCGGGCTGGGGCAACTCGCAACTTGTCAATGCGTCCGCGTGACGGCTGGCAACAATGTTGATGATTCTTCACAGCGCTGACTGGGCCCCAGCCAACGCTCCAGTGCCGGGGAGAAGACCTCGCGGATCACTGTGAGCTGACGCCCGCCGCGAAAGAAGCGGTAGTGGCGGCTCCAGAACGGACCTCTGCAGCCAAAACCCTGTTCCAGCCAAGGTTCTGTCACCTGGGCCAACCCATCCACTTCACGGAACAGTTCGGCGCGATCCGCCGTCAGGCTTTGCCAGATCGGCAGCTGGCGGTCGCGGAGATTTTCTTCGGCCTGCGACTGGTTCCACCAGCTTTCGGCCCAGGCCAGCGGCTCTCCGTGACAGCGAAGCCACACCTGACGCCGCAGCAAGGGCGAGGCCAGACCAGCCACTTCTGCAGGCACCCGCTTGCCATCCCCCGCATCGCATGCCATGGCGATCAGCTCCACCTCCACCGGAGCGCCGGTGAGCAGCTGCAGGTGGCGGGTGGGGCTGCCATCACCCAGCAGCAGCAATTGCCAGGCACCGCTGAGGCCCGCCGCCGTGCAGCCGGCCTCCATGGCCGCCCGCGACGCCGACCACAGGGCATGCGGTGAGGGGAAGGGGGTGCCGTCGTCGCCGGGGATTGGCTCCTCGCGCGATCGGGCAGGGGTCGAGCAGAGTGAGCCGCTCATCGGGCTGAGCACCGGTGGTTCAGGCTACGAAGCCAGCCTGGGCAATGAGAGCGGGGGGACCGGCTGAGCAGTCACATCAGCTCAGAGGCCATCGTTGCTGATGCTCACCTGGCGCTGCTTGCCCTGGCGTTCAATCACCACCGAATCGCCACTGGCGGATTGCAGACGCCAGCCGCTGGCGCCGATCGGCTCTCCCACCGACACGTTCGTGCTGGTGCCGCCCACCTGGAAGATCGCTGCGCTGGATCGGCCCTGCACCTGCACCACTCCCATCAGCTCGGGGGCTGGGCCCGCGCTTGCACCAGCCGGCGACGGGGGAGCAGCGACCCTGGAGGTGGCGGAGGCACCCACGGTGTCGCCCACCGCCCAGCCGTTGCCACCAGCAGCAGCGGCGGGGGCTGGGCGGGTGATGGTGCCGCTAACGGGCACCCGCAGCGGCCGCGCGGTGGAGGCCTGGCCGGCGGTGCCACCAGAGAGGAGCGCCAGCTCCTGAACCCACGGCTCTTCCAGCGGCGGCGGCGGCAGGCTGGGATCAAGGGTGGGGGCAGCTCCTGCAATCTGACCAGCAGGCAACGCTGCCGGTTCAGCGGCGGCGGGCACCAGATCTCGCAGCCGCTCCAGCAGCTTGAGATTGCGTTCCTGATCAAGCGCGCGGTTGGCCACCTGCCAGTTGCGCCACAGCAGCAGCGAGGAGGTGATCCCCACCAGGGCAAGGGCCGCGAGAATCGGTAGCCAGGGACGGTGCCAGAGAGCCGTGGTGGCTGTGCGGGTAGCCCGTGAAGGTGGAGGCGGAGCCGGAGCGCGCGGGGGGGCCTCGCTCACCACCACATCGATCGGCGTATGGTCGAGCAGACCAACACTGGTGCGGTTGGCTCCATTGGCAAACACCCGGTGCACCACCTGCTCGGCCTTGAGATCCCAGAAGGCTCTGGAGGTGGGGACTGAAGGGGGGGTCGCCATGAAAGCGCAGGCTCAGGCGTGAGTGACGCGCGAGCTTAAGGCACTGACGTCCGTTTTGCGGCTTCCTGCCGCCGGTTCAGCTCCAGCCACAGCAGCAGGGCATTGGCATCGGCGGGGCTGACGCCGGGCGTGCGTGCGGCCTGGCCCAGATTCAGCGGCCGCACGGCCGCCAGGCGCTCACGCGCCTCTTTCGAGAGGGTGGCGATGGCGGCGTAATCGATGCCGTCTGGAATCGGCCGGTGATCCTGCTTGCGCACCCGCTCGATCTCCTGCTGCTGGCGGGCCAGATAGCCGCTGTATTTCACATCGATCTCGGCGCTGTCGCGCACATCGGCCGGCAGCTGCGGATCGCAGAGGCCGTGGCGCACCAGATCGGTGGCATGCACCCCGGAGCGGCGCAGCAGATCGGCCAGGGTGATCGAGCCGCGGATCGGCGCGCCGGTTTCCGCTTCGATCGCGGCGGCGGCAGGATCTGACGCCTTCAGCCGCACGCTGTCGAGGCGGCGCTGCTCGGCCGCGATCGCCGCCTGCTTGGCCTCGAAGATCTGCCAGCGGCGGCCATCCACCAATCCCAGCTCATGGCCCAGCGGCGTCAGGCGCCGATCGGCGTTGTCGCCCCGCAGCACCAGCCGGTATTCGCTGCGGCTGGTGAGCACCCGGTAGGGCTCCTTGAGGTCTTTGGTGACCAGATCGTCGATCAAGGTGCCGATGTAGCTGCCCTCGCGCGGAAAGTGCACGGGGCTCTGGCCCCGCAGCAGCCGCGCCGCATTCAGCCCCGCCACCAGCCCCTGCGCCGCCGCTTCCTCATAACCGGTGGTGCCGTTGAGCTGGCCGGCGCTGAACAGCCCCTCCACCCGCTTGGTCATCAGCGAGGGCAACAGCTGGGTGGCAGGCAGGATGTCGTAGTCGACCGCATAGGCGGGCCGCAGCATCACGCACTGCTCCAGCCCCGGCAGCGTGCGCAGCAGCTCGAGCTGCAGCCGTTCGGGCAGGCCGGTGGAGAACCCCTGGATGTAGAGCTCGGGCGTGTCGCGACCCTCCGGCTCCAGGAAGATCTGGTGGGAGTCCTTGTCAGCGAAGCGCACGATCTTGTCTTCGATCGAGGGGCAGTAGCGCGGCCCCTTGCTGTCGATGAAGCCGCCGTAGATCGGCGTGAGATGGAGGTTGTCGCGGATCAGCTGGTGGGTGGCCGCGGTGGTGCGGGTGATGTGGCAGGCCATCTGCTCCCCGCTCACCCAGGCGGCCGGATCGAAGGAGAAGAAGCGATCGGCGGCGTCGCTGGGTTGTTCCTCCAGCTGATCGAGGCGCACGCTGCGTCGATCGACCCGGGCCGGCGTGCCGGTCTTGAGGCGGTCGGTGCGGAAGCCCAGCGCCTGCAGCGCCTCGGTGAGCCCTTCGGCGCGGGCTTCGCCGGCGCGGCCGGCGGGCATGGAGCGGTTGCCCACCCAGATCGTGCCGCCCAGAAAGGTGCCGGTGGTGAGCACCACGGCGCCGGCGGCGTACACGCTGCCGAAATAGGTGCGCACGCCGATCACCCGGTCGTCAGCCACCTCCAGGCCGGTGACCATCGCCTCGCGCAGATGCAGGTGCGGCGTGTGCTGCAGCAGCTGCAGCATCTGGCGGGCATAGGCGCGCTTGTCGGTCTGGGCGCGCAGGGCCCACACTGCCGGCCCCCGGCTGGCGTTGAGCACCCGCTTCTGCAGAGCGGTGGCATCGGCCAGCCGCCCGATCACGCCGCCGAGCGCATCCACTTCATGCACCAGCTGGCTCTTGGCCGGCCCACCCACCGCCGGGTTGCAGGGCTGCCAGGCGATGCGGTCGATGTTGAGGCTGAACAGGGCGGTGTCGATGCCCAGCCGCGCCGCCGCCAGCGCCGCTTCGCAGCCCGCATGGCCGCCGCCGACGACGATCAGTTCAAAGCTTTCGCTCGGTGCCGCGCTCAGTGCCATCCGCCCAGGCTATGGGCCTGGCCCCAGGCCTGCCGAGCGCGGGTCGGGGGGCCCGGGCGCCGCACTGCCTAGCCTCAGGCCGTCGCCGCGCGTTGCCTTGTGAGTCTCGCCATCGCCCTGCTCACGGTGTCCGACCGGCGCAGCGCCGACCCCAGCGCCGACGATCCCTCCGGCGATGCGCTGCGCGATCGCCTGGAGCGCGAAGGCCACCAGCTGGTGGAGCGGTTGTGCGTGCCCGACGACCGCTACGCGATCCGGGCGGTGGTGAGCCGCTGGATCGCCACAGCGGCGGTGCAGGTGGTGATCAGCTGCGGGGGCACCGGGCTCACCGGCCGCGATGGGTCACCGGAAGCGGTCGCGCCCCTGCTCGACAAGACGATCGAGGGCTTCGGCGAGCTGTTCCGCCAGCTCTCCTTCGAGACGATCGGCACCAGCACCTTGCAGAGCCGCTGCCTGGCGGGGGTGGCCAACGGCACGGTGATCTTCGTGCTGCCCGGCTCGCTCGATGCGGTGAGCACCGCCTGGGACCGGCTGATCAGCGCCCAGCTGAACCCCGCCACCCGGCCCTGCAACCTGGTGCAGCTGCTGCCGCGGCTGCGCGAAGACCCCCACACCCCGGCCTGGAGCCCGGCGGCCAGCACCAGCAACAGCGGCACCGGCACGAGCTCCGCCAGTAACTCCGGCACCGGCGGTACGTCCTGAACGGCATTCGGCGCCGCTGAACGCTTGGATGAGGCCGTTGGGCGGATCCCATGAACGGCAGGCTGGTGGGACGGGTGGAAGCGCTCTGGCGCTATCCGGTGAAATCGATGCTGGGCGAGTGCCTGCCCCAGGTGGAGGTGGGCGAAGGGGGAATCTGCGGCGACCGCGCCTATGCCCTCTGGGACCATGCCACCGGCCGGGTGGCCAGCGCCAAGAATCCGCGCCTGTGGCGCTCCCTGCTCCAGTACCAGGCTCAGTTCGTGGCGCCACCGCTGCCGGGTCAGGCGCTGCCAGCCGCCGCGATCAGCGCCGCGGCTGATCGGGCGGCCGGTACGGAGGCGGCGCCCTTGCTCACCAGTGATCCGGAGGCGGGCGCCCAGTTGTCGGCGTGGCTGGGCCGGCAGGTGAGCCTGCTGGATCGGCCCCAGGAGGGCGCCAGCCTGGATCAGTACTGGCCGCCGGTGCAGGAGCGGGAGTTTCAGGACGTGGTGAATGAGCTGGTGCTGCCCGCCGGCACCTTCTTCGATTCCTGCCCGATCCATGCGATCAGCACCGCCACGCTCGACCGCCTGCGGCAGCTGGAGCCCGACCTCGATTTCGCCGTGGAGCGCTTCCGCCCCAACCTGCTGATGGCGCCACTGGAGGGCGACGAGGGGTTCGTGGAGGAGGCCTGGTTAGGCCACCGCCTGCGGATCGGTAAGCGGGCGTTGCTGCAGGTGGACACGGCCTGCCCTCGGTGCGTGATCACCACCCTGGCCCAGTGCGGCCTGCCGGAAGACATCGAGATCCTGCGGGCCACAGCACGCCACAACAAGGTGATCGCCGGCATTCGCCTGTCAGTGCTGAGCCCGGGGCCTGTGGCGGTAGGCGACCCGATCACGCTGCTGGAGGGGGGCGCGGGCTGAGCCGAGAGGATCGTCAGCCTTGCTGGCGCAGCCAATAGAACTGATAGCCGCTCAGCACGATGCCGCCGTCGAACTGGGTGGGGGCGGCACCGGTGTAGAGGTCGGTGAGAGTGCAGTGGCTGTTGAAGCCTGGATTGGCGCCATGGCTGAGGCCCTGCTGCATGCCATGGCGGCACAGATCGCTCAGCTCCACCTGCTGTGGGCTGGCATCGAAGTTGGCCAGCACCACCACGCTGTTGGCGCCCTGCTGACCATCTGAGCGCGCATAACAGAGCACGTGATCATTGGCCACGGGCAGCAGTTCGCGGTTGTTGAAGTCGGCGAAGGCGCTGGTCTGCTTGCGGATGGCGATCATGCGCTGCATGGCCGTGAAGATCTCGAACTCCACCGTGCCCGGCTTCTTGCGTTGCTCGGCCTGCTGCCAGTTGATCTTCGGACGGTGCACCCAGCGGCTGTCTTCGTGCTTGTCGGGGTCGTTGCGGAAGCTGTAATCGTTGAGCACACCAAGAGCGTCACCGTTATAGATGAGGGGGATGCCGCCGAAGGAGAGGATCACCCCATGCAGCAGCAGGATGCGATCAATGGCCTGCCGGGTCAGTCGCGCATCCTGCCGCTCCAGAGCGGCTTCGAGCCCCACCAACGAAGCCAGCGAGCCACAGATGCGCGCGTCGCCGGTAGCCTCGTTGCGCATGAAGACCAGGCCCCGGGCGCTGTCGTCGTAGTGGCCGGTGAAATAATCCACCAGGAACCTGCGATGTGCGGAGGGGTCGTAACCCGCTGCCCTGATATCGCTGTCATTGAAACCGAAGCCGATATCATCATGGCAGCGCACATAATTGAGCCAGGTGGCACGATCGAGCTTGCTGGGCAGGCTCTTGATCCCTTCCCGTAGCAACCGGGTGTTCTTGGTGGCGATGCCATCCCAGAGCAGGGCCATCAGCGTGGCGTTGTAGGCGATCTCGCATTCCTTGGCCACGATGGCATCTTCACCGAAATACTTGGCCACCTCCACCGGCGCCACGATGGCCTCAGCGATGAACAGCACCCCAGGGGCCGTCACCTGGCAGCAATCCTTCAGCAGCTGCAGGATCAGGTGGGCCTTGTGCTCGTTCTGACAGGAAGACCCTATTTTTTTCCACAGGAACGCCACCGCATCGAGCCGCAGCACATCCACGCCCTGATTGGCCCAGAAGAGCACGATATCCAGCATGGCGATGAACACAGCCGGATGGCTGTAATTGAGATCCCACTGATAGTCGTGGAACACGGTCATCACCCAGCGCTGCATCTCCTCGTTCCAGGTGAAGTTGCCTGGATCGGTTTCAGGAAAGATTTCCGGCATGCTCTGCTCAAACAGATCGGGGATACGCCGATCTGCGAACGTGTAGTAATACTCCTGATGCTCGAGATCACCCTGCTTGGCCATCAAGGCCCAGACGTGCTCATCCGAGGTGTGGTTCAGAACGATATCCAGCACCAACAGGATGCCATTGGCACGGAACTGCTCCGACAACGCCTGGAAATCCGCCAGATCCCCCACACGGCCATCAATTCTGCGAAAATTGCTGACCGCATAACCGCCGTCGCTCTTGCCCACGGGACATTCCAGAATCGGCATCACGTGCACCATGTTGATGCCAAGCTCCTGGAAATAACCCACCTTCCGGCTCAGATCAGCCAGATCATCAGCAAAACCGTTGGTATACAGCGCCATGCCCACCCAGCGCTGAGACAAGAACCAGTTATGATCGGTTTCCCGATTGATGTCCAACCGTTCAGATTCAGGTGACCGGTCGACATAGCCCATCGCCATCGTTTCAACCAGCTTCAACATCTGATCGGCGAAGTCGTCGCGATGGCCGTAAAGCGTGGAGAAGAGCGAGTGGATCGCAAAGAAGTTAGCCCCCAGCCGTGTATAGAAGTGCCGCAGATCCTGGCGGCGAATCTCCGGCTTCAGATCATCGAGGATCGCATTGAGAAGCGAATGGGAAATCTGTTCATACATGGCCGAAACAAGAAGCAGCGAAACGAGAGGCAGCGAAACAGGACGGCATCAGTGCCGGGCACTGGCGAAAGCGAAGCTGTGCCGGCCGTGCGGTCATGAGCCGGAGCAGCAGCGCTGGGCAGGGCCGCAGGAGCTGGGGGTTCGTTGGCCTGGCGAAAGAACAGAACGTGACAGCAACCGAATCACCCTCGGTGCTGTCAGATGGGAGGCAGCCTGCTGGTAGCAGCAGTTGGCTGAGCGCAGTGCATCGTTGCCTGGATGAACGCTAGAGCAGCGCGACCAAGGGGAAGCCGTCACAGCTGATCGGCCGCCAGGCCGGAGCAGCCTGGGCACCACAAAAAGCAGCGTTGGCGCCAGCGGCGGCAGACGGCATCCAGCCGAAAGGCCTGGGCGGCTCACGACTGCTGCAGCCAGTGGGCCACGCCGGGATGGAAGTGAGCCACACCTTCCAGAAGGCCGGCGCTGTAGTGACCGTTCATGCCCATGAAGCCACCGCGGGCGAGATAAAGCGCCTCGAGATGGCCGCTGCGGCCCGCGGCTGCCGTGGCCTCCGCGATCACCGCGGGGTGGGCGTTGGCCACCAGCACGGCGGGCACCGCGCTGGCCAGAAGCGGCAGGTCATTGCCACTGTCGCCGGCAAACACCGTGTGGCTGAGATCGAAGCCGGTGCGCTGCATCAGAAACTCCAGAGCGTGCCATTTGGTGGCACTGGCAGGACACACATCCAGCAGCCCCGTGCCCTTCGCTTCATCCACGCTGTAGATCCAGCTGCAGGCGGCGCCGTGGCCGGCCAGGCGCTCCAGCATCAGCAGCTTCAACGCCTCCAGGTCGACACCCAAAGGCACATAAAAGCTGAGCTTGCAGGCACTCTGGCGATCACTCTCCTGCAGCACAAGCTGGGGAAGATCCTCAAACAAAGCCTGCAGATCAGCAGACACACAGCCAGGCCAATCGCGGCGGATGTGCTGCTGCCATGCCGCGCAGGGCTGCCAATGGCCACGATCAAGCTGGTCGAGGCGGCTGCCCACATCACTGATCACCCACTGGGCTTCAGGGAGCGCATAGGTGGTGATCGCCTCCTCCACCAGGGCCCGATGACGGCCGGTGACATACGCCAGCGTGACCTCCGCGCGCGCCGCCAGCCGTGCGAAGAGAGGGCGCGCCAGAGGCGATTCCTCGGCAGCTCCGTTGGGCAGCAGGGTGCGGTCAAGATCGGTGGCGATCAGCAACCGCGCCAAGGGCGAGACAGACCTCACGCCACGGAGCAGCTCATGCGCTGGAAGAAGTTGTAGTGATGGATCGCATCAAGAATGCCCCAGGAATGGGCGCCAGCGGCGAAATACACCTGCTGCCATTCGCTGAGATTGGCGAGCTCCTCCTGGTGCCGGTTGGCCACCACCACCCCCAGCGTGTTGCCGCGCAGCATGTCCTCGTCGCCACCGGAGCCACCGGTCACGAGGATCTGCTCCAGGGGAATCTCATACTGGCTGGCCACGTAGCGCAAGGCTTGACCCTTGGACGCCCGTGCCGGCACGATGTCGAGGTATTGCCCGAAGGAATAAGTGGCATTCACGGAAAGCTCCTGCTGATGCAGCAGACCATGAATGTCTTCAATGGGAGGAGCGTGGGCGGCGTCGTAGTAATAAGAAAGCTTGTAGCGGCTCTGCTCACTCTTGGGCTGCAGTGTGAGGCCGGGAATTTCATCCATCACCCGCTTGAGCACCTGGGGAGTCCAGGCATGGTTGATGTGCCGGTTCCAGGCCACATCGGTGAACAACTGGCCGGTGTAATAGATCTCCGTCCCCAGGCTGGTGATCAGAATGTCGGGAGCTGGGATGGCCTTTCGCTTCAGCAGCATCAGCACTGAATCCAGGCGCCGCCCCGTGGCGACGCCGAACATGAAGGCACGGCGGTGCGCCGTGATCACCTTCACAAGTGCCTCGAGTCCCTCGTCATCGCCGAGCAGGGTGTTATCCACCGCGGTGAAGATAGCGCGATCAAACGACTGGCGGATTCTGCCGCTGGCGGGGGGGCGCTCCGGTGGACGGTGCTGCTCAATGATCGGTCGGATCGCCGTGAGGTAACGGCTGGCATGCGCCTCCCAGGAGTAGTACCGGGCGATGTTGATCAGCCCCTGCTGGGAATAGCGGGCCCAGAGCTGGGGATCCTCAAGAATCGCCAGCAGCGCTGAGGCAATCGCGACGCGATCGGTGGGATCCACGAGCAAGCCATTGCGGCAGTTGCCGAGGATGTCCACAGGGCCGCCGTTATCCGTGGCCACCAGGGGCAGCCCGCTGGCGGCGGCCTCCAGCAACGTGAGGCCGAAGGGTTCGGTGAGCGCCGGGTTCACGAACACGCCCCTTGAGGCCGTGGCCGATCGATAGATCGCCGGCACCTCCGAGGATTGATGGTGCTTGGGCAGCGCCACGACTCCATAGAGATCGAGCGCATCGATCACCAGCAGGATCTCCGTGAGCACATGCTGGGCCCCTTCATGGAGTTCCCGGATGTCGTCGCGGTTGCCCATCACGATCACCAGATTGGCCAGCGCCTTCAAACGCGGCTCCTGGCCGAAGGCCTCCAGCAGGGCAATGATGTTCTTGCGCTCATCCGCCCGGGAGAGCGCCAGGATCATCGGCTTGGTGGGATCGGCAAGAAACTTGTTGATCTCCTGCTGGATGGGCGACGGATCGGCGGCGGCAGGCTCCGGGCTGGGCGGAAAGAATTGCTGGAGGTCGGTGCCGGGCGGAATCACCGCCATCTTCTCGGGCGTGTAGTAATCGTAAAGTTCGTATTGGCTTTCAATCTCATTCCGCGTGCTCGTGATCACCAGGCTCGCGTGGCTGAGGGTATCTTCCTCGGCGCTGATGCGCTCAATCATGTGATAGCGGGCTTCGATCTGTTCAATCGCCATGCCCACAGCCAGCAGGCGGCGGGTCTTATCACGCCCGAGTGAATGGCCTGTGTGCACCAGCGGCAGGCCGGTGAGGTTGGCGAGCCGCACGCCCACATATCCCGCATCGGCGTAATGGGTATGGATCAGATCGGGCCAGCGCGGCTGCTGCTTCAGCCAGGCATGGAGGGTATCGGCGAAGTTGCCGAGATAGGGCCACAACTGCTCCTTGGCGATGTAAGCCTCTGGCCCCGCCGGCAGGCGCACGATCCGGCAGTGCTCCCCCAGGGGCTCGATGGGCTGCGCATAGTCGTCGCTCACGGCGGCATCCACCACCAGCCGCGTGACCAGATCCACCTGCTCCACATGCGGCTGCTGCGCCAGTGCCTTGGCCAGCTCGACCACATATTTGGTTTGCCCACCGGTGTCCGCATCACGCCCCAGCTCGAGCTGCTGGCCGCGGATCAAGCCATGCAGGCTGATCAGCAGCAGGTAGAGGGGTCGCTCGGAAGTGCCCGGCTGCGCCGAGCGCTCCAGCCGGGTGACGGCGGCAGCGGTCTGCTGGACGGGGTGCTGTGGCGTTGCGGCCGGCGGGGCGAACTGTGGAGACGCGAGCTTGGAAGACGCGAACTGGGTGGAGGCGAGCTGTTGCAGCACAACCGGTGCGGCTGGGAGCTGCCGGGCTGTGGCCCGGCTGGAAGCGCCATCGCGATGTGGGCCTGTCGTTTGCGGCGATCCGCAGGGGTGAATCAAGGGTTCAGTGGTGCTCAGACGACAACAGACGCGAAGCGGAAGCAGAACGCATCAGAGCTCTGCAACCACCCTTAGCCACCGATCCAGATCGATGCCAACACTGAACGAGGCAGGCAGCCATGGCCAGAGCTGCTCGCCCCGACCCGGCCTGAAACCATGGAAATCAGCAGAAAGCAGGCGCCGAGCAGAATCCAGGCTGAAGTGGATGGCAGAGCAATCAAGAAGCAGAAAAGGACCGATCAAGGCACCATCTGATCCATGAGACGTCGGATCACACCAGAGCTGTCGCCAGCACGGAAGACGATCTGGCCAAGGCCATCTGCGCAAAGCGGGCAGAAGAATGCCACTCGAGCAATGCCCGCAGAACAATGCCCATAGAGCAGAACCCGTCGAGCAGTACCGGCAGACAGCCCCTCTGAGGTCAATGATCTCAACTCCTGCATAGCAGGCTCCAGTGTGATGGCAGGTCGGCAAGATTCAGCAACGCCCTGCGATTGCCACGCGCGATGCTCAACCATCAGAACCGCCGAAAAGTGGCAGCCATGAGAGACACAGAGGCCTGTGGCACTGCACACAGTTGCAGCCCTTCTTCAAGCCGAGATGATGACAAAGCTGGAACGCCCGGAACATAAGCATACCTTCTTATAATCTTTATACCATGGTTCCCCATTGTTTGTTCTTGCAGCGTCACTACCGCTGCGCAGACTCTCGGCCAGGCGCTGACCGGGCCAGCATCGGGGGAATGTCCCCGTTGGTGCCTTAGGCAATGACCAGGGACAGGCCCATCGTTCAGACCTTCGAGCGGGCGGGAACCCACAGCTCAGGACAGCCGGAAGAGCCCGCGGGCAGCCAACCAGGCGCGAAGAGCCAACGCGGCCCTGAGGCCGCCGGGGCTCCATGCCAGCACGGCCGCCGCCACACCCGCCAGAGTGGACATTCCTCAGGCGGCGGCTTGGCATGGAGCCCGGCAACGACTCTTCTGCAGCGAATGCAGCCACCCCGACGATCGGCGGCGGCTGGCCGGTGATCGACGGCTGGGCCAAGGCCACCCTCTCGCCCCGTGGCCCCCTGCTCTGGCAGACCCTCCTGCACAAGAGCGCCTGTCTCTCCTGCGCCTGGGGCACGGGCGGTCAGAACGGTGGCTTCGTCGATGAGCTGGGCGAGCCGCTGCAGCGCTGCCTCAAGAGCGTGGAGGCGATCGCGGCGGAACTGCAGCCGGCGGTGCCGGAGGGGGTGTTCGCCGAACGCAGCCTGGCGATGCTGCAGCAGCTCAGTTCGCTTGAGGCCGACCGGCTCGGCCGCCTCAGCCATCCGCTGATCCTGCGCGAGGGCCGCAGCCATTACGAGCGCCTCGGCTGGGACGACGTGTTCGAGCTGGCTGACGCCGCCTTCCGCCGCCCAGCGGAGCGGGTGGCCTCCTACAGCTCCGGCCGTTCCTCCAACGAGGCCGCCTACCTGCTGCAGCTATTGCTGCGGGCGATGGGCTCCAACAACCTGGCCGACTGCTCCGATCTCTGCCACGCCCCCTCCACCGTGGGGCTGGGCGAGGTGTTCGGCTCGGGCACCTCGATGGTGAGCCTCGAAAGCCTGCAGCAGGCCGACTGCGTGGTGCTGGTGGGCTCCAATGCCCCCGCCAACCACCCGCGGCTGATGAACGAGCTGATCCGCCTGCGTGAACGCGGCGGCAGCGTGATCGTGATCAACCCGGTGCTGGAGGTGGGGCTGCTGAAGTTCGGCTCGCCGGCCTTTCCGATCAAGTCGATGCTGCGGGGCTCGGAGATCGCGACGCTGTTCCTGCAGCCGGTGCCCGGCAGCGATACGGCCGTGTTCCTGGGCCTGCAGAAGGCGCTGCTGGAAGCGGGCCAGGTGCGCCACGACTTCCTGCGCGACCACACCGAAGGCTCCGAGGCAGTGCTGGAGCAGCTGCGCGCCACCCCATGGGAGGCGATCACTTCCTGCTGCGGCCTCAGCCGCGAGGAACTCAGCCACACCGCCGCGGTGATCGGCCGCGCCAAGGGCGTGGTGTTCGCCTGGGCGATGGGCATCACCCACCACAGCAACGGCACCATCAACGTGCACGCGATCGCCAACACGGCGCTGCTGAGCGGCAACGCCGGCAAGCCCGGAGCCGGCACCATGCCGATCCGCGGCCACTCCAACGTGCAGGGCTTCGGCTCGATGGGCGTCACGGTGAAGCTGCGGGCCGAGATGCAGCAGGCGCTGGAGCGGCTGCTCGGCCGCCCGCTCAGCCGCGTGCCCGGCTACGACACCCGCGCCCTGATCGCGGCCGCCGGCGCCGGTGCGGTGGACACCCTGCTGTGCCTTGGCGGCAACCTCTGGGGCGCCAACCCGGATTCCAGCGAAGCGAAGCAGGCCCTCGGCCGCATCGACACGATCTTCTACCTGGCCACCAAGCCCAACCAGGGGCACTTCCACGGGCTGGGGCGCCGCCGCACCCTGGTGCTGCCGGTGTTCAACCGCTTCGAAACGCCGCACGCCACCACCACCGAATCGGGCAACAACTTCGTGCGCTTCAACGATCCGGGCCGCTCACACCTGAAGCACGCCGACCTGATCAGCGAGCTGGGCTTCCTGGCCGAGCTGGCCCGGCGGCGGCTGGGCAGCGATCCAATCGACTGGGGCCGCCTGCAGGACCCCGTCTACGTGCGAGAGCTGATCGCCCGCACCGTGCCGGGCTACGGCGCGATCGCCACGATCGATGCCACCAAGCGCGAGTTCAGCGTGGCGGGGCGGGTGTTCGAGCAGCCCAGCTTCCCCACGCCGTCGGGGAAAGCACGGATGGAGCCCACACCCCTGCCGGCGCTAACGCTGCCTGAGCCGGCCCATTTCGGCGGCCTGGCGCCGGGGGAAGCGGGCCTGGTGCTGGCCCTGATCACCGCCCGCAGCTACTCCCAGCACAACACCGTGGTGTACAAGCCGGGCGATGCGTACCGCGGCATGCCACACCGCAACACCATCCTGATGAACCGGGGCGATCTGGCCCGCTGCGGCCTGCGCGCCCACCAGCGCGTGACCGTGCAGGGCGAAGCCGGCGCCCTCAGCGACGTGGAAGTGATTCCCGGCGAGATCCGCGCCGGCGCCGGGCTGATGTTCTACCCCGAGGTGAACGCGATCTTCCGCGCCGCCATCGATCACCGCAGCGGCACGCCAGCCTTCAAGCGGGTGCCGGTGCTGGTGCGCAGCGGGCCTGTCGCCACCGGTTAGGCCGACGATGGCGCCAGGCGCCACATCAGCGGGTGCGTCGGCAGGGCCCACCCCGTCGATCCACCACACAGGGCAGCGGGCGCAATGCCGTCACCGCCGGATCCAAGCTGGCTCCCAGCGACGGGGTGCATTGTCGCCGGAGCTTGGTGGTGGTAGGCCGCTGCAGCGGTCCCGTTCAGGCCAAGCCATCACGCCGTCCATCCCCCGCAGAGAGGCATGCTCCGGCAGCGAACGCCAGACCCGTCGCCGCGGCCACCAAGGCCAGCAGCGGTCCGGCGGCAACGGGTCCGTCACTGGTGAAGACCATGCTCAGCAGGGCGCCAGCGGCTCCCGCCCCCCCCAGCACCAGGCCAGCGCCCAACCCCGCGCTGGTGGCGGGCAGGGTGGCCAGGGCCGCGGCTGTGAGGCTGGTGGACACGAGGCTGTGGGCCAGACCCAGCAGCGGCAGCAGGGCTGGGCGCAAAACGGCTGGGCCAAGCACCATGAGGGCGAGCAGGGCCGCCAACGCGGCCAGGGCGATCCTCAGGCTGCGTTGCCTCCCCCAGCGGCTCACCAGATGACCTCCCCAGGGGGCCACCAGCGCCGAGACGATCAGCACGGCTGCCACCAGGTGTCCGCCGGAGGACAGCGACGACCCACCCAAAGGCACCCGGGGCAGGAGCGTCAGCAGACACGTTGTGACCACACCCACGGCAAGGGCCATGGCCAGCAGGTGCAGGGCCTGGCGGGGCGGAACTCGCACGGCAATGGCGGGCTCCCTACGTGCAGGAGGAAACGGCGGCAACCATCGCAGCACGACGAGCCCCAGGCCCAGCACGGCTGCACCCAGGGTGAAGGTGAGGGCTGGCCCCAGCCGCACGGCCGCGGCGGTGAGCGGAGCTTCAAGGGCTCCCAGCAGCCCCTGCGCACAGGTCAACAGCGCCGCGACGCGTGGCAACTGGCGCAGGGGGGCCGCCTCATGCAGCACCGCCAGTGCCGGGCTGGCCGAGCTCTGGACCGCCACAATCCAGGCCACCATCACCAGCGGCAGCAGCAGGCTGCCGGCGGGGATGCCGCGGTTCAACAGACCTACCACCCCAAGAAAGATCAGGCCGGCCACCAGTACCGCCACACTCACAGGCAGCAGCCGGCCCCGTGCGCTCGGGTCGCGGCGGTCGGAAAGCCAGCCCGTCAACGGTTCAATCACCAGCCCCATCACGCCGGGCAGTAGGGCAAAGGGGAGCAGTAGCCGGCTGAATCCATGGCTGCTGAGCAGGGCCGGCTGGTAGGCCCTGTAGATCATCCAGCCCAGCAGCAGGGCCATCTGCAGAGCCACCACGCCCCAGGCCAGACGCCAGTGGATGGAAGCTGAAGGTCCGGTGCTCATGGCCGCCAGTCGGGCTGGCTCCCATGCAGGGCGGCCAGGTCTGGGGGCCGGCGCAGGGCTGTCACCGCCGCGGGCAGGGGCGCCACGAACACATGCGGATCGGTGCGCTCACCGGGGCAGACCGCGGCGTGGGCCAGCACGATGGCAGGAGACTCGGATCGGGTCGCCAGTTCCACGCGATCGCCGCGGGTATCGCGTGGATGCCCACCGAAACCGGGCGGCGCTACCCCGTTGACACCGCGCAGCGCGAAGGGCGGACCGTCGTCATGGGGGGGGAGGCGCTGTTCACCGAAGCCAGCCAGGATCCCGCTTGACCGCAGCAGCTTCGCCAGGTGATAGCTCCTGGCGAAGCTGCGCTGCTCAAGCACTGCTGAGGCCATAAGGGGGTCCATGGGCGTGGGTCTCAATGGGGTCTCCATGGCGCTCGATTCATTCATGCTCAGAGTCCAGTGAGGGGCCAAGCGCGGGTGGAGGCGATCAAGGCCTCGTCGGAAAGGGCTTCGCTGCGGCGCACCTCCGCCTGGCGTGACTCCGCCACGGTGCGCAGCAGAACCTCCCCCATGACCTCCCGCAACACCTGACTGGCCTCCAACGCCAGCAGCGCCTCCGAGAGCGTCTTGGGCAGCCGCGGCGCTTCGGCTGGGGGCACCGAGGCGGGATCGCCGCTGAGCGGCGGGCGCAGGACCCGGGGGTGCCGCAGGGCGTCCTGCGCCACCCCAAGCACCGCGCCCATCAGCAGATAGGGGTTGGCGCTTAGGTCGGCCACCTTGAGTTCCAGGTGGCCGGGCTCGCCCCCGCCGGCCGGCACCAGCCGCAGGGCCGCCTCCCGGTTCTCCACCCCCCACACCTGAAACGGTGCCGCCCAGCGGCCTGGTGCCAGCCGCACATACGACACCGCCAGGCCGCAGGCCAGGGGCATCAGGGCAGGCAACTGCTCCAGCAGACCCGCCAGCAGCGCCTCCCCCCGTGCCGTGAGGCCGGCGGTGCCCGGACCGCCACCGAGGAGCGGCACGCCCTGGTCCGCCACGCTCAGATGCAGGTGGCCGCCGTTGCCCACCAGATCAGATGTCACCACAGGGGCAAAGCTGGAGATCCAGCCGAAGCGGCGGCTCACCTGCTGGATCACCAGACGTGCCGCCACGAGGCGATCAGCGGCCTCGAGCGGGGTCGCCGCCGCCAGCGACAGTTCAAACTGGCCGGCGCCGTACTCCGGATGCAGCTGCAGCCAGGGCAGCTCGGCCGCATCGAGAGCCTCGGCCACGGCCGTGAGGTAATCGAGCCCCTGCACCAGGCGATCGGCGCCGTAGGGACCGCCCATCACCGCCGGGGTCCAGCCGCCGGCCTCACCGCCCGGTTGGGGCAGTCCCACCATCCACTCGATCTCGAAGCCGGCCAGGGCGCTCAGGCCGGCCGCGGCGAAAGACGCCTGCTGCCGGGCACAGAAGCCGCGCTGATCGAGGGCATTGATCCCACCGCTGCGGTCGTGCCGCACGCCGGGAGCCCAGGCCCAGCCGGAGGCCGGATAGAAGGGGCGCAGGGCCGTGAGATCGGGCTTCAGGCGCAGGTCACCATCTGGCCGGGCCAGGCTCTGCTGCGGATCGATCAAGCCCGTGGCCCCGAAGGCATCAGCCACTGGTGAAAAGCCCACTCCCTGGTTGGCCACCAGCACCAGCCGCTCCAGCGGCACCCCCTTCACCAGCACCGAGCCGGCGTGGTTCACAAAGGTGATCGCCAACCGGCGCAGGCCGCGCTCCAGCAGCTCGGCCATCTGCAGAGCGGCATCGTCGTCTGCCACGTCACGACTGGCGATGGGAGGGGGGAGGTCCGGCACGGCATGGCAGCCACGGGCCCGGAAATCATTGCCCGATTCGGCGCCACAGGCCATCGTGGTGGCCACAGCCCCGGCTTCCTTGGCTCCCGCAGCCCTGCTCCTGGTCGATGTCCAGAACGGCACCTGTGGGCCGGCGGCTGGTCGTGCGGGCAGCGCTGAAACCAGCCGGCTTTCCCCATCGCCCCGGCCGCCCGGCTTCGACGCCCACTTCCAGGCGGCGGTCCTGCCTCGGCTGGAGCAGGCGCTGGACCATGCCCGCCGGGGCGGCCTGGAAGTGATCCATACCGTGATCGCCAACCTCACCGCCGATGGCCGCGACCGCAGCCTCGACTACAAGCGCTCGGGACTGGGTTTCGCGCCGGGCAGCTGGGAGGCCCAGGTGATCGCCCCGCTGGCACCGCTGGCCGATGAGCTGGTGCTGCCAAAAAGCTCCTCGTCGCCGTTCAACTCCACCAACCTCGATTACCTGCTGCGCAACATCGGCATCACCGAGCTGGTGGTGGCGGGCCTGCTCACGGATCAGTGCATCGACCACACCGTGAAAGATGCGGCGGATCGCGGCTACACCGTGACCTGCCTGATCGACGCCTGCATGGCCGAATCGGCCGAGCGCCACCGAGCGGCGCTGAGCTGTTTCCGCGGCTACGGGCGGCTGTGCACGGTGACGGAATTCATCGCCGTATCCGCCTGAAGCCAATACTTGCAAGCCATTTCCTTGCTGCAAGCCATGCCCTAACTGGAAGCGATGTCCTTGCTCGTGTGGCTGTATTGGCTATCACCTGGTGCAGAAATCGAACTGGAAGAGGGAGATGGGCCACCCCAAAGATGAGCCCCGGGCAAGGCAGCAACCGAGCACATCGTCCTGGACATATGCTCAGGATTCCTTTCGTTCTCAGTCTTTCGTTTCGCACGTGGCGTGGCATGCCATGACTGGTCGCGACGCTGATTCCATCCTTGCCGCCCTGCACTGACTGGCTGCTGGGCGGAAGGCATCGGCTCGCTGACGCGAGGCGGCAGAGACCGGCATGGCCATCGTGATGAGCGAGCTGAACAAGCGCCAGAACCGCAAGCTGCTTGTGGCCGATGTGACGCTCAACCGCTAGAGCTGCACCAGCTTCAAGCTCCGCAATCCCTGCACCCTCGACAGGGCGCTCACCCCCCGAGATAGGCCATTTCGGCGTGGGGGCGCTGCGCGCCCTCCAGCGTCTGCTCCTGACGCTCCTCGCTGTAGCGGTCGCGGCGCGCCCGCCACTGGCCGCTCAAAGCGGCGCCCAGGCCGGCCGGATCCGGGCCGGGCCGCAGCCAGGGCTTGAGATCGAGGCCAGCGGCGGCGAACAGGCAGCTGTAGGCCACCCCGTCGGCGGTGACACGCAGGCGGTTGCAGTCGCCGCAGAACGGCGCCGAGATCGAGGCCACCACCGCCAGGTGGCTGCCACCCGGGCCGCCGCTGCCACCGCCATCGCGGTAGCGCCAGCGGGCAGCGGTGCCATGGGCGCTGCGGCCCACCGGCTCCAGGGGCCAGCGTTCGCCGATCCGCTGCACCATCTCCTGGGCCGGCAGCACCTGCTCGGGCGCCCAGCCGTTGCGGTTGCCCACATCCATGTATTCGATCAGCCGCAGCTCGATACCGCGCTGCCGCGCCAGGGCCGCCAGGGGCAGCAGCTGGTCGTCGTTGCGGCCGCGGGTGATCACGGCATTGAGCTTCAGCGCCCCCTCCGCCGGATCGAAGCCTGCCGACTGGGCGTGATCAAGGGCCGCCAGGATCGTGGCCAGGGCCCGATCGCCGGCCGCCGAGCCGCCCCGCAGCCCGCCCATGCGAGCCACGCTGGCGCCGTCGGTGCCATCGAGGCTCACCGTGAGCCGGTCAAGGCCGGCCTGCCGCAGCCGCTGGGACCGCTCCGCTGTGAGCAGCAGGCCGTTGGTGGTGAGAGCGATCGCCTCGAGCCGCGTTGCGCCCGCCGCCTCTCGCAACGGCCGCAGCGCCGCCACCAGGGCCTCCACGCCGGGGTGCAGCAGCGGCTCGCCGCCGGTGAGCCGCAGGGTGCGGAAGCCGAGCGCCGCCGCCTCGCTCACCAGCAGCACCCGCTCCTCGAGGGTGAGCAGCTGCGGCGGGTCCTGGGCGTCCGGGCAGCAGTAGGGGCAGGCCAGGTTGCAGCGGGCCGTGAGCGAGAGGCGCAGCACCCCGGGGGGGCGGCCCAGCCGGTCACGCAGGGGTGGGGCGCCCGCTGAGGCAGGCGGCAACGGCGAGGAGGGCCCGGTCATCGGCTCACCCTGGCGGAATGCTCTGGGAACTGACGAGCCAGGGGCCGGGCCAGGCCGCCGGTCTGTTGCAGTTCCGCAACGCCGCCGCCGGCAGCGGCACGGGCCGGTGCCCACGCCGCTGCAGCCAGCCCAGCAGGCGCCGGTCACCGGCCGCGAGATACAGCCGCAGGGCGGCGCGGTTGGCCGCCGTGGCCGGATAGATCCCCAGCAGCGGCTGATCCCGACGTCCGTCATGGGCGGTGAGCAGGGTGCCGGCGGGAACGGCCGTCCCGCCTGCCTCTGTGCCACCTGCCTCCGTGCCGCTTACCTCCGTGCCGGCCGCGATCAGAGCCTCCAGGGTGGGCCGATCGAGCCAGGGCATGTCCACCGGGCAGAGCAGCAGGTGGTCGCCGGGGTAGCGGTCCATCAGGCGGGCGAGGGCCGTGAGCGGTCCGTCCCAGGGGGGCGGTTCATCGATCACCTCCACCGGCGCCGGGGCCAGCAGGCGATGGGCGCGGTGGCGGCTGAGCAGGCAGACGGGCCGCTCCAGGCTCAGCAGCAGCCGCAGGCTGCGCTCCAGCCAGGTGCCGCCCTCGGGATGGGGCAGCAGCGCCTTGTCAGTGCCCATGCGCCGGCTGCCCCCCCCGCTCAGCAGACAGCAGCGCAGGGGGGCTGTGCTCATGCAGGGGGGGGCACCAGGGCCAGTCGCTGCTGCACGAAGCCTGCCACGCAGGCGGCGGCGGCCTCCCGCTCGCCATCACGGAACAGCTCGTGCAGGCTGCGCTCGAACCACACCACCTGCTGTTGCTCAGCCGGGCTGCCCAGTTCCTGCAGCAGGATCGCCACCGACGCCGGCGCCACCACCGGGTCGCGGCGGCCCTGCAGGATCAGCACCGGGGCCAGCACCGCCGTGAGGCGGATGCGGGTGTGGCGGATGAAATCGAGCAAGGTGGCGATCGCCCCGATCGGCGCCCACACGTAGCTGGTGTCGCCGGCGGCCAGGGCCGGATCGGCGTAGCGCTTGCGCAGCGGCCAGCGCGGCAGCACAGCCAGGATCAGGGGCGTGAGCGGGGCCAGGGCCCCGCCTGGGGCCAGCGGGGAGGTGAGCTGGATCGGCGCCGACGCCAGCACCACGCTGTCGATCAGGGTCGGGTGGTCGGCGGCGAGCTGCAGGGCGATCAGCCCGCCCATGCTGTTGCCCACCACGATCACCCGCTCGGCCCGGGTGCACAGCTCCTCCAGGGCGGCATTGGCTGCCGCCATCCAGGCGGGCCAGGTCACGCCCCGCAGCGCCTCGGGGCTGGCACCGCCATGGCCCGGGAGGGTGGGCAGAGCCAGGGGTACACCGAGCGCTTTCAGCGGGGCCACGAGCACGCGCACGGAATCCGGGCTCCCCGCGAATCCATGCAGCAACAGCACACCGAGGGGGGTCAGGGAGACGCTCAGGGGGAGTGATGGTCCAGTCTGACCCGCGCCGACATCCGCGCTTCTGGATTCACCCCGGCAAAGGTGGGCGGCAGCCACACGCGCACCACCATCAGCACCGCCATGGTGATCAGGAACAGACACACGGCCAGGATCTGGTGCCAGTCGGTTTCGAGCACGCCCTTCACGATCACCTCCCGCAACACCGACACGATCGCGATCTCCACCGACACCCCGATCGACACACGCTGCTCCTGCAGATAGATGATCAGCAGCCGGAACAACTCCACCAGGATGAGGATGAACAGGATGTCGGCTGTGATGGCGTGAAAGCGCGGCGTGGTCATCAGCGTGGAGTAGATCTCCCGCATCTGCAGCACCATCACCCAGAACAGGCCCACACACAGCGCCACCGCAATCAGGTCCTGCACCGCCTCCAGGGTCTGCACGATCTGCACGCGCCGGAACAGCTGATGCCAGGGAACGCTGCCGGTGGCAGTGATCGTGGCGGCTGCAGGGGTGGCCGGGGGTGGGGCCGCAGCTGGGGTGCTGTCGGGCGAACCGCGGCCTTGCTCGGTGATTGGGCTTGTCGGGCTTGTTGGGCTGGCGAGAGTGTCCTGCATGAACCTTGACCGAATGGATCGCAGCCTATGGGGCGCCAACTTATCGGTCAATTACCTATAGATAGGTAGACCTTATTGCATTGATTGGGGCGTCATTCACTTGGGGCTCCACTGACTGGGGGGGTCATTGATCGGGGGGCAGATTGAGAGGCCTTGCTCGTGGATCGGGGCGCGAGGCTCTGATCGCACTGTTCTGAGCGGCCTGAGCTGAACACCCCCGCCAGATCCGACCAGCCCCCGATTGTCCTTTCGCCTATCGCCCCTCCGCCTGATTCCCCCGCTTGACCGTCACTCCTGCCCCTGATCACCCCTCCTGCGGAGCCGGGCGGAAGCGCAGCAAGGTTGTTCCGCTGGCGTCCTGCAGCAGCAGATGGCGCTGATCGATGCGCCAGCGGCGCACCCGCTCCAGGGCATCGCTGTAGCGCTGCTCAAGCTCCATCACCGGCGGGCTGCAGCCCATGCGCGTGCTCGCCAGCTGGGGGAAGCGGATCGCTGTCCCCTCCAGGCTGAAGCCGCCCATCAGGCGATTGCAACCGCCACTGCCGGCCAGCTGCAGGCGCTCGGCCGAGAGCTGCAGCTCGATCGGCTGAGCGCCAGGCGGCGTAGCCAGCTTCTGGCCGCCAAGGCCCTCCAGCCGCCAGGTGGTGCCCCGCAGCGGGGGCGCCTCCCTGGGGCAACCCCGGCCGGGGGTGAGGGCCGAGAAGCTCTCCACCACCAGGGTGCGGCGTGGCGGCTGGCCCTGCTCCATCGACGGCCGCTGGGTGATCAGTCCCTCCAGGCTCACCAGCAGCGGCTGGCCCGGTCGGTCTGCCGGGCGGGCCGCCAGGTAGGCACGCTCCAGGGCCAGGTAGCCGGCCTCCATCGCCACGGGCAAGCGCTGGCCGGTGGCGCACAGGCGGATGCTGGCCGCATCAGCCATGTACGAGAACAGACCCGTGAGCTGCAGGCGCGGGTCGATGGGCGCGGCCTGGGGCAGGCGCGTCAGCCGGTCGTTGGCGCTGGCAGAGGTCGTAGCCGCCTGGGGGTCGAGCTGGCGCAGCGCCGCCCCGGCGGCAAGCGGCTGCAGGAGCAGCGGGGGCTCGCTGCCACGGCTGAGCTCCAACCGCCCCGTGCCGGGCTCCAGCCGCCAGCGGCCGATGGCATCGAACGCCTGGGGCTTCGGCCGGCTCAGCAACGTCTGCCGCAGTTGATACGTGCCATCGGCAGCCAGATCGAGGTGCCAGCGGACCGGGCCGCCCGCGCCGGGAAGAACCCCCTGCCAACTGGCGGGGAGAGGTCCGAGCGAGGCCGGTGATGAAGGCCGCCGCGTGCTGCTGTCGGTGGGGGGCCGCTGGCTGATCAAGGCGCCGGCACCGGTGGACGCGGCCAGCGCCGGTGCCGTGATCACAGCCACCAGGACGACCACCATCCCGCGCCCCATTCCGGGCAAAAGGCCCCGTGCCCGGCGAGCCTCTTCAGTGGCGCGGGCAACACGCCACCGCAAAGCGCGGTGCGGCATCGGCATCGGCACGGTTGGCGCGTTCAGGGTGACGACTTTGAACGTACAGGCGGCTGCCTCACAGCCAGACCATGGCTACCGACACCTGAGCGCCCGCCCGAACGCATGGGCCACCGCCTCAGAAACACAAAGGCAGCCGAACAGCGGTCAGGTCACGACACGATGATTGCCTGGAACGCCTGCCACATGAAATCAGGGCACCGCGAAGGAATGCCAGGAGCCATGCAAGACCGTGTGGCCAGTTCGCGATGGTAACGAGCTGAATCAAGAGGGCGAGCTACGTTTTCATCATGCGGTGCCTCGAGGTGCAATGGGAGGCGCAATGGCCACGATTGTCATTGCAGCAACGGCCAACGATCTCTGGGGAGCAGCGGTCACCGTGCGCTCAGCCTTGGAAGCCTGCAGCACAACCCTCAACATCTATGCCATCAGCGTCGATTTATCTTCAGCAGACAAGCAGCAACTCTGCGCTTCTTGACAACCTTCGAACTGAGGCACCATCAAGTTCATTGTTTTTGATCTTGTGAAAGTCCATGACTTTCGAACCACTCTACCCGTCAAGAGCAACTCTACCCATGCCCGTTGCTTTATTTCCGGGCTCTTGATCGAGGCGTCCCGCTGCATTAACCTGGATACGGATTTGATCGCTTGCTCAGACTTGAACGACTTGCAGATCCTGGATCTAGAAGGTAAATACAGCGCTTGTGCTATTGACGGCGGCATCGCAAGCCCAGAACAGTAGCAACGCCTCCGCTGCAACTTAAAGCTGAGAGATTCTCTCCACTATGTTAAATCAGGAGTCATCGTGATGCACTTGGACGCCTGGCGACTTCGCCAGATCCAGGTCAATGCTCTAAACATTGCCCAAGACAACCAAGACGTGCTTGAGCCAATGGACCAGAATGCTCGGACTATGGCCTTGGCAGGCGATTGACTAACGCTCGATCCGAAGTGGAACACGTCGAAAGGCATAGCCGATGCCAGCTTTTTCGATGGGATTATTCATTTCATGGACAAGATCAAATCATGGCATGCAGATGATGCAGGAAGTTTTCAAGATCGATGGTTTCACTATTGGATCGAACCGCTTTCGCCGGCCAGCGTCCCGTCAAGCCACTTGGAATAGCAGCCACCGATCAACGGCTAGCTCGCTCGATTCCCACCCTGGAAATGGCGCGGGGCAAACTGCGCAGACTGATGTATTCAGCTAGTGAGCTGCAGCCATGACTGCATGAATGGTCGCACTTTGCTCGATCAGAGGCTGCGAATCAAACCGGCAATCGCCAGCTGGCCACCAAACAGCGAGCCTATAGAAGGTCAGAGAAAGTGGAATGAATTGCGCATGGTTTCCATGCTGAGGCACTCCCTGATGCAGCTTGCGCGTTGATGGGCTCTCCTGGTGGCTGCCGTCACCAGCTGCTCAGCAGCCACACCTTTGATGGTGATCACCGCTATCGCCGCAGGGCTGGCGTCCTTCGCTGGCCTGCCGGCCATGCGCAGGGGCTGCTGCATCGCGCGTGGGCTTGACCCTCTGACGGAATCCACAGCGCCATGGTCCAGGCGCAAGGTGATCAGGCGGAGCATCCTCTTACCTTGCATAACCACACCCTCTCGGCGTCCACTCCGCCGACACCGGCACCTGGTGATCGCACGACTTGGTTAGGATCATCCGGCACGATTGGTGAGCGCTCCGACGGAGCCGTTGGCCGTCGCTGTGGTGTTCGAACCTTCTTCCGTGCTGTCTTCTGCTCGTGCCCAATGCCCCTACTGTGGGGTGGGTTGTGGGCTGGAGCTCAAGCCGGCGGCGGCGGCTCTTGACGCCACTGCCTACAGCGCTGATTCCTGGACGGTGCGCGGAGACCGGCTGCACCCTTCCTCCCTCGGCCAGGTGTGCGTGAAGGGAGCCACGGTGGCCGAAACCCTCGATCGCAACCGCCTGAGCACACCGTTGTGGCGCGAGCGGCGCGACCAACCCTTTGAGGCGATCAGCTGGGAGCGGGCCTTCACGATCCTGGTGGAGCGGATCCAGGTGATTCAGGCGGAGCGTGGATCGGGCGCGATCGCGATGTATGGCTCGGGCCAGTTCCTCACCGAGGACTATTACGTCGCCAACAAGCTGATCAAAGGAGCTCTCGGCACCAACAATTTCGATGCCAATTCGCGGCTGTGCATGAGCTCGGCCGTGTCGGGCTATAAGCTCAGCCTGGGCTCCGATGGCCCCCCCTGCTGCTACGACGACCTCGACTTAGCAGGCACGGTGCTGCTGATCGGCACCAACACCGCCGACTGCCACCCGGTGCTCTTTCAGCGGCTGCTCAAGCGCAAGCGGCACCAGAAGGAGGCGCTGCAGATCATCGTGGTCGACCCCAGGGCCACCGCCACCAGCGCAGCGGCCGACCTGCATCTGGCCATTCGTCCGGGCACGGATCTGGTCCTGCTGCATGGCGTGGGTCATCTGTTGCTGCAGCTGGGGGCGGTGGATCCGGAGCGGGTGGCGGCCTGCGCGGATGGATTCGCTGAGCTGGCGGCCCTCTGGGCGGGCTGGACGCCGGAGCGGGTTTGCGCCCTCTGCGGCATCGAGGAGGAGGCGCTGCGGCGCCTGGCGGCACTCTGGGCCGCCAGCTCCGGCGTGCTCAGCCTCTGGTCGATGGGGGTGAATCAGAGCGTGGAGGGCACCGCCACAGTGGCGGGGATCATCAACCTGCATCTGGTCACGGGCCAGATCGGCAAGCCCGGAGCCGGCCCGTTCTCCCTCACCGGCCAGCCCAATGCCATGGGCGGGCGGGAAGCCGGAGGCCTGGCTGCGCTGCTGCCCGGCTACCGCTCGATCCACGAGGCCAGCCACCGGGCCGCGATCGAGCAGCACTGGGGCTTTCCCCCCGGCGCGATCTCAGCGCGCGATGGGCTCTCGGTGTGGGAGCAGATCGAAGCGATGGAGCGCGGCGAACTGGGCCTGTGGTGGGTGGCAGCCACCAACCCGCTGGTGAGCCTGCCGTCGCTGGATCGGGTGCGTCAGGCCGTGGCCCAATGCCCCCTGGTGGTGCTGAGCGAGGCCTACGCGGGCACCGAAACCGAAGCGATGGCCCATCTGGTGCTGCCGGCTGCCCAGTGGAGCGAAAAAGAGGGCGTGATGACCAACTCGGAGCGCCGGGTCACCTTGTCGCATGCCTTCCGGCAGGCCCCCGGCGAGGCCCGCCCCGACTGGGCGATCTTCGCGGAGCTGGGGCGCCGGCTGGGGTTTTCCAAGCAGTTCGCCTACGGCTCCGCGGCCGAGGTCTACGCCGAGTTCGCGTCGATCACCGCCGGGAGGCTCTGCGATCACAGCGGCCTGAGCCACGCCCTGCTGGCCGAGCACGGACCCCAGCAATGGCCATTCCCGGCTGGCACAGCGGCGGGGGGCGGCCAGCCACGGCTGCACACCGAGGGGGTCTACCCCACCGCTAACGGCAAGGCCCGCCTGCTGGCCCAGCAACCGCTGGGGCTGGCGGAACCGCCGGATGACGGCTTCCCCCTGGTGCTCACGGTGGGGCGGTACCTCGGCCATTGGCACACCATGACCCGCACCGCCCATGTGGAGCGGGTATGCCGCAGCCATCCAGAGCCCCTGCTGGAGATCCACCCAGCAGATGCCAGCTGCTGCAACCTCGATGAGGGCGCCCTCGCACGGGTGAGCTCCCGTCGCGGCGAGCTGACCGTGAAGGTGCAGATCACCGATCGAATTCGCCCGGGCACGGTGTTTCTGCCGATGCACTGGGGTGCCGCCCAGGAGCAGGCGTGTGAGGCCAACCGGCTGATGCATGCCCTCGGCTGCCCGATCTCAAAGCAGCCGGAGCTCAAGGCAGCGGCGGTGCGGGTGGAGCGGGCGGAGATCGCCGGCTGAGATTCAGCTGATCGGCAGCATCGCCTCCACCAGCTCGGGCGAGAGGCGCAGAAGAGCTGAGCCCCGGCCAGTGAGATGGCCATCCACCAGGCCCGACTGACGCAAGCGGGTGAGCATCTTGGTGACGGTGACGCGGGTGTTCCCGATCAGCTCGGCCAGGCGCTCATGGGTGATCCGCAGCGGCAACTCGTACCAGAGACCATTGCGGCGTCCCAGGCGCTCCACCAGTAAGGCCAGCAGCGCCTTCAATCGCTGTTCGGTGTCGTGGTGGTGGCGGATCATCAGCAACTCCAGGGCCCAGGTGTTGAGGTCCGTGCGAACGCTCAGCATTTCGGTGCGCTCCACCCGTTCGATCTGCACCACGGAGAGAGCTTCAAGGCCCACCCAATCGCGGCGCAGGGCCAGGGCATCGCAGACTTCACCCGGTTGAAGAAAGCCGATCGTGATGTCCTGGCCCGAGGAGGCCAGCAAAAACACCCGCAGGATGCCGGAGTGGACGCGCATGGGCGAGGCTGCGGCGGCATGGCCGCCATCCAGCAGCAGGGTCTGGCCCACCGCCATCGTCAGCTGACGGAAGGACTGATGAAGTGGCAAGGCGGCCCTCACGTGTCGTCGTGGGCGTAGCGGCGGTAAAGGAAATCGAGGGCGCGATTGCGCAGGTCGAAGTATTCGGGCTGCTCCAGCAGGCGGGCCCGCACACGCGGGCGGGCGAACGGCAGCTCGAGCACCTCACCGATCGTGGCGGCGGGGCCGTTGGTCATCATCACCACCCGGTCGGCCAGGAACAGGGCTTCATCGATGTCGTGGGTGATCATCAGCACCGTCACGCGGTGATCGGCCCAGATCTTGAGCAGCTCCTCCTGCAGTTCCTCGCGCGTGATCGGATCCAGCGCTCCGAACGGTTCATCAAGCAGCAGCACCTTCGGTTTGAGCGCCAGGGCGCGGGCGATCGACACCCGCTGCTTCATCCCCCCGGACAGACTTCCCGGCTTCTTGTGGGCTGCTTCGCTGAGGCCCACCAGCGCCAGATGCTCCTCCACGATCGCCTTGGCCTGGCCGTTGCGCTGCAGTTCGGGGAACACATTGTTCACCGCCAGGGCGATGTTGTCGTAGGCGCTCAACCAGGGCAGCAACGAATAGTTCTGGAACACCACCATGCGGTCGGGACCGGGATCAACGATGCGCTCCCCGTTCAGCCGCACCTCGCCGGTGGTGGGCTGGCGGAATCCCGACACCATGTCGAGCAGGGTGGATTTACCGCAGCCGGAATGGCCGATCAGGCACACGAACTCCCCCTCCGCCACGGACAGATGCACCCCATCCAGCACGGTGTGGGGCCCCCGGGCGCTGGGATACACCTTGGTGACCCCGTCGATCTCCAGATAGGCGCCGGTGGCACGGCTGGCGCTGGCCGCCGTTGAGCTGAGGGTCTGCATGGGGGAGCGGGCAGGGTCGGATGGCGGGGCGGGGTCAGGTGGCGGCGGCGGGAGCCGGTGGCAGCACCACGGCCTCGATGCGGAGCGGGCGCTGCTGCTTCAGCCCCTGCACGTAGGCGGCGGGGTCGGCGGGATCGAGCTGCTCGGCGCCGAAGAAACCCACGGAGGTGGGGCGAGGTGGCTCGGCGGGCAGGCCCAGGGCGGCGGCCGCCTTGCCGAACAGATCCGGGCGCTGCACCCGGTTGAGCACCTCCTCCCAGTTGCTTGGGAAGGGGCAGACGTTCCAGCGCGCCAGCTGGGTGAGGATCCAGGTGGCCTCGGCGCGATCGGGAGCATTCACGCCAGGCCCGAAGAAGCGGTTGAAGCCGGGAATCAGCGCCGGCGCACCGGTGCCGCGGTCGTAGGCCTGGGCCAGGCCGGGCAGCAGCACAGCGGGGCTGGTGCCCACGTATTCAGGGCGGGCCAGCAGCTGGGCCAGCTCCTGGCGGTTGGCCGGGTCTTCGCAGTGGCGGCAGGCCTCCAGCAGGGCGCAGAGCAGGGCCTGATGGGTGTGGGGGTGGGCGGCGGCCCACTCTTCCCGCACACCGAGCACCTTCTCGCCATGGCCATCCCAGAGGTCGGTGTCGGTGGCGATCACGGTGCCGTGCCCCTCCTGCACGGCGCGGGAGTTCCAGGGCTCGCCCACACAGAAGCCATCGATCGTGCCGGCCTTGAGCGTGGCCACCATCTGGGCGGGCGGGATCACGATCAGCTCCACGTCGCTGCTGGGGTCGATGCCGGCGGACGCCAACCAGGCCCGCAGCATCAGGTTGTGCATGGAGGCGGGGTGCACCATGGCCAGCACCGGCTTGTGGCCGGGTTTGGCGGCGATCCAGGCCTTGAACTCCGCCGCGCTGCGCACGCCGGCCTCATGGAAGCGGCGGTGCAGGGTGATGGCATTGCCGTTGCGCGAGAGCGTGAGCGCTGAGGTGATCGGCACCGGGCGGCGCCCCTGGCTGCCGAGGGTCATGGCGAAGGGCAGACCCGCCACCATCTGGGCCGCATCCAGCACGCCCTGGCGCAGGTTGGCCTCCAGGGTTTTCCAGTTGGTTTCGCGCCGCAGCGTGACCTGATCAAGCCCATACCTGGCGAAGAAGCCGCCCTCAAGGGCCATCACCAGCGGGGCGCAATCGGTGAGTGGCACGAAGCCGATCTCCAGATTCACCTTCTCCAGCGTTCCTGAGGCCACAGCGCCCCTGGGTTTGAGGCGCTGCTGGCGGGCATCACGCTGCTGGTTGAGGAAGGTGACCACCTCCGCGCGCAGGCCGTAGTAGGTGGGGTCTTCGACGGCGGTGAGCTGGGAGCGGGGCCGGGCCAGCGGCACATCGAGGATCTGGCCGATGTAGGCCTCCGGGCCGTTGGTGAGCATCACCACGCGATCGGAGAGCAGTAGGGCTTCGTCCACGTCGTGGGTGACCATCACGGCGGTGACCTTGGCCTCCTGGCAGATCTCCATCAGCTGCGTCTGCAGGTTGCCGCGCGTGAGCGCATCGAGGGCACCGAAGGGCTCATCGAGCAGCAGCAGCTTGGGGCGGATCGCCAGGGCCCGGGCGATCGCCACCCGCTGCTTCATGCCCCCGGAGATCTCAGCGGGATACTTATCCGCCGCAGGCGTGAGCTTCACCAGCTTGATGTTGCGGTCCACGATCTCGCGCCGCTCTTCACGGGAAAGCCTGGGCATCACGTTGTCTACGGCGAGGGCGATGTTCTCGCGCACCGTTTTCCAGGGCAGCAGCGAATAGTTCTGAAACACCACCATCCGGTCGGGGCCGGGTTCGGTGACCTCCTGACCGCTCATCAGGATGCCGCCCTCCGTGGCCAGGGTGAGGCCCGCCAGCAGATCCAGCAGGGTGGATTTGCCGCAACCGGAATGGCCGATCAGGGTGACGAACTCACCTTCCGCGATCTGCAGGAAGATGTCCTTGAGGGCCACATAGGTGCCGCCGTTCTTGAGCGGAAACGCCTGGGTGACGTTGTCGACGGTGAGCAGGGCAGGCATGGCTCAGGAGGCTCCGCTGCTCACACGCCGGCCGGCAAACGCCACCAGCCGATCCAGGCACAGGCCGACAATGCCCACATACACAATCGCCAGCACAATCTGGCTGGCGCTCGACTCACCACCGGCGTTGTAGGCATCCCAGATGAAATAGCCGATGCCGCCATCGGCCTTGAGCATCTCCGCCGCCACGATCGCCAACCAGGCCAGACCCACGGCGATGCGCAGACCGGTGAACACATAGGGAACGGTGGCGGGAATCACGATCTCCCGAATGTACGCGCGCTTGCGCAGCCGCAGCACGCGCGACACGTTGGTGTAATCCTGAGGGATCTCACGGATGCCCACGGCCGTGTTGATGATGATCGGCCAGATGGAGGTGATGAAGATCACGAAGATCGCCGACTTATCGGCGTTCTGAAACACCATCAGGGAGATCGGGAACCAGGCCAGTGGCGGCACCGTGCGCAACACCTGGATCACCGGATCGAAGCCCTTGCCCACGAACCGGTTCAGGCCCAGCAGGCCACCCATGGCGATGCCCACGATGGCCGCCAGGCCATAGCCCAGAGCCACCCGTTGCAGAGAAATCAGAATCTGCCAGCCCAGCCCTTTGCTGGTGCCGCCATCATCAAAAAAGGGCTGGCTGATGTAAGGGTCCCAGGTGTCTGTCACCACCTTGATGGGCCCCGGCAGACGATCGGCGCCCAGCAGGCCGGAGAGCACCTGCCAGACGATCAGGAACCCACCGATGCAGAGTAGGTAAGGGAGGATGGTGGTGAGAAGGGTGGAACGGCGTTGGCCTTGGCGCTGGCGAGGGCGCCGCCTGCCGTTCACAGCGGTGAGGGTCATGAAGGGTGGGGGTGATTAATGGCGACGAACAGTCGCTCAGGCCAGGGCTTTGATCTTGAGGGCGTCGAGATAAGCCTTGGGATCTTCAGGATCGAAGACCACGCCGTCAAAGAAGGTTTCCTTGCCGCGGGAATCGGAGGCGGGAATGGAGGCTTCCTGGCCGATCGCTTTGGCGGCCTCCTTCCAGAGATCGGCGCGGTTCACCTTGTCCACCAGCGCATCGATATCCGTAGAGGCGGGTAGATACCCCCAGCGCATGTCCTCGGTCACGAACCACTTGTCATGGCTCTTGTACGGGAAAGACGCATTGTCGGCCCAGAAGCGCATCTTGTAGGGGCTGTCCTTCACCACCCGGCCATCGCCATAGTCCACATTGCCGGCCAGGCGGGGCTTGATGTCGCTGACGGTGGCCTTGATGTATTTATCTTTGGCGAGGATGGTGCACATCTCGTCAAGATTGGCGGGATCATCACACCACATCTGAGCTTCCAGCACGCCCTTCAGCAGGGCCAGAGTGGCCTTGGGGTTCTGCTCCACCCAATCGGCTCGCATGGAGAAGGCCTTCTCCGGATGGAGCTTCCACAGTTCACCGGTCTGGGCCACGGTGTAGCCCAGCTTCTTGTTGACCAGGCGCCCATTCCAGGGCTCACCCACACAGAAGGTGTCCATCGTGCCGGTCTGCATGTTCGCCACCATCTGCGGCGGCGGAATCACCACCAGGTCGGCAGCTGTGTTGGGATCAATGCCATTGGCCGCCAGCCAATAGCGCATCCAGAGGTCATGGGTGCCACCGGGGAAGGTCACCGCCGCCTTGAATTTCTTGCCTTTGGCGCCTGCAGCGGCCACGGCCGCCTCCAGGCCGGCCTTGTTGTCGATCGTGAGCTTTTCGGGCAGGAAAGCCTTGGCCGCGGAGATGCCCTGGCCCTGAAGATTCAGGCGCGCCAGCGTCACCATCGGCAGCGGCTGGTTCGACTTGGTGATTTTGCCGGCCGTGAGCAACAACGGCATCGGCGTGAGGATGTGGGCGCCATCAATGCCGCCGCCCTTGGTGCCGAGTTCCAGGTTGTCGCGGGTGGCGGCCCAGGAGGTCTGCTTGACCACCTTCACCTCAGGCATGCCGTGCTTGGCGAAAAAGCCCTTTTCCTGAGCAATGATCACCGGCGCCGCATCGGTGAGGGCGATGAAGCCGAGCGTGGCGCCCTTCACTTCCACATCCCCGCCGCCGCCGCTGGCGGCCGGCGCTGAGGCACTGTCCGGCTTTTTGCCGCCGCAGGCGCTCAACCAGAGGGCGCCGGCCGTGGTGCCGGCGGCGGTCACGAGGAACTTACGGCGCGAAAGATTCGGCATGGGGCTGGGGTGTCACGAAGGTCTGGATGCGATTCACGCAATCCGGACGGGCCTCATGAACGAAGCGCACCGAGCCGGCAAGGTTGGCGCACAGGCTGACCAACCCGCCTACGTCATCACGGCCAGGGCCCGATTGATGGTGCCGGTTGTTACCGATGGCCGGACTGTGCAGCGTTCAGCCACACGACAGCCCGAATTCCTGTAGCGCCCGCGGCAGGTTGCGGTGCTCATGGCCCGGATGGCTGAGCTTCACCAGGGCGAAGCGCTGCAGTTCATCGAGGCCCTGCCATTGCGCCAGGTTGAGCGGCGTGCCCAGCTGCCGGCAGGCCGCCGCCAGCACCGCCGGCAGCGCCTCCCCGTCGGCCGCACTGGGCAGAGCCTCCAGCTGGGCCGGCGGCAGGGGCCGGGCCGGGCCGGCGGCCATGGCAGCCGTGCGTTGCAGCAGCCATTGGCGCAGGGCCTCGATCGCGAGGGGCTGATCGGGCCAGGCCAGCAGCCCCTCACGCTCCGCGGTGCCCAGGGCCTGCCAGTGGCTGAGCTTGAGCTTCACTCCCGCCAGATCAAGCTTGCGCCGCACCGCCATCGGCAGGCAGCGCAGATCGGCGACGAAATCGGCCTCAAAGCCGAAGCAGCGGTCGTGGCTGGCGCGCGCAGGCAGGCTCATGGGGCAAGATCCTGGCGCAGCTTTTCGCCGCAGCGGGCGGCCAGCAGGGCGCGGGCCTGCTCAAGCCCCGCCGGCAGGCTGTCGCAGCGCTCGGCCAGCCAGAGGTACACCCCCAGGTTCCACAGCAGCGACTCCGCCAGCGGTCCTTCGCCCTGCAGCGCCGCCAGCGCCTGCTCGCGCCAGAGCTCCAGGTTCTGCCAGGGAACCTCGGGGCCGCAGAGGCCATGGTCGCGGGGATGGACCAGCAGGCGGGTGATCACGCCATCGCGGCCCCGGGCGGTGATGCCGGCGCGGCTGGTGGGCAGGTCGGTGGAGCCCTCCAGCCCCTTGACCGTGAGCAGATCGGTTTCGCCGGCGTGGGCCAACGCCTCCCAGGCGCGGGCCTCGGTGGGGGGATGAACGAAGCCGCTCACCAGCAGGTGCTCCCCCTGGTGGGGGGTCCAGAGGAGCTCCAGGCTGGCCACCGGCGGCCGCTTGCCGATGTCCTCACGGATCGGCAGCAGCCGTTCGGCGGCCGGGAAATGGCAGGGCTGGTGGGTGAGAGCCAGGCCCTGGATCTCAAGCCGCTGCTGCAGGTCGGCCAGGCTGAGCCGCCGCCAGTCGATGCCGAGGGCAGCGAACAGCTCGGCGAGGCTGATGCCGTACTTCACCGGCATCGGAGCTCCGCCGTGCAGCACCACCGGCTGGCCGGCGGCCGCCAGCAGCAGGGCCAGCAGCGGCAGCAGCGGGGCGGTGCGGCTGCGACCGTCGTACGGCACCCCGAAGCAAAGCGGCCGCTGGCCGGGGGTACGCAGCACCGGGCCGTGCTCGCGGTAGCTGTCAAGCATGCCGGCCAGCTCCAGCGGCGACGGCCGGCGAATGCGATGGGCGATCAGGAACGCCCCCAGCTGGGCATCGCTCACCGGCCCCAGCAGCATCAGATCGGTGGCTTCGCGAGCCTCGGCGCGGGTCAGGCCGGTGCTGGTGTGCTCACCGCTGCCCACCTTGGCCAGCAGCTCGCGGAAGCGCATCACCTCCGGCGCCAGCGCCGGGCGGCGGCCGGCGCCTGGGGCGCTGGCGCCCTTCACGGCAGAAATCGGTATCACCTGCGACAAGACTTCGGCACTCCGGCTGAAAGGGTGAGGATTCCGATCATTAGGCATGCGCAGGCCCGCTGCGAACTCTGCAGGGGTTCCCGCGCCATGCGGCCGGCGGCCCGATCGGTGTTTCCCCTCTCGTTTCCCTTCCCTCCATGGCGACGCTCAACAAGGTGGAGCAGGCCAAGGCCGGCTTCTGTGGTCTGGATCTGGCGCCGCGGCTGAGTGAACTGAGCGCCGCCGGCTGGGAATCCCTCGATGAGGCCACCCTCACCATCCATCTCAAGTGGCTGGGCATCTTCTTTCGGCCGGTCACGCCCGGGCGCTTCATGCTGCGGCTGCGGCTGCCCAACGGCGTGATCCACGCCGACCAGCTGGACGTGCTGGCAGAGGCCGTGGATCGCTGCGGCAGCCACGGGAGCGCCGACATCACCACCCGTCAGAACATCCAGCTGCGCGGCCTGCTGCTGGAGGACATGCCGCCGCTGATGGCGGCGCTCGAGCGGGTGGGCCTGACCAGCCGCCAGTCGGGCCACGACAACCCCCGCAACGTGACCGGCAACCCCCTGGCCGGCATCGACCCCGAGGAGTTCATCGACACCCGGCCGCTGGTGGACCGCATCCAGGCGGCGGTGCTGGGGCCCGACGGTCCGCGCAACCTGCCGCGCAAGTTCAACGTGGCGGTGGGCGGCGCCCCCGACTCCTTCCTGCTGCACAACGACCTCGCCTTTCTGCCCGCGTTCCACGACGGCACGCTGGGCTTCACCGTGATGGTGGGCGGCTTCTTCTCAGCCCAGCGCAACGAGCTGGCGATCCCGCTGGGGTTGTGGCTGCAGGCCGATCAGCTGCCGGCCTTCACGCTCGCGGTGCTGCGTCACTACGAACGGCAGGGCGATCGCAGCAACCGCAACAAGACCCGCCTGATGTACCTGATCGATGCGCTCGGGCTCGACTGCTACCGGGCGGAGGTGGTGGAGAGCTACGGCGCCGTGGCCGGCGCTGATGCCGCCGCCCTGGTGCCCCATGACGGCTCCCATCTGGTGTGCCGCGCTCCGCGGGACATCTGTGGCGTGCACGCCCAGAAGCAGCCGGGTCTGCACTGGGTGGGCCTGCATGTGCCGATGGGTCGGCTGCACGCTGATGGGATGGGCGACCTGGCCCGGCTGGCCCGCACCTACGGCAGCGGCGGGCTGCGCCTGAGCGAAAGCCAGAACGCCCTGATCGCCGATGTGCCGGGCGACCAGCTGGAGGCACTGCTGGCCGAACCGCTGCTGCAGCAGTTCCGTGTGGATCCCGGTGCGCTGGCGGCGGAAGCGGTGAGCTGCACCGGTAACCGCTACTGCAGCTTCGCGCTGATCCCCACCAAGAGCACGGCCCAGGCGGTGGTGGAGGAACTGGAGCGGCGCCTGGAGGTGCCCCATGGCGTGCGCACCCATTGGACCGGCTGCCCCAATGCCTGCGGCCAGCCCTACATGGGCTCGATCGGGCTGATGGGGGCCAAGGCCCGCAAGGACGGCGAAATGGTGGAAGCGGTGAAGGTGTTCCTGGGCGGCTCGATGGCGGCCGATCCCCGGCTGGCGGAGCTGCATGACAAGGGCATTCCGCTCAGCGAGCTGCCCGAGGCGCTGGAGCAGATTCTGGTGGAGCGGTTCGGCGCCCGGCCGCGGGCGCTCCCGGCCTGACCCGCAGTGGGCCGGTGGCGCAGGCTCCTGATTGCTAGAACAGCCAACCAGCCAGCCACCGCGAACCCGATGCTGCCTCGCGACGGCGATCCGAGCGGCGATCCGGCCCAGCTGCCACCGGCGGGTGATCCCGCCCGCTGGCCGTGGCTTCAGCAACTCCGGCGCCGGCCGCAGCTGGAGCTGGCCCCCTGGCTCACGGCGCTGGAAGCGGGCAGCGTGCCCGCGGAGGCCGACCTGCTCACCGTGCTGGCCGAGCGTTTGGATTCCAGCAGTGCGCCCCGGCTGCTGGCCTGGTGGTTGCGGCAGGACCCGCCAGATCCGGCCCTGGGCGAGCGGATCGGGCGGCGGCGCGAGGCCGGCTGCGCCGAGCTGTTGCGGCAGGCGCTGGCGCGCGCTCCCCAGCAGGCCCCCCTGCTGCTGCCGTTGCTCGGCCACCAGCG
>NZ_JAGQBN010000015.1:0-85439 GCF_024345655.1 Synechococcus sp. Lug-A | reverse complement strand
CTGGGGGCGGCGGCTCCAGGCCAGCAGCCAGGGGCCGGCAAAGCGGGCCACCAGCAGCACACCACCACCGATCAACAGCAGGGTGACCGGGCCCACCAGCCAGGCCGGCAGCAGGTAGCTGAGTTGCCAGAGCAGATTGTTGACGGCCTGGATCAGCACGGAGGCCGCCACGACGGCGGCCAGCGCCACCGCCAGCCAGATCCAGAGGCGGAAGCGGGGCATCAGCGCCGGGCGACGGCGGCTGGGGTGCCGCTGGGCGCCGCCCGCATGATGTCGCCCCAGAGGGCAGCGGCCTGGGCGCTGGAGCCACCGGTGGGGCGGTTGTCGTCGTTGCCGAGCCAGATGCCCATCACCATGTGCCGGCGCGGTTCGAAGCCCACGAACACCAGGTCACGCGCCTCGTTGGTGGTGCCGGTCTTGCCACCCTCGTTGCCACCCAGGTAGGCGGCAGTGCCGGTGCCGGAACGCACCACCGCGCGCATCATCCCTTGCATGGCCTTGGCCGTCTGGGGTTTGACCACTTGCCGGCCCGGGCTCACGCTTCTGGCAGTACGGGCCCGCTGCTCGCGACAGCGGGCGCTGTCGAGGCCGGCACAGGTTTCGGCATCGGTGAGGCGGCGGATGGTGCTGGGCGCATGCCACACCCCGTCGTTGACCAAAGCCGCGTAAGCGGCGGTGAGCTCGGTCAGCACCACCTCACTCTGGCCAAGGGCCAGCCCGGGAACGGCATGCAGTGGCGAGGTGATACCGAGGTCTCGGGCCGTCTGCTCGACCGCCTCCAGCCCGACGCGGCGGGCCAGCCGCAGCGCGGCGGTGTTGCTGCTCATCGCGAAGGCCTGCCGCTGGCTGATCGCGCCGCGGCAGGTGCTGGCGAAGGATTGCCCCGCCCAGGTGAGCGGGCCGCAGTCGATGCCATCGCCGGGCTTGGCACCACGCTCCAGCGCCGCCACGTAGGTGAACAGCTTGAAGGTGCTGCCGGGCTGCCTGAGGGCCATGCTGGCCCGGTTGAACTGGCTGCGTCGGTAATCGCGGCCGCCGGCGATCGCCAGCATCCCGCCGCTGCGGCTGTCGAGCACCACCACCGCCCCTTCCGAGGCGCCGCCGCGGGCCAGGGCCCGCCGCAGCTGGCGCTCCACCACCTGCTGCAACGCCGGATCAAAGTGGGTCTCCACCAGGAAGTTGCCCTCCACGGCCACCTCCGCACCCACCAGGGTTTCCAGATCAGCGCGCACCTGATCGGTGTAGAAGGGCGCCGGGCGTCCCTGGCCACTGCGGCAGGCCTTGGGGCCGAGCTGAATCGGCCGGCGGCGGGCCTGGCGGGCCTGATCGGCGCTGATCTTTCCCGTGTCGGCCATCTTGGCGAGCACGGCATTGCGCGCGTCCAGCGCCGCCTGGGGATTGGAGCAGGGATCGTGGCCGTTCGGCGAAGGGAGCAGACCCACCAGCAGGGCCGCTTCATCCAGATCGAGCCTGGCGGTGGGTTTGCCGAAGTAGCTGCGGGCGGCATCCTCGAAGCCCCAGCCCACGCCCAGATACACCCGGTTGAGGTAGCTGAGCAGCAGCTCGCTCTTGCTGAATCGGGCTTCCAGCTGCAGCGCCACCAGCAGCTCGCGCCACTTGCGGGCCAGGGTCTCGCCCTGCCCCACCTGGTCGGGGTAGAGGCTGCGGGCCAGCTGCTGGGTGAGTGTGCTGCCCCCCTCCAGCACGCGCCCGCCCAGCAGGTTGGTGACCAGGGCGCGACCGGTGCCGATCGGATCCACCCCCGGATGCCACCAGAAGCGGCTGTCCTCACTGGCCAGCAGCGCATCCCGCAGCACCGGCGGGAAATCGGAGAGGTTCTTGTTCTCGCGGTGTTCGCGCGAATCGGCTGATTGCAGGGGCCGGTTGGCGCGGTCGTAGAGGGCCAGCGGGCCCCGCACCGGCGCCAGGCTGCCGCGCAGCGGCAACTGCAGCGCTGACAGACCCAGCAGCAGCAGGCCGGCCCCGGCAGCGCCAGCCAATGCCAAGGTGCCGGCCCGGGCCAGGCGCAGCAGCCGGGGCATGGGTCGCCGCTGGAACACCAGTTCTGGCAACCCCGGCTCCGAGGGCGGGCCGAGCCGCACCACGTCGCCGTCCCGCAGGAGCAGTGCAGTCACCCGGCTGCCGCGCCAATAGAGGCCGTTGGTGGAGTTGTCATCGCGGATCAGCCAGTCACCGCCCACCTGCTCCAGCAACGCGTGCTGCTTGCTCACCGCCGGATGGTCGATGCCGACCTCCAGGCGGTTATCGCGGCCGATGCGATAGAGGCCGCCGTAGAGGGCCAACCGGCGTGAGGGCTGACCGGGGAGGAACACCTCCAGCACAGCGCCTCCCGCTTCGGGCGGCTGCGCCAGGCGCTGCTTGAGGCGCTCAAGTCCCGCGACCACGGCTCTCCTCCAGCAGGTCGAGCGCCAGGCAGATCACGGCCACGTTGATCGCCACATCCGCCAGGTTGAACACCGGAAAGCGCACCGGCACCAGTTCGAGAAAATCCACCACCCAGCCGAGCCGCCAGCGGTCGAGGCCATTACCGAGCGCACCACCCAACAGCGCCCCCACCCCCAGCCACTGCCAGCGGCGCAGGCTGCTCTGGCGCTGGATCCACACCCCCAGGCCGATCGCTACCACCAGGCTCACCAGCGCCAGCGCCTTGGTGGAGCCGGTGAACAGGCTGAAGGCGGCGCCGGTGTTGAAGACGAGGCGCAGGCGCAGCAGACCGGGCAGCAACGGGCTGCTGGAGGTGCCGGAGAGGGCCGACAGGGCCCAGGCCTTGCTGGCCTGATCGAGCACCAGCACCACCAGGGCGGTGATCCAGGCGGCGCGGCGGCGATGGCCGGCGAGGCTCATGACGGCCCCCCGTTCACGAGCTGACCAGCAGCAGCCGGCGCAGCGGCACGGCCAGCACTGCCACGGCGCAGCAGAGCATCAGCTGGGGCAGCAGCGGACCGAGGCTGTAGGCGAGCAGCAGATCGCCCAGGCCCCCTCCCCAGCGGCCCACCAGTCCACCGAGCAGCAGGTAGGCGAGGCCGCATAGCTGGATCACCCCCAGGCCGAACAGCGCCGCCCCCATCAGGCGCAGCAGTTCGCCCATGCCGGGCTGGCTGGCCAGGCGGCCGCTCAGCCAGGCGGCCGGGATGAAACCGGCCAGAAAGCCGAAGCCCGGATCGAGCAGGTAGGCCATGCCGCCACCGGTGTGGAACACCGGCAGCACCAGCAGGCCAAGGCTCAGGTAGGCCACCGCCGCCAGCAGGGCCGGCCGTGGGCCGCACACCAGGGCAGTGAGCAACAGGGCCGGCACCTGTGCGGTGACCGGCAGTTCGCGCAGGGCGTAACCCCCATCCACGAAGGGCATGGCAACGGCGACACGGATCAGGCCGCCGCTGATGATCAGCAGAAGTCCGACGATGGCGCCGCTGCAGTTGGCTAAGGCCCGCAAGCAAGGGAGATCTGGTTGGCTCCATCCTGCTGTAGTGGGGGGCAGCTGCACAGCCTTGCCAATGGACGAACCGCCATCCCCTGCCTATGCCGTCGGTGCCCTGGTGCAGCTGGGCGAGCGGCCGGCCTATCTCAAGACCGCCGACCCGATGCCGATGCTGCGACCGCCCGATCTGGTGGACAGCGGAGAGGTGGGTCAGGTGGTGAGCCTCAGAGCACTGGGACAGCTGGCCGTGCGCTTTCGGCGTGGCACCTTTCTGCTGGAGCCCGATCAGCTCTGCGCCGCCGCTGACACGGACCCCCCTGCCGAACGCCCCAACGGGTGAGCGGCCCAGGCCCGTTCCGCCATGGCGAGGGCGCCAGCTGGACCGCACAGGCTGAGGCTGGGGGCTGCCAGCAAACTGCGCGCCACTTGCTGCAGGGCGTGGGGGGTGAGCGCTTCGGCGCGGACCACCGCCTCATCGGCGTAGGACCAGGGCAGGCCATGGCCGAGCACCAGCGCCTGGCGATCGGCCACCTGGCCACCCGTCTGGCGGCCAACCGCAGCGGAACCGCGGAACTTCGCGAGGGCGAGCTGCCACTCCGGGAGGGTGAGGGGTTGATCCAGCAGCCGCTGCCATTCGTTCAGCAGCTCGGTGGTGGCCAGCGCCGCCCGCTCGGCTGAACTGGAGAGGTGGCAGACGAACGGGGCGGCCCCGCGGCGAGCCGGCAGGTGCACACCCACGTCGTAGGCAAGGCCGTGCTCTTCGCGCAGGGCCACGAACAGCCGGCTGGACATGCCCACACCGAGATGGCACTGCAGCAGGCGCAGAGCCAGGGAGCGGGGATCGGCCAGGGGCACCGTGGCGGCTCCGAGCATCAGCACCAGCTGCTCGGTGTCCTGCTCCACCGTCACCAGCTCAGGGCCGCCGCAGCCTGCGGGGCCGGCGCCGGGCTGCGGCGCAAAGGTGGTCCAGGGAGAGGGTTCCTGACCCTCATCCGCCACCTCCAGCAGATCCCGCACCGCCTCGGGCGGTTGGCCCGCCATCACCAGCACCGCCCCCTGCGAGCCGAGCCCGGCGGCGGCCTGCGCCAACCGGGGCCGCTCCACGGCGGCGAGCTCATCGTCCACACCCAGGGGGTCATGGCCGTAGCCCCCCTGGCCGTAGAGCTGGCGGCGCAACAGATCGTGGGCCTGCTGGAACGGATCTTCCCGCTGGCGGGCGAGGGTCTGCAGGTTGAGCTGCCGCTCAAGGCTGAGCTGATCCGGCGCCAGCCACGGGCTGCGCACCATGGTGTGCAGCAGCGGCAGCACGGCAGAGGCATCGGCCGTGGCGCACTTGAGGCTGATCACCAGGGCGTCTTCGCTGGCTTCGCAGCGCAGTTCATCGCCGAGGCCCTCCACCAGATCGGCAATCGCCTCGCCACTGAGGTTTCCGCAGCCGCGGGTGAGCAGGCCGGCCAGCAGCTGGGCGCGACCCCGCTCACCGGGCGGGTCGGCAGCGCTGCCGCCCCTGATCCAAAGGCGCGCCGACAGGATCGCCGGGCCAGGGCGCCGGCTCACCCAGACCGGACAGCCGCTGCTCAGGGTGAAGGTGTCAGGCGCCGGCAGGGGGGGGATGGGAGGAATGCTCATGCGGGCAGGGCCAGCACACGGCAGGCGCGCTCAGGGGCGAACAGGGGCAGGATCTCAGCGTGCAGCCGTTGCGGCGTCCAGAGCCGCAGCCGTTCGAGCGGCTCCTGCAGGGGCTCCAGCCGCCCCCAGAGGCTCTGGTTGCCGATCAGCCCCGCCACCGGCGAAGCCGCCTCCAGACCAAAGCGATAGCCGTTCGCCACCAGCCGCTGGGCCCGCTCCCACTCGCTGGTGCTGGGGGGCGTGACGCTGAGCTCCTGCCAGACCTTGCCGATCTCCGCCTCCACAGCCTCCGCCTGATCGGGTTCGCAGACGGCTTCGAGCAGGGCCAGACTGCCGGCCTCGAGCACGTTGAGATCGAGGTCAACACTTTCCACCAGGCGCAGATCCTCCCGCAACCGCTGCACCAGACGGCTGCGGCGTCCCTCCGCCAGCAGGGTGGTGAGCAGGTCAGCGCCGGCCGTGGCCTCCAGATCGGCAGCGGCGGGCAGTTGCCACACCATCAGCAGGCGGGCCGCCTCCAGGCGAGGGAGCCGGAGGGTGTGGCGGCCGGGCTGCAGCGCGAGGACTGGGGCAGGAGCGGCCGAGGGCGCAGAAGCAGGGGCCGATGGGGTGGCTGGTGTGGCGGTAGCAGGGGGCTCGCCGGGTCCGGCACTGGCGGAGAGGCCTGCAGGATCAGCCAGGTCGGCCAGGGCGCTGCCCGCCACCATGGCCTCGAGATCCAGGCCATCGAGGGCACCGGCCACCGCCAGGCTGCAGGCGCTGGGCCGGTAGCCGCGCCGGTGGAAGGCAGCCATGCGCTCGGGGTTGTGGCGGGTGAGGGCCTCACGCTCACCGAGAATCGCCAGTCCGTAGGCATGACCTGGGCAGGCCAGCGCCAGCAGCCGCTGGAAGGCCACGTCCTCCGGCTGGTCTTCGCTCTGGGCGAGTTCTTCGAGCACCACCTGGCGCTCCATGTCGAAATCGGAGGCCTCCAGGCGCGGGTGCAGCACCAGATCCAGCAGCAGATCGAGGGCTTCCGCCGCCGCCGCCGGTGGAATCAGCACGTGGTAGTGGACGTCATCGAAGCCGGTGGCGGCATTGCTGCTGCCGCCGAGCGCCTCGATGCGCTGATCGAACGCTCCAGGGGCAAGGGTTTCGCTGCCCTTGAACACCATGTGCTCGAGGAAGTGGGCCAGGCCGGATTCGGCCGCCTGCTCGCTGGCGCTGCCGGCGCGGCACCAGAAATCCAGGCAGACCACCGGCGCCTGCTCCTGCCGCACACTCACCACCGGAACGCCGTTCTGGAGATGGAAGGCCTGGGGCGTCGGCAGGGCCTCATGCAGGGCAGGCAGGGAGCTCAACGGTTCAGATCCTGGCCGTGGGAAGATCAGCATTCTGCTGGCTGAGGCTGCATTGGCGAGCGCCACGATCCCAGCCACCGGCGGGGTGCACCCCTTGGTGGACACGCTGGCGGCAGCGATCCGCAGCAGCTGGCAGGCGCTGCCAGAGCTGGAGCCGCTGGCGATCGCCGACGACCTGGAGGCGATCAGCGGCAGCCTCGATGGCGAGCGGCTGTTCATCCACAACGAGCTGCGCCGCTGCCGCGGCCTGCGCAAGCTGCATCTGGAAACCGCCCGGCTGGGGGCCGGTCTGCAGATCCTTCACTGCGTCTACTTCCCTGATCCCCGCGCCGATCTGCCGGTGTTCGGCGCCGACATCGTGGCCGGGCCGGCGGGGGTGTCCGCCGCGATCGCCGATCTCTCCCCCACCCGCGGTGCGCTGCCGGAGGGCATCGCCGGGGCCCTGGCGGCCCTGCCGGTGCATCCCTTCAGCCAGCCACGGGAGCTGCCGCCCTGGGGCACGATCTTCTCGCCCTACGTGCGGTTCGTGCGCCCGGCAACCGCCCAGGAGGAGGGCTGGTTCATTGAAGAAGTGCAGGGCTTTCTGGCGGTGCTCTCGGCCGCAGCCCAGGCCGCCCACTTTCAATCGTGGGACGATCCAGCTACGGTTGCTCGGTATCACGGTCAGCTGTCGTATTGCCAGCAACAGAAACGAAACGACAAGACGCGGCGGGTGCTGGAGAAGGCCTTCAGCCCAGCGTGGGCCGACCGGTACATCGAGGAGCTTCTGTTCGACGATCCGCCGGAGCTTCCCTGACTCCCGGCCGTCCCCGCGCCCTGCGCATCGCGATCGCGGCGCTCGTGGTGGCGGGCGTGGCTGCGGTGGCCTGGCAGTTCCGCCCGAAGCCGGCCCCCACGCCGGCACCCGTCGCCAGCAGCCGGCCTGCCGTGGTGGATGCCATTTCGGCGCTGGGCCGGCTCGAACCGGCCGGTGACATCCGCAATCTGGCGGCACCGATGTCGGAGATGGGCGGCAGCCCCCGCATCTCCGAGCTGCTGGTGCAGGAGGGCGACAGCGTGGCGGCGGGGCAGTTGCTGGCGCGCTTCGACAATCGCCCTTCGCTGCTGGCCCGGCGCAGCCTGGAGCGCAGCCGCATCGCCAACTTGAACCGCAGGGTCGCTGTGCTGGAGCGTGAAGTGAACCGCTACCGCCAGCTCGCCCGCAATGGCGCCGTCGCCGCCTCCGAACTGGAAACGCGCGAACTCACGCTGCTGGAGCTGCAGGGCAACCTGCGTGAAGCCCTTGATCAGATCGCACGCACCGAAACCGATCTGGTGAACAGTGAGTTGCGTGCTCCGATCAGCGGCACCGTTCTGAACGTCGAAGCCCGGGCGGGCGAGCGGCCCGGCGACAAGGGCATCCTCCAGATCGGTGCCAGCGACCGCATGGAAGTGGTGGCCGAGGTGTACGAGAGCGACATCCGCCGGGTGAAGCTCGGCCAGACCGCCAGCATCAGCAGCGAGAACGGCGGCTTCGATGGCAGCCTGCGCGCCCGCGTGATCCGGATCAGTCCGCAGGTGCAGCAGCGGGAGGTGCTCGCCACCGATCCCACCGGCGATGCCGACGCGCGGGTGGTGGAGGTGCGGCTCGCGCTGGATCCGGCCGATACCGCGAAGGTGCGCAACCTCACCGGAACCAAGACGATCACCCGCTTCGACCCATGAGCCGGAGCCTGCCGTGATGCGCGTCCCCTTGCTCGGGGATCTCTGGGCCGCCCGGCGCATCCCCCTGGCCTGGCTGCTGCTCACCCGTCAGCCCATGCGGCTGCTGGTGGCGCTGGCGGGGATCAGCTTCGCGGGCATCCTGATGTTCATGCAGCTGGGCTTCCGCGACGGCCTGTTCGACGCCAGCATCACAATCCACCGGCTGTTCGACGCCGACCTGGTGCTGATGAGCCCGCGCACGATGAGCTCGATCAGCATGTCGAGCTTTCCGCGCCGCCGGCTCGTGCAGGCCCTCGGTGACCCTGCGGTGCAGGGGATCACCCCGGTGCACTGGAGCTTCCTGCTGTGGCGCAACCCTGAAACGCTCGCCACCCGTCAGATCCTGGCGCTTGGCTTCGAGCCGAACGATCCCCTGTTCACCGACCCGGGCCTGGCAGCCAAGGCGAAGCTGCTCACCCAGCGCGACCGGGTGCTGTTCGATGAGGCCTCAAGGCCGGAGTTCGGGCCGGTGGGTCCGTGGTTCCGCGAAGGGAAGACGGTGGAAACCGAGGTGGATGGCAAACGGGTGCGGGTGGCGGGCCTGGTGGCCCTGGGCCCCTCCTTCGGCGCCGACGGCAACCTGATCACCAGCACCGAAACCCTGCTGCGGCTCAAACCCAACACCCCGCCGGGGGCGATCGAGCTGGGCCTGATCCGCCTTCGGCCCGGCGCTTCCCCAGAGGTGGTGCAACAGCGGTTGCGGGAGCGACTTCCCGCCGACGTGACAGTGTTCACCAAGCAGGAGTTCGAGGAAGCCGAGAAGGACTACTGGCGCACCAGCACCGCGATCGGGTTCATCTTCACGCTCGGTGCCGCCATGGGCTTCGTGGTGGGCTGCGTGATCGTGTACCAGATCCTCTACAGCGACGTCAGCGACCACCTGCCCGAGTACGCCACCTTGATGGCGATGGGCTACCCACTTGTGACCCTGCTGGGGGTGGTGGCCCGGGAGGGCATCCTGCTGGCCGTGCTCGGCTATGTGCCGGCCTACGCCGCCGGCACTGGCCTCTACCACCTGGTGCGCTCCGCCACGCGCTTGCCGGTGGGGATGGAAGCCAACCGCTCCCTGTTGATCTTCGGCCTGATCCTGGTGATGTGCATGGGCTCCGCAGCCCTGGCCATGCGCAAGCTCGGCGATGCCGATCCTGCCGAAATCTTCTGAGCCCTGCGCCGATGTCCCCCGTCACCAGCACCGTCACGAGCCCAGCCGACTACGGCAGAGCCGATGCCGGCGCCAACGCCTCGGCCATGGTGGAGATCAGCGGCCTCTGCCATTCCTATGGCAAGGGAACGATGCGCCGGCAGGTGATCCAGAACGTGGATCTGCGCATCGACCCGGGCGAAGTGGTGCTGCTCACCGGCCCGTCGGGATGCGGGAAAACCACGCTGCTCACGCTGGTGGGGGCGCTGCGCCAGGTGCAGGAGGGCCACGTGCGTGTGCTGGGCCAGGCCTTGGAGAACAGTGGCCGCGGCGAGCGGCAGCGCTTGCGGCGCCGCATCGGCATGATTTTTCAGGGCCACAACCTGTTGCGTTGCCTGACGGCCGAGCAGAACGTGCAGATGGGGGCGGATCTGCTGCCGGGGCTTGGCTACCGCGCCCGCCGCGACCAGGCCCGCGAATGGCTGCGGGCCGTGGGGCTCGGCGATCACCTGGGCAAGTTGCCCCACGACCTCTCGGGCGGTCAGAAGCAGCGGGTGGCGATCGCCCGGGCCCTGGCCACCCATCCACGCCTGCTGCTGGCGGATGAACCCACCGCCGCCCTCGACAGCCAGAGCGGCCGCGAGGTGGTGGAACTGCTGAAGCGCCTGGCGCGCGAGCAACAGTGCGCCGTTTTGATGGTCACCCACGATCCGCGCATCCTTGATGTGGCCGACCGGCTCGTGAAAATGGAAGACGGTCGCCTGTCGTCCGCGCCACTGGCGATCGCTGCGACAGCGCACTGAGGGGGCCCGGAAGCTGCGCTCCAGCGGAGCAGCTGACTACAGCTGTGAGCTGCGGCGGTGATCTGCTGCCATGAGCTTCAGCTGAGCTGCCGCAGTGAAACTGGGCCGTCTGAAACGACGGCGATCCAGGGCCGTGCGAAAGGGCAGTGCTGGCTGGGCGAGCTGAAGCCGCTCGGAACCCATTGGCTAGAGTGAACGATCTCCCGTACCCAGGTCGTCCATGGCGAAACGCCGGAACCTCAAAAAGGAAAAGCAGGAACGTAACCGCTCCTACGCCCGCAAATTCAAGAAGCGCAAGCTCCGCAACGACGGTCGCGGTGAAGGTGCCGGCAACGGTGTCACCGGCACCGCCAACAACGGTGGCGCCGCCGACTGAGCCGTCGCGCCACGCCCCTTGATCAATGGAAAGGGATCCTGCGGGGTCCCTTTTTTTGCCTCTCGATTCGCCCTCCCCTCCGGCTTCCCCCGTCCTCCCTTCGTTTCAGGCGCATGTTTCTCAGCGTCGTCATTCCCACCTACAACCGCCGGCCCATCCTCGAGAAGGCACTCACCGCGCTGGAGCAGCAGCGGCTCGGAGCCCCGATCGAGGCCTACGAAGTGGTGGTGGTCGACGACGGCTCCACCGATGACACCCCCGCCTGGCTGCGCCAGGAGGCCGGCCGCTTCCCCCACGTGCGGCTGGTGGAACAGGACCATGGCGGTCCGGCGGAAGGGCGCAATCGGGGCGTCGCCCATGCCCGCGGCGATGTGATCGTGTTCATCGACAGCGACCTGGTGGTGAATGACGGCTTCCTGCTGGCCCATGCCGAGGCCCTGGTCGCCTACTGGGAGCGGCACGGCCACCGCCGTTGCTTCACCTACGGCGCGGTGATCAACACCTCCAACTTCGAGGACCCGCGCAGCGAACCCCACAAGCTCAGCGATCTCTCGTGGGCCTACTTCGCCACCGGCAATGTGGCGATCGACCGGGCACTGCTGGAGCAGGCCGGCCTGTTCGATACCGGCTTCCGGCTCTACGGCTGGGAAGACCTCGAACTGGGCGAACGGCTAAGGCAGCTCGGGGTGGAGCTGGTGCGCTGCCCTGCAGCGGCGGGGTATCACTGGCATCCGGCCCTGCGCCTGGAACAACTGCCCGATCTGGTGCGCATCGAGCAGGAACGGGCGCGCATGGGCCTGGTGTTCTACCGGAAGCACCCCACCCGCAGGGTGCGCTTCATCATCCAGTTCACCTGGTTGCACCGGCTGCTGTGGGAGGTGCTCACCCTCGGCGGGCTGGTCAACGAACGCACGCTGCGGCCCCTGCTGGCCTGGTTGATCCGCCGCGGCCAGCCGGGGCTGGCGATGGAGCTGCTGCGGCTGCCACTCAACCGGCTTGGCGTGCGGGCTCTTTACCGGGAAGCAAGGGCCGCAGGGCTGCGCTGAAGGCCCGTTTGGTAATTTGAGTGGTCCCCACAAACCGCACACCTGTCCGTTTCGGGTGTTCACACGATCAAGGGCGCCTCTTTCTCGAGTCGTTTCGTGCTGACCCCGGGCAGGGGGAGGCGAACCCGAACCCCTCCCCCCCCGTGGCTGTCGTACCCCTCCCCAAAAGGAGGGAGGCGGGTGCCCCCTTCGGCCACCAAACCCGCCGCTGGAATCCCAAGATGTCGCGCTACATCTATTGCGCGCGCAACGGGGTCCACATCATCGATCTCGTGCAGACCGCCGTCTGCATGAACAACGCCTACAAATGGACCCGCAGCGCCTCGCGCGCTGGCAAGCGGTTCCTGTTCGTGGGCACCAAGAAACAAGCCTCCGAAGTGATTGCTCAGGAGGCTGCCCGCTGCGGCGCCGCCTACGTGAACCAGCGCTGGCTGGGCGGCATGCTCACCAACTGGAGCACGATGCGCGCCCGCATCGATCGCCTCAAGGATCTGGAGCGGATGGAGTCTTCCGGCGCCATCGCCATGCGGCCGAAGAAGGAAGCGGCCGTGCTGCGGCGCGAGCTGGAGCGGCTGCAGAAGTATCTGGGTGGTCTGAAGAACATGCGCCGCCTGCCGGATGTGGTTGTGCTGGTGGACCAGCGCCGCGAAACCAACGCCGTTCTGGAGTGCCGCAAACTCGACATTCCCCTGGTGTCGATGCTTGACACCAACTGCGACCCCGACCTGGCCGACGTGCCGATCCCCTGCAACGACGACGCCGTGCGTTCCGTGCAGCTGGTGCTGGGCCGCCTGGCCGATGCGATCAACGAAGGTCGCCATGGGGCCCAGGAACCCCGCGACGACGACGAGGGCTGAAGCCCTCCTCCGCCTCCCTCAGCCTCTTCACTCCCTCTCCCTTCTCCCCCTCCGTTTCTGTCATGGCTGAGATTTCAGCAAAGCTCGTCAAGGAACTGCGCGAAAAAACCGGCGCAGGGATGATGAACTGCAAGAAGGCACTGGCCGAAAACGCCGGTGACATGACCAAGGCCGCCGAATGGCTGCGCCAGAAGGGCATTGCCACTGCGGAGAAGAAAGCCGGTCGTACAGCAGCGGAAGGGGCGATCGGCAGCTACATCCACACCGGCGCTCGCGTCGGTGTGCTGCTTGAACTCAACTGCGAAACCGACTTCGTCGCCCGCGGTGATGTGTTCCAGGAGCTGCTGCGCAACGTGGCGATGCAGATCGCCGCCTGCCCCAACGCCGAATACGTGAGCACCGAGGAGATCCCCCCGGAAATCGTCGAGCGCGAGAAAAGCATCGAAATGGGCCGCGATGATCTTGCCGGCAAGCCCGACAAGATGAAGGAGAAGATCGTCGAGGGACGCATCGGCAAGCGGCTCAAAGAGCTCGCGCTGCTGGAGCAACCCTTCATCAAGGACAGCGCGATCACTCTGGCCGAACTGGTGAAGCAGGTGGCCGGTCAGGTCGGTGAAAACATCCAGGTGCGGCGCTTCACCCGTTACACCCTGGGTGAGGGCATCCAAGTCGAAGCCAGCGATTTCGCCGCTGAAGTGGCGGCCATGAGCGGCCCGAGCGCTTGAGCGGCTCCGCCGGAGTCCTCCTCTCCGTGGAGTGTCAGCCTTGGAATCCAGCGCCACGGCACTGACGGAAGCCCAGGCCCACCTGCACCAGCTGCGCCAGCGCATGGAGCAGAGCAATCAGGCCCTGTATCGGGATCTGGCCCTCTACCTCCAGGTGCTGAGGGCCGGCTTGCCGCAGGCAGTCCTGCAGGCCACCTTTCACCTGGCCACCCAGGTGGTGCCGGCGCGCTACACGGCGCTCGACACCGCCGAGCGGCTTGGACTGCAGCAGCGCCTGCAGCAACTGGTGCAGCGCTGCAACGCTCTGCTCACGGTGGAGCAGCTGATCGTGCTGGCACGCCAGGTGCGCTCTGAACAGCAGCGCCTGCGGCGGCGGGAGCAGCGGCGTCTGCTGGCCGCCATGGCTGCTGCCGCTGGGGAAGCTACAGAGTCTTCCCATGGCGATGACACCCCTGGCCCATCCGGCGACGGCTCTGGCCAAGACTCCGGCCAGGCGATGGGCTTGCCCCGCGGTTCCGTGCAGCTGGGCATGGATCTGCCGCTCAGTGCCGATCTGTTCGCCGCCGGCCTGCCGGGCCTGAGCGGGCTGTCCGGCCTGGCCGCGCTCACCAGCGGCAGCGAGGAGGAAGGCGGCCGCGCCGCTGCGTACGGCGGCGGCGACACGGAGGACGAGGATGAGGACGACGCGCACAGCGGCCACCACGATCCAGACGGCGCCGATGCGGACGACGGGCGGAGCTACGACGCCCAGAGCTACGACGACGCAGACGAAGACGACACCGACGATGACGCTCTCATCGACGCCGACCCCGAAGATGACGACGCCGATCCAGACGGTGTAGGCCGAAACGACGACGTCCGAGACGATGGTGGCCGCAGCCACCGCCGGCACAGAAACCGCTCAGGCGGCAGCCAGGGAGATCGTGCCGCCACTCAGGCCGCCAGTGGTTTCGACGCCGGCGGCGAACCCGCCCATGTGTTCCAGGCGCTGTTCGCGATGGCCAGCGAGGCGATGGGGCGCCTGCCTGCTCCGGCCAGGGACACCGACAACGACGGCGATCAGGATCTCGATGACGACAGCGAGGGGAGCGCCGTATCAGCGTCCGCCTCGCCTACCGGCCCAGACGACAGCAGCGAGGCGCCCTATCTGTTGCCGCGCCAGCCGCTGGAGCTGCTGCACTGGTGGGGCGCCTTCGACCTCGCCCTGCAGCGGCGTCTGCGCAATCTCTCGCACGCGATCAACCTCGAATTGCTGCGCCTGGGCCTCACGCGCAGCCTGCTGCCGGCGAGCCTGCTGGATGCGGTGCTGCGCGGGCAGATCGAAGCACTGCCGGCTCCCGCCAACCTGCTGCGCCTGTCTCTGCCCTTCAGCACCGATGGCATGGCCGCGCCGATGGAAGCGTTCGGTCTGCTGCTGCGCGGCCCTGATCTCGAGGCTGAGCAGCCGCGGCTGCGCACCAGCCGGCGCCGGCTGGAAGAGCGGCGCAGCGAACTGCGCACGGTCGCCCGGAACTACCGACACTGGCAGCGGCGCACCCTCGCCCTGGAGGCGGAGCAGCAGTGGTTGCAGGACAGTCGGATGGCAGGTCCGGTTCAGCCCTGACCCCGGGCTCGCCAGCGGGCGATTGGCTGGCCACCCTGCAACAGGCCCTGAGGGTGGAGGCGGAACGCGGTTTCGGCGACCTGCAGGGCCGCCACGAGTGCTTCAGCGCCTTCCTGGCCCGCAGCTGCCGCCAACCACCGGACGGCCTGACCCAGCGACCGGAGGATCAACGCGCCCTGGCCGAGCTGGCTGCCGGCTTTGAGGGCTACAGCGGCCTCAGCCCCGCCCGCCGGCAGACCCTGGTGCGCCAGTGCCGCGAGCGGCTGCATGCCCTGCGCCGCTCCTTCGACCCACCGGCCACCGTGGCGCCGCCGCGGCTGCCGCGGCGCGAGGCGCCCGCGCCTGCGGCAGGCAGCAGAGGTGCAACCAGCGGCGATGCACGCACCAGCGGCGTAAGCAAGGGGCAGGCGGCCATCGAACCCGACACGCCGCTGGGGGCGATCCGTGGCATCGGCGCCAGGACCGCCACCCAGCTCGCCGCCATGGGGTTGCTGCTGGCCCGTGATCTGGTGCGCCACTACCCCCGCGACTACGTCGATTACGCGAACCTGGCGCGGATCGGTGCCCTGCGCGCCGGCGAGACGGCCACCGTGGTCGCCACGGTGAAGCGCTGCCATGCCTTTGCCAGCCCGCGCAATCCCAACCTCTCGATCCTGGAGCTGCAGCTGCAGGACATCACGGGCCGGCTGCGGGTGAGCCGGTTTCTGATCGGCAAGCGCTTCAGCACGCCGGGTTGGCTGAAAGCCCAGCAACGCCAGTTCCCGCCCGGCTGCACGGTGGTGGCCAGCGGCCTGGTCAAGGACTCGCCCTACGGCCCCTGCTTCCAGGATCCGCTGATGGAGGTGCTGGAGCGCCCGGATGCGCCGCTGCGCTCCGATCGCATCGGCCGGCTGCTGCCGGTCTACGCGCTCACCGAAGGCCTGAACGCCGAACGCTTGCGGCAGGCCTTGCGGGTCGTGCTGGAGGCGGCGGTGCGTTGGCCCGATCCCCTGCCGGCCAGTCTGCGCCAGCGGGAAGCTTTGATGGGCCGTGGGGAGGCGCTGCAGGGGTTGCACGATCCCCGCGACCGGGATCATCTGCAGGCCAGCCGTCACCGGCTGGTGTTCGATGAGTTTCTGCTGCTGCAGTTGCGGCTGCTGCAGCGACGCCTGCAGCAGAGCCGCCGGCCCTCCACGCCGCTCTCGGTGAACACGGGCGCCGGCAGCCTGGTGGGCGGCTTCCTGGCGCTGCTGCCCTTCCCCCTCACCGCCGCCCAGCAGCGGGTGCTGGCGGAGATCCGCGCCGACATGGCCCGGGGCCAGCCGATGGCACGCCTGGTGCAGGGGGATGTGGGCAGCGGTAAGACCGTGGTGGCCATTGCCGCCCTGCTCACGGCGATCGAAGCCGGTTGCCAGGGGGCCTTGATGGCTCCCACCGAAGTGCTGGCCGAGCAGCATGCCCGCAAACTCGGCGACTGGCTGCCCCAGCTGCATGTGCGCGCGGCGCTGCTGACCGGCTCCACTCCGCAGCGGCGGCGCCGTGAGCTGCTGCAGGACCTGGCGAACGGCCAGCTGCAGCTGCTGGTGGGCACCCACGCCCTGCTGGAGGATCCGGTGCAGTTCGCCCGGCTCGGTCTGGTGGTGGTCGATGAGCAGCACCGCTTCGGGGTGCGGCAGCGCGACAGGCTGTTGGGGAAGGATGTCCAGCCCCACCTGCTCACCATGACCGCCACCCCGATCCCCCGCACCCTGGCGCTTTCGGTGCACGGAGATCTCGAGGTGAGCCAGATCGATGCGTTGCCCCCCGGCCGCACCCCCATCCGCACGCGGCTGCTGCGCAGCGGGGAGCGCCAGGAGGCCTACAGGCTGATCGCCGAGCAGGTGGCACTGGGGCAGCGGGCCTATGTGGTGCTGCCGCTGGTGGAGGAATCCGAGAAGCTCGACCTGCGCTCGGCGGTGGAGGTGCACCGCCAGCTGAGCGAGGAGGTGTTCCCGCAGCTGCGGGTGGGGCTGCTGCACGGCCGCATGGCCAGCAGTGAGAAGCAGGAGGCGATCACTGCCTTCGCCAGCGGCGCCTGCGATGTGCTGGTGGCCACCACGGTGGTGGAGGTGGGTGTCGACGTGCCGGACGCGAGCGTGATGGTGATCGAGCACGCCGAGCGCTTCGGCCTGGCCCAGCTGCATCAGCTGCGGGGGCGGGTGGGCCGCGGTGCCGCCGCCTCCCACTGCCTGCTGATCAATGACAGCCGCAACGCCGAAGCCCGTCAGCGGCTGGAGGTGCTGGTGCGCAGCAGCGACGGCTTCGAGATCGCCGAAATGGACCTGCAACTGCGGGGCCCCGGGCAGGTGCTCGGCACGCGCCAATCGGGGCTGCCCGATCTGGCCCTGGCCAGCCTCACGGAGGATGGCGCCGTGCTGGAACAGGCACGGGCCGTGGCGCAGGGGCTGCTGGCGGCGGATCCGGAGCTGCAGCGGCACCCGGGCCTGGCCCTGGCCCTGGCCGAACAGCGCCAGCGGCAGGCGGAAGCGGCTCGCTTGAATTGAGCCTGTCCCCTGGTCTGCCGCCGTGCCGCGTCCCTGGAGCTCGGTCCCGATCGAAGACAACGGCGAACCGCTGATCCCACTCCCCCCCGAGCTGCTCCGGCTCGAGCCTCACCCTTATGCGGCTCTCGGGGCCCCCTATGGCCAGGCCGGCTGCCCCTTCCGCCTGCGCCAGGGGGTGGTGGAGCGTCTGCTGCAGGCTCAGGACGCCCTGCAGCAGCAGCAGAATGGCTGGCGGCTGGCCGTGTTTGATGCCTGGCGGCCGCTGGCGGTGCAGGCGTTCATGGTAGAGCACGCACTGCGGGAGGAATGCCGAGCCCGTGGGGTGGATCCCGAGCGGCCGGGGCCGGAGCGCGAGGCCGTGGCCGCAGAGGTGGGCCGCTTCTGGGCCCCGCCCAGTGCCGATCCAGCCACACCGCCGCCGCACAGCACAGGGGCAGCCGTGGATCTCACCCTGGCCGGGCCGGCAGGCGCGCTGCTGGGAATGGGCGGGGACATCGATGCGATCGGCGCGGTCTCAGAGCCTGGGCACTACGCCGACGCTGCCGCAGAGGATCCAACCGGCCCAGCGGCGAGCTGGCACCAGCGACGGCTGCTGCTGCAGGCGGTGATGGCGGCAGCTGGGTTCAGTCAGCACCCCAACGAGTGGTGGCACTTCAGCCATGGTGATCAGCTGTGGGCCTGGCGCAGCGGCGCTGCGCAGGCCTGCTACGGGCGCTGGACAGGCGCTGGGTCTGGAGAGGGCACGGTGGCGGTGGGCAGCGGCATCAGCTGAAACTCGCGCCAGATCTGTTCCGCCTCCGGCCGGCTGAGATGGCCGAGAGCGGCGCAGCGTTTCAAGGTGGCCTCGCCCATCTCCAGTTGCACCTCCCGCAGGCGGGCCAGCACCTTCGGTGGTTGGCTGGCGAACTGGTTGAGCTGGCGCCGGTAGGCGGCCAGCAGGTTGTCGCGCTTGCAGGTGAGGGGATCCGGCTCGAACGTCTGCACCGGGACGGCAGGTGTGCGTCGGTCCTGGCTGAGGGCTGCGGGCCCGGCCATGGACAGGGCGGCGAGCACAAGAGCGAGCCGCAGCGGCCGGATCAACATCCGACCAGGGCCTCACGCACGGCCACATCACCCAGCTGGGCCACGTGCTCACCGAAGCTGCGCCGCCCACCGGCCGCCTTCCAGCCCCGCAGCAGGGGTTCAAGGGTGCTCTCCAGTTCCGCCAGGGGCATCCGCTCCAGGAAGGGACTGGCCAGACGGGTGAGGTTGGGGGTGCCCCCCAGCCAGAGCTGGTACTGCTCCACGCCGCTGCCCACCAGACCGATCTCCGCCATGTACGGGCGGGCGCAACCATTGGGACAGCCGGTCATGCGCACGAGCACGGGTTTCTCGATCTCCAGGCGCCGCAGCAGGGCATCGAGGCGATCGAGCACCTCAGGAAGGATGCGTTCCGATTCGGTGATGGCCAGACCACAGGTGGGCAGGGCCGGGCAGGCGATCGCATGGCGGGCCAGCAGATCGGGAGCTTCGGGGGCCTGGAAGCCGAGCTCCGCCAGGGCGGAGCGCACCGAACTGCGCTGGGGGGTGCCGATGTTGCAGAGCAGCAGGTCCTGGTTGGGAGTGAGCCGCACCTCCAGCTGGTAGGTCTCCACCAGCTTTCGCAGCCCCTGCTTGCGCTCGCCTTCGAGGCGGCCACAGAGCAGGGGCAGGCCCACGAACCAGAGATTGGCGCTCTGGCGATGCCAGCCCAGGTAGTCGGCGAGGCGGGGGGTGGGCTCGTTCTGCAGGCCGCGGATCGGATGGGGGAAATAGCGCTTGAGCTCCTGCTTGAACCAGGCGATGCCCCGGTCGTGGATCAGGTACTTCATGCGGGCGTGGCGCCGCACCTGGCGGTCGCCGTGGTCGCGCTGCAGGGCAGCGATCGCCTGGACGAGATCGAGCACATGCTCGGCAGCCACGTAGCCGAGCGGATCGGCAGTGCGCGCAAAGGTTTCGTCCTTGTTATGGGTGCGGCCCATGCCCCCACCCACGTAGGCGTTGCAGCCCCTGAGGCGCCCACTCGGATCGGTGAACACCACCAGGCCGATGTCCTGGGTGAGCAAATCCACGGAGTTGTCGCCCGGCACCGTGACGGCCACCTTGAACTTGCGCGGCAGGTAGGTGCCGCCGTAAAGGGGCTCGGAGGCATCACCGCTGAACAGGGCTCCTTCGCGCTGGCGCTCGCGTGCCTCACGCACCGGCTTGTCGGGCTTGAAGCGGTAGCTGTGATCCCCTTCCACCCAGAGGTCGAGATAGGAGCCCTCGGCGGCCTCCGGCGACAGTAGATCGGCGATCTGATCCGCCAACCGACGCGCGGCGGGGTAGCCCCCCTTCTCGAAGGGGGCAGCGGGGGCCATCACGTTGCGGTTGATGTCACCGCAGGCCGCCAGCGTGGAACCCAGCGCGCGCACAATCGTGCCGATCACCTCGCGCAGATCGGCCTTGGCGATGCCGTGCATCTGGAAGGCCTGGCGGGTGGTCACCCGCAGCGTGCCGTTGCCGAGGTTGTTGGACAGGTCGTCCATGGCCAGATAGAGCGGCACCGGGATGCGCCCGGCGGGGCTGCGTAGCCGCAGCATCATTTGCCAGTCCTTTTCACGGCCCTTCTGGCGGTTGTCGCGGTTGTCCTGCTGATAACTGCCGTGAAACTTGAGGATCTGGACGGCGCCGTCCGTGAAGAACGGCTTGTCGTTCTCCAGTTCGGTGGCCAGCGGCTCCTTGAGATGGCCGCTGGCCGCCTTGAGCAGCTCGAACTTGGTGGGTGGCAGGTCGTTGGCAGTCGCTGGTTGCCCAGCCGTTGATTGCCCAGTGGCAGCCAACGGTTGCCCTGCTGCAGGCTTGGTGGATCCACCCTCTGAAGGGCCGCCCTCAGCCTCCCGTTCCCCCACGGACTTGCGAACACGGTTGGGGGTCACGGTCACGTTGGTGCTACCAGGTTGTTTGAAGGTAGCGAAGCAGCCGCGTCGTCACTGGCGTTCAATACAGTCGGTGGCTGTTGAGACACTTGCGTGGCCACGTTCCTGCTGGAGATCGGCACCGAGGAACTGCCGGCGGATTTCGCCCGGATGGCCCTCCCTCAATTGGAGCAGCAGGTGCGCCAGGCACTGAGCGCGCACAAGCTGCCGCTGGAGTCGCTGTGGTGCAGCAGCACGCCCCGCCGCCTCGCCGTGTGCGTGAGTGGCCTGCCGGAGCGCCAGGCCGATCAGGAAGAGGAGCGCAAGGGCCCACCGGCGGAGCAGGCCTTCGTGAACGGGGAGCCGGCTCCCGCCGCCATCGGCTTCGCCCGGCGCTGCGGCGTGGCCGCCAGCGAACTTGAAGTCCGCCAGACCCCGAAAGGGCCGTTCGTCTTCGCCCGCCTGCGGCAGCAGGGGCAGCCCACCTTCGAGCTGCTGAGCGGCCTGATTCCCGGCTGGATCGATGCCCTGCAGGGAAGGCGCTTCATGCGCTGGGGCCAGGGAGACAGTCGCTTCAGCCGGCCGGTGCGCTGGCTGGTGGCCCTGCTTGATGAGCGGGTGATTCCCGTGCAGTTGCCGGCTACCGATCCCTGCATCCAGAGCGGCCGCCTTAGCCGCGGCCACCGACTCGTGCAGTCGGAGGTGTCGATCACGGCGGCGTGCACCTACAGGCAGGAGCTGGCCGCCGCCGGGGTACAGGTCGACCGCCAGCTGCGCGCCCAGTGGATCCGTCAGCAGCTGGAGGCGGCAGCCACCGCCGCCGGCGCCCGGCCCGATCTGCCGGAGGCGCTCTTCGAGGAGCTGGTCGATCTGGTGGAGAGCCCCTCGCTGATTGAAGGCAGCATCGATGCGCACTTCCTTGCCCTGCCCCCCGAGGTGCTGAGCACGGTGATGCGTTCCCACCAGCGCTATGTGCCACTGGAGCCTGTGGGCGCCCAGGCGGATGTTCTGGCGCTCTCGGCCCGGTCCTTACTGCTGCCCAGGTTTCTCTGCATCGGCAACGGCCTGGAGGCGGCGGCCTCAACAGTGCGCCGGGGGAACGAGCGGGTGCTGCGGGCGCGGCTGGCCGATGCCGCCTTCTTCCTGGACGCAGACCGCCGGGTGAGCAGTCACAGCCGCCTCAGTCAGTTGGAGCGGGTCACGTTTGCTGAAGGCCTGGGCAGCCTGAAACAGCGCGCCGAACGAATCTGCTGGCTCACCAACACCCTGTTGGAGGCACTGGCGTTAGCGGACGACGACGCCGAAACCGCCCGCTGCGCCGCCGAACTCTGCAAGCACGATCTGGTCAGCCAGATGGTGGGCGAATTCCCGGAACTGCAGGGGGTGATCGGGGCGAAGTACGTGCTGGAGGAAGGCAAATCGCGCGGCGTGGCCCTGGCTGTGCTGGAGCACTACCTGCCGCGTGGTGCCGGCGATCGCCTGCCCAGCTCCGCTGCCGGAGCGGTGGTGGCGATGGCGGAGCGCCTGGAGCTGCTGCTCAGCATCTACGCCAAAGGGGAGCGGCCGAGCGGGTCTTCCGATCCCTACGGGCTGCGGCGGGCCGCCAACGGGCTGCTGCAGGTGCTCCACGCCCAGGGTTGGCGCCTTGATCTGAACGCGCTGCTGCAGGGCGCCACGGCGCACTGGCAGGCGCTGCTGCCAGGCCTTGGGGTGGATTCCGTCGCCCTGTCACTGGAGCTGCAGGAGTTTCTGCGCCAGCGGCTGGTGGCCCAGCTGGAGGAGGAAGGCTTCGATGCTGACCTGGTAAGGGCGGTGGCGGGTGCCACGGTCCAAGGGGAACGCCTGCTGCGCCAACCCATCGACGCCTGGGAGCGGACCCAGGTGTTGGCGGACCTTCGGGCGAGCGGCGCCCTCAAGGAGGTTCAGGCCGTGGTGCAGCGTGCGGCGCGGCTGGCGCAGCACAGCGAGCTCAGCGGCCAGGTGCTACGCGCAGATGGCGTGGTGGAGCCAGCCTGCTTCACTGCCAGCAGCGAAGCGCAACTGCTGGCAGTGGTGCAGGACATTGAGCCGCTGGCCTGCGGAGAGGCCGGCAGCATCGACTACAGCGGTCTCGCCGCAGCCCTCGGCCAGGGTGCGGGAGCGCTGGCGGCCTTCTTCGATGGCGAAACGAGCGTGATGGTGATGTGCGACGACATCGCCGTGCGCACCAACCGGCTGAATCTGCTGGCGGTCCTCACCAATCAGTCAGAGGTGCTCGCCGATTTCAGTGCCCTTGATGGGTGATCGGCGCTGCCTTTCAAGGACAAAGGACCACCAAGACTCCCCCTGGATTTGGGCAGAGCCCCAGTGAGGCACTGAAGTGAGGCGCTGAGTAGCCAGTTCAGTGACCCATCAGGGCAGGTTCCCGTTCCTCGGCTTCGGTCACGACGGACCCTGCCGCTGACGGGGTGGGGGCGATGTCGGCGGCCAGCCCCTCAGCCTGACGGGGCTGCAGGGAACCGGTGGCGGCGAAGAGCTCCATCTCTGCCTGGGTGCGGACAGCGCTCTTCACCGGCTGGTAGCCGGCGGGGGCCAGCGCCTGGCCGCGAAGCACGGAGCCGAGGGTGAGCAGGGTGAGCTTGATCTGCTGCCACGGGTTCATCATCACCACCCGCTTGTAGAGGTAGCTGTCGAAGGTGAGACGCTGCACATCTTTGTCATCGCACATTTCAACGAAGGCCTCGCGGGCAGCGTCGTTGCGATAGAAGATGTTTTGCAGAAGCTCAAGAACTTTGTAGGTGGCACCGTATTTGCGGTCCCACTTCTTGATGTAGACCTTGAGATCTTTTTCGGTGGGAATCGTTGCTCCAGAGCTGCTGGCTGCCACGATCTGTTCGGCGCACATGCGGCCACTCTTGGCAGCGAAATAGATTCCTTCACCGGAACTCTTGGTCACGTAGCCGGCGGCATCGCCCACCAAGGCCATGCGACCCACCACCCGACGCGGGCGGGGATGCTCAGGGATCGGGTGAGCTTCCACCTTGATCACCTCACCATTGAGCAGGCGGGCGGAGGCCCGTTCCCGAATGCCCTTCTGGAGCCCCTTGATCAAGGCCTGGTTGACCTGCATGGTGCCGGTTCCAACGGCCACGTGGTCGAACTTGGGGAAGACCCAGGCGTAGAAGTCCGGGGACACATCGGTGCCCACATACATTTCTGCGAGGTCTTCGTAGTAGGACATCTCCTCCTTGGGAAGACGGATGCGCTCCTGAAAGGCAATGGCGACGTTGTAGTCGCCGGCATCCATCGCCTTGGCAACGCGGCTGTTGGCCCCATCGGCGCCGACGATCAGATCCACTTCGAGAGTCTTGATCTCACCGGTAGGGCCACCGGAGGAATAATCGGCATACTTGAGGGTATAAGGGCCCTGGCGGTTCTTGCCGGTGTCGATGCTCTGAACCAGCCCGTTGACGAGGTGGGTGCCAAGCTCGGCGGCCCGGTTGCGCAGGAAGCCATCAAGCACTTCGCGGCGGCACATGCCGATGTATTCATCGGCGTTGTCCAGATGGATATCCACCTCACGATTGGAGGGCGAGATCATCTTCATGTTGCGCACCTTGCGGTCGATGATCGACTCCGGCAGGTCGAATTCATCAACCATGCAGAGTGGAATCGCACCACCGCAGGGCTTGGCATTATCAAGCTTTCGCTCAAACAACCAGGTTTCGATGCCCGCCTTGGCGAGGACCTCCGCAGCACAGGAACCGCTTGGGCCGCCACCCACCACTGCGACTCGCAACATCTTGAAACCTGCTCCGCTGGAACGATCCTGGGCTGGAAGCTAACACTCCTGTTCCGGCTTTTGAGGCGCCGAAGGGCCTGGCCCCTACGATTGTTTCAAGCTTGTAGCCCCGTCCTTTGCCCCCGCGAATGTCCGCGCGTCATCAGGGCGACGACATCCCGGTGGCTCAGCGCTCTCTGCGCCCCGGACCACCCCGGGGACGATCGCTGCGCGCGGTGCTCGGCACCGTGATGGTGCTGGTGGTGGGCGGTGGCGCGCTGGGTTTTCGCTTCCGCGAGCCGCTGGTCCAGTTGCTCACCCCTCCCCCCGTCCCCGGGATCGATGCACGGCTGGGCAGCGATGGGCGGCTGCTGGGCCACTTCCCCTATGCGGAAGCGCCGACGGACCAGCTCACCAACGTGGCGCCGGGCCTGATGCTGCATACAGAGGCTGCCGTCGAGCTGCTCGCCATGCAGCGGGAAGCGGCCGCCGATGGGGTGGATCTGCGCTTGCTGAGCGGTTTCCGCTCAGTGGATCTGCAGCAGCAGATTTTCTTTGGTGTCAAATCGGAGCGCAACCAGAGCGCCGAGGAGCGCGCCCAGGTGAGCGCCCCACCGGGTTTTTCCGAGCACAGCACCGGCTACGCCGTCGATCTCGGCGATGGCGGCCGGCCCGCCGCCAACCTGAGTGTCGACTTCGAGCGCACTCCCGCCTTCCGCTGGCTGCAGGAGAATGCCAACCGCTACCACTTCAAACTCTCGTTTCCGCGCGGCAATGCCCAGGGCGTGACCTACGAGCCATGGCACTGGCGCTTCGAGGGATCAGCGGAGGCGCTGCGGATGTTCGAACCGGCCCGACAGCTGCAGGGATCTGAGCGGAGCGGGCTGGGATAGGGTGAAGGTTCATTGCAACCGGTAGTGGTTGCGTCAGAAAGGATTGAAGGAGAGATCACGCATGAGCGCCGCTTCCCAGAGCGCACCGATTCGCAATATCGCGATCATCGCCCACGTTGACCACGGCAAGACCACGCTCGTGGATGCCCTGCTTCAGCAGTCGGGGATCTTCCGGGACGGCGAGGCTGTGCCCACCTGCGTGATGGACTCGAACGACCTGGAGCGCGAGCGCGGCATCACGATCCTCTCCAAGAACACCGCGGTTGATTACGCCGGCGTACGCATCAACATCGTCGATACCCCCGGACACGCCGATTTCGGCGGCGAGGTGGAGCGGGTGCTCGGCATGGTGGATGGTGCCCTGCTGATCGTGGACGCCAACGAGGGGCCCATGCCCCAGACCCGCTTCGTGCTCAAGAAGGCGCTCGAGCAGGGCCTGCGGCCGATCGTGTTCGTCAACAAGATTGACCGCGCCCGCGTCGACCCGGAACAGGCGGTCGACAAGGTGCTGGATCTGTTCCTGGAGCTCGGCGCCGACGACGACCAGTGCGACTTCACCTACTTGTTCGGCAGCGGCATGGGGGGCTACGCCAAGCCCGACATGGCCACCGAGAGCGAAACGATGAAGCCGCTCTTCGACGCCATCCTGCGCCATGTGCCGCCGCCGGTCGGAGACCCTGAAAAGCCCCTGCAGATGCAGGTCACCACGCTCGACTACTCCGACTTCCTGGGTCGGATCATGATCGGCCGCATCCACAACGGCACCATCAAGGCCGGCCAGAGCGCCGCACTGATCCGCGACGACGGCAGCATCAAGCGCGGCCGGATCAGCAAGCTGCTCGGCTTCCAGGGCCTGCAGCGGGTGGAGATTGAGCAGGCCAGCGCCGGCGATCTGGTGGCCGTGGCGGGCTTCGATGAGGTGAACATCGGCGAAACGATCGCCTGCCCCGATCACCCCGAAGCGCTGCCCTTGATCCGGGTGGATGAACCCACCCTCCAGATGACCTTCGTGGTCAACGATTCCCCCTTTGCCGGCAAGGAAGGCAAGTTCGTCACCAGCCGCCAGCTGCGTGACCGCCTTCAGAAGGAGCTGCTCACCAACGTGGCGCTGCGGGTGGAGGACACCGACTCCCCTGATCGCTTCTCCGTGAGCGGCCGTGGTGAGCTGCACCTGGGCATCCTGATCGAAACCATGCGCCGCGAAGGCTATGAGTTCCAGGTGTCCCAGCCGCAGGTGATTTTCCGCACGATCGACGGCACACCATGCGAGCCGGTGGAAACCCTGGTGATGGACGTTCCCGAAGATGCGGTGGGCTCCTGCATCGAGAAGCTCGGCACCCGCAAGGGCGAGATGCAGAACATGGAAACCGGCAACGACGGCCGCACCCAGCTGGAATTCGTGGTGCCGGCCCGCGGCCTGATCGGTTTCCGTGGTGAGTTCGTGCGCGCCACCCGCGGCGAAGGAATCATGAGCCACTCCTTCTTCGAATACCGCCCCATGCAGGGGGATTTCGATGCCCGCCGGAACGGCGTACTGGTGGCTTTCGAAGAAGGCACCGCCACCTTCTACGCGCTCAAGGGCGCGGAGGATCGGGGCCAGTTCTTCATCACGCCTGGCACCAAGGTCTACAAGGGCATGATCGTGGGCGAACACAACCGGCCGCCCGATCTTGAGCTGAACGTCTGCAAGGCCAAGCAGGTCACCAACATCCGCTCGGCTGGCGCTGAAGTGCTCGACACGCTTCAATCCCCGATCCAGATGACGCTTGAGCGCGCGCTTGAGTACATCGGGCCGGACGAAATGCTGGAAGTGACCCCGGAATCGATCCGGCTGCGCAAGCTGCCGGTGAAGAAGGCCGCCAAGCGATGAGCCAGGGGATGGCGTCCCGCCACCCCGGCCCAGTGCCCCCCGCCGACGACCTGACCGCAGACCCCCGTTTGCAGATGGCCGCAGGGCTGTTCAACGCGGGTGAGTGGTACGCCTGCCACGACGTGTTCGAGGAGATCTGGCACGAAACCCAGGGGCCCGACCGAGCCGCGCTTCAGGGATTTCTGCAGATCGCCGTGGCCCACCTGCATCTACAGCGCGGCAACCAGCGTGGAGCCACGCTGCTGCTGGGTGAAGGGCTGGGCCGGCTGGCACCGTTTCCGGCCGACGCCCTCGGCTTCAACCTCACCCTGCTGCGCGCCCGGGTGGCTGACCGGCTGCACTGTCTGCAACAGGGGAATGACCCAGGGGCCCTCCCCCTGCCAGTGTTGACGCCAGCTGCCTGACCCGCAGACCCCCTGCCGCGAAGCTCGCTCCCTGAGACGGATGCGGGACTCCCATGCCCGCCCCCTTCCTGCCCCTGCCGGAACCATGCCTGAGATGCACCGACGCCGTCGCCCCCCCCTCGCTACCGCAGGGGCGGCACTAATGCTCGCGCTCTGGAGCCTCCATTCCCCCCTGGCGCGGGCGCTGCCGCTGGGGTCGCAGGTGCCCGAAGCGCCCCAGTTGCCGCGGCCGGCGGGCGCCGCACCGGGGGCCCCGATGCCCACCTCGACGTCAGCCCCTGAAGGAACGGTGCTCACGCCGCAGGCACCGATCACGCCCACCGGCCTGGTGACGATCGAATCGGACACGCAGCGCGCTGACAACAGCACCGGCATCGTGACCGCCACCGGCAACGTGAGGATCCTTTACCCCGATCGGCGCCTGGCCGCCACCGCCCGCCAGGCCCAGTACTTCACCCGGGAGGGGCGCATCGTGCTCACCGGCGATGTGGACGTGGTGCAGGAAGGCGGCAACCTGCTGCGCGCCGAACGGGTGGTCTACCTGGTGGACACCGAACGGGTACTGGCCCAACCCACCGATGGCAAGCAGGTGTTCAGTCAGCTAAGGATCCAGCAGAACGCTCAGCCTGCTGGGCCAGCAGTGCCATGAGCCTTGTGTTGGAAGGGGTGGCCCTGAGCATCGGAGGCCGCCCTCTGGTCAAGGGGGTGACCCTCGCCCTGGAGCCCGGCGAAGTGGTCGGCCTACTGGGCCCCAACGGCGCCGGCAAGACCACCACCTTCAACCTCGTCACCGGCTTGCTCAAACCGGATCGGGGCCGGGTCGTGCTCGATGGGAAGCGGGTGGAGCGGCTGGCCATGCCGGAGCGTGCCCGTCTGGGGATCGGCTACCTGCCCCAGGAGCCGAGCGTTTTCCGGCAGCTGAGCGTGCGCCAGAACCTGCAGCTCGCCCTGCAACAGAGCGGCGCTCCGGTGGCGGGGCGGCGGGAGCGCGTCGAGCAGTTGGTAGAGGAGTTCCACCTGACCAACTTTCAGCACCGCCGTGGCTTCCAGCTGTCTGGAGGAGAGCGGCGCCGCTGCGAAGTGGCGCGCGCCCTGGCGGTGGGCGAAGCGGGCCCGCGCTACCTGCTGCTGGATGAACCCTTCGCCGGCGTCGATCCGCTCGCCGTTGCCGACCTCCAGACCCTGATCGGCACTCTGCGGGATCGCAACATGGGTCTGCTGATCACCGATCACAACGTCCGGGAGACCCTCTCCATCACCGACCGCGCCTACATCCTCACGGAAGGCAGCCTGCTGGCCTCCGGGCCTTCGGCTGAGGTGGCCAGCAACCCGCTTGTGCGCCAGCACTACCTGGGGGAGGGCTTCCAGCTGTGACACTTGCTCATGAACCCGTGATGGCGCCCAAGCGGCTGCTGCGCCCCGTACTGCTGCTCTGGGAGCGCCTGCCGCTGATGGACCGTTGGCTGAGCGGTGAACTGCTCGGCCCGCTGCTGTTCGGCGTGGCGGCCTTCACCACGGTGTCCCTGTCGGTGGGGGTGGTGTTCGAGCTGGTGCGCCGGGTGGCGGAATCAGGCTTGCCGGTGACGGCGGCGATGCAGGTGCTGGGCCTGCGCCTGCCGGGATTCCTGGTGCTGTCGTTTCCGATGGCCACCTTGATGGCCACACTGCTGGCCTACAGCAGGCTGTCGGGCAACAGTGAGCTCACGGCTCTGCGCAGCATCGGCGTGAGCACCAGCCGCATGGTGATGCCGGCCCTGGGCGTGGCGCTGCTGATGAGCCTGCTCACCTTCACGTTCAACGACCTGATCGTGCCCGCCGCCAACCTCCAGGCGGCCGACACACTCAACGAGGCCCTGGGCAGGTCGGTGGCCACGGAGAAGGGCAGCAACATCATTTACTCACGCTTCAGCCTGCGGCCCGCCAAGGATGATTCCGGCGCCGACCGCTACCTCTCTCAGCTCTTCTATGCGCGCAGGTTCGAGAAAGGGGAGATGCAGGATGTGACGGTGCTCGATTTCACCCGCGAGAACGGCACCCAGATCCTGCAGGCCAAGCAGGGAATCTGGAACGCGGAGCAGGGCATGTGGGAATTCAGGGACGGCCAGGTGGTGCTGGTGGGTGGGGCTGAGGGCTCCACCACATCCGCCAGGTTCGACCGCTATCTCTATCCGCTCGATCAGGGGCCGCTGAAACTGGCTGCCCTGCCCAAGGACGCCGCCAGCATGTCCGTGGCCGAAGCCCTGCGCGCCGAGCAGTTGCTCAGAGAGGCCGGCGACCAGAAGGAGGCCCGCCGGATGCGGGTGCGCATTCAGGAGAAATTCGCCTTCCCCACCATCTGCCTGGTGTTCGGGCTGATCGGCAGCAGCCTGGGCGTGCGCCCGGATGCCCGCACCAGCCGCAGCCAGGGGTTCGGCATCAGCGTCCTGCTGATTTTCTCCTACTACCTGATGTCCTTCATCTTCAGTTCGCTGGGGGTGAAGGGCACCCTGGCCCCCTTCCTGGCAGCCTGGATGCCGGTGTTCATCGGTCTGGCGGGTGGCCTTGTGCTGCTCCGACAGGCCAGCCGCTGATCTCCCTGCCCGCCAGGCAGACTGACCCAACCGCTTCTGGGAATCGTGCTTTCTGTGACCGATCCGGTTCTGACCCTCGCCCTGATCGCCTTCGGCCTGCTGCTGGTCGCTCTGCCGCTGGCCTTCTGGAGTTTGAGCGGCGGCCGTTCGAGCACGGTGGTGCGCCTGCTGGTGGCCGGCGCCAACGTGAGCCTCACCGCCCAACTCACACTGCGCTGGTGGGAATCGGGACACTTCCCGATCAGCAATCTCTACGAATCGCTCTGCTTCCTGGCCTGGGCCTGCACGCTCACCCAGCTGCTGGTGGAGCGCTCCTGGGCTTCCCCGCTGGTGGGGGCGGCAGCGACACCAATGGGTCTTGGCTGTGTGGCCTTTGCCAGCTTCGCCCTGCCCGACCGCCTGCAGGCGGCCTCCCCACTGGTGCCGGCCCTCCGCTCCAGCTGGTTGGTGATGCATGTGAGCGTGATCATGGTGAGCTACGCCGCCTTGCTGGTGGGTTCACTCCTATCGGTGGCCGTGCTGTTCACCGAGCGGGGCCGCCAGCTGGAGCTGCGCAGCAGTTCGATCGGCAGCGGCGGCTTCCGCCGCGCCCAGCTGGCCGCGGTGCCGGGGGGCGGCGAGGCCAGCAGCGGCCAGGGCCTGGAGCTGAGCAGCGTGGCCATCGGCGTGAGCGAACAGCTCGACAGCCTCAGCTACCGCACGATCACGGTGGGCTTCCTGCTGCTCTCGGTCGGTCTGGTGAGCGGCGCCGTGTGGGCCAATGAGGCCTGGGGCAGCTGGTGGAGCTGGGACCCGAAGGAAACCTGGGCCCTGATCTGCTGGCTCGTCTATGCCGCCTATCTGCACACCCGGCTGAGCCGCGGCTGGCAGGGCAGGCGACCGGCCCTGGTGGCCTCTGCCGGGCTGGTGGTGATCGTCGTCTGCTACATCGGCGTGAATCTGCTGGGCATCGGTCTGCACAGCTACGGCTGGTTCCTGGGCGCCTGAGCCCCACCTCCCTGACCCCGAAGGCCCCGCCACGAAAACGCCGGCTGTGGTGTTCGGGTTCATGGCTCTGATGATTGCTCCGTTCAGTGAGCAATCAGCACGCATTGAGTGCGCAGCCCGACATGGTGTGGTTTCTCGCCAGGTTGTGCATTCCTCAAGCTCACTGGGCCGCTGTTGGGTGGGGTGAGGCTCAGCCATGAAAAAAGGCGCCGGATTCGCTTCCGGCGCCCTCGAAATCAACCGGCTGGGGAATCAGCCGCCCTAGGGGTCAAGCGCGACTGGCCCAGTCATCGAGGCTTAGGACAGACCAGCCTCGGACCGGGCGCTACGACCGGTCGGTCGCTCACTCAAGACCAGGCACTCCGACCTCGCACTTCAAACGAGGATCGCTTCGGGGCGACGGCTGTGGCGAATACCGTCGATCGCTTCGCGGTAATCAGGCGCGTTGAACACGGCCGAACCGGCCACGATCGCGTTGGCACCGGCTTCCACCACCTGCCAGGTGTTGTTGGCCTTGAGACCGCCATCCACTTCGATCCAGGGATCGAGGCCCCGCTCGTCGCACATACGTCGCAGGCGGCGTACCTTTTCCACGGCTGAGGGGATGAAGCTCTGGCCGCCGAAGCCGGGGTTCACGCTCATGATCAGCACCAGGTCACAGAGCTCGAGGCAGTACTCGAGGGTTTCCAGCGGTGTGCCGGGGTTGAGCACCGCACCGGCCTTCTTGCCCAGATCCTTGATCTGGCCGAGGTTGCGGTGGAGGTGAGGGCAGGCTTCCACCTGTACATAGATGTGATCGGCGCCCGCCTTGGCGAAATCGCCCACATAACGCTCGGGCTCCACGATCATCAGGTGCACATCGAGCGGTTTCTGCGTGACGGGGCGCAGGGCTTCGACGATCAGTGGGCCGATGGTGATGTTGGGGACGAAGCGTCCGTCCATCACATCCACATGGATCCAATCGGCCCCCGCCTCGTCAACGGCCCGCACTTCGTCGCCGAGACGGGCAAAATCTGCAGACAGGATCGACGGGGCGATCACCAGAGGCTTGGTGCTCATGGCTGGGGCCACCGGGGCAAGAGATCCACGCCATTGTAGGAAGAGGCCGGTACCGGCCCTCCAGCCGCTGGCCGCCCCATGGGGCGCTGATACAGTCGCCACGGCCAGAGACCGAAACAAACCTGCTGCAGCTGGTCTGCCGGTTCTTGCTTCGGCACCGCCGCTCCCTCCCCCTGCCGGACTTTTGTGGATCGCACCCTCATTCAGGAACTGCTTGAAGTCGTCGAGCAGGCCGCCATCGCCTCTGCGCACCTGACCGGCCTCGGCAAGAAAGATGAAGCCGACGCTGCTGCCGTGGAGGCCATGCGCCTGCGGATGGGCAGCATTGCCATGCAGGGCCGGATCGTGATCGGCGAAGGGGAGCGCGACGAAGCCCCGATGCTCTACATCGGTGAGGAAGTGGGCAGCGGCACCGGTCCCGGCGTGGATTTCGCCGTCGACCCCTGCGAAGGCACCAACCTCTGCGCCAACGCCCAAGACGGCTCGATGGCCGTGCTGGCCGCTTCCGACCGCGGTGGCCTTTTCAATGCGCCCGACTTCTACATGAAGAAGCTGGCGGCACCGCCGGCCGCCAAAGGCAAGGTGGACATCCGCAAGAGCGCCACGGAAAACATCGCCATCCTCAGCGAGTGCCTCGGCCTGCCCGCTAACGAGCTGGTGATCGTGGTGATGGACCGCGCCCGCCACAAGGACCTGATTGCCGAGATCCGCGCCACCGGCGCCCGGGTGAAGCCCATCAGCGACGGTGACGTGCAGGCGGCCATCGCCTGTGGCTTCTCCGGCACCGGCACCCATTGCCTGATGGGCATCGGCGCTGCTCCGGAAGGGGTGATCTCCGCTGCAGCCCTGCGCTGCCTGGGTGGCCACTTCCAGGGTCAGCTCGTGTATGACCCCGCGGTCGCCCAGACCTCCGAGTGGGCCGATTACACCAAGGAAGGCAACATCGCTCGCCTCAATGAAATGGGCATCACCGACATCGACAAGGTGTACGAGGCCGAGGAGCTGGCCTCCGGCGAGAACGTGGTCTTCGCAGGCAGCGGCATCACCGATGGCCTGCTGTTCAAGGGCGTCAAGTTCGAGCGCGACTGCACCCGCACCAGCAGCCTGATCATTTCCTCGCTCGATTCCAGCGCCCGCTTCACGGACACCATCCACATCAAGCCCGGCGCTCAAAGCGTCGCGCTGCGCTGAGTCCCACCCCATGCACATCGCCGTCGTCGGGCTCAGCCATCGCACGGCTCCAGTCGAAATCCGGGAGCGCCTCAGCATCCCGGAGCAGACGATGGAGGAATCCCTCCAGATCCTGCGCGGCGATGCCCAGGTGCTCGAGGCCTCCATCCTCAGCACCTGCAACCGGCTTGAGATCTACACGCTGCTGCGCCATCCGGAGCAGGGCATCACGGCCGTGGGCTCCTTCCTGAGCCAGCACTCGGGCCTTGATTTCGGCGAACTCACCCCCCACCTCTTCACGTATCACCATGAAGAGGCGGTGGGTCATCTGCTGCGGGTGGCGGCAGGGCTCGACAGCCTGGTGCTTGGGGAAGGGCAGATCCTCTCCCAGGTGAAGAAGATGGTGCGGCTGGGCCAGGAGCATGGCTCCATCGGCCCGATCCTCAACCGGCTGCTCACCCAGGCGGTGAGCACCGGCAAGCGGGTACGTACCGAAACCAATCTCGGCACTGGCGCCGTGTCGATCAGCTCGGCGGCGGTGGAGCTGGCCCAGCTCAAGGTGGGCCAGAGCCGCGGCGTCGACGACCTCGTGTCGCTCGAGGGCGAGCAGGTGGCGGTGGTGGGAGCGGGGCGCATGTCCCGGTTGCTGCTGCAGCACCTGCAGGCCAAGGGCTGCCGCGCTCTTGTGCTGCTCAATCGCACCGTGTCACGGGCGGAGGCCCTGGCGGCTGATTTTCCCGAGCTGCCGGTGCAATGCCGGCCGCTCGAAGACCTGGACCATTGCCTCAGCACCTGCTCGCTGGTGTTCACCAGCACGGCAGCCGATGAGCCGATCATCGACGCCGCCCGGCTGCAGGGTCTCAACCGCCGCTCCTCGCTGAAGCTGATCGACATCGGCGTGCCCCGGAACATCAGCTCCGACGTCGCTGCCCTGGGTGGGGTGGAGGCCTTCGATGTGGACGATCTGCAGGAGGTGGTGGCTCGCAATCAGGAGGCCCGCCGTGAGATCGCCGCCGAAGCCGAAGGGCTGCTGCAGGAGGAAGCTCGCCAGTTCCTCGACTGGTGGGACGGCCTGGAAGCCGTGCCCACCCTCAACCGGCTCCGCCAGCAGCTGGAGCTGATCCGCGAACAGGAGCTGCAGAAAGCGCTCAGCCGCATGGGCCCCGACCTTTCAGCGCGGGAGCGCAAGGTGGTGGAAGCCCTCACCAAAGGCATCGTCAACAAGATCCTGCACAGCCCGGTCACCCACCTGCGGGCGCCCCAGCCACGCCAGCAACGCCATCAATCCATGAAAGTGCTCCATGAACTTTTCGCGCTCGATGAGTCCAGCGGTGAGGGCTGAATTCCAGACCACCGACCGGGGGTCACGTGCTCCGGTACGGTGCTCAAATGCTGACAACAGCAGTCCTTGGGGGCAGTGATGAAGCGGGTTCTGGCGATCATCCTCGGCGGCGGAGCGGGCACCCGGCTCTACCCGCTCACAAAGATGCGGGCCAAGCCGGCGGTGCCGCTGGCCGGTAAATACCGGCTCATCGACATCCCGGTGAGCAACTGCATCAACTCCGGGGTCAACAAGATCTACGTGCTGACGCAGTTCAACAGCGCGTCGCTCAACCGCCACCTCACCCAGACCTACAACCTCTCCGCCGGCTTCGGGCAGGGGTTCGTGGAGGTGCTCGCGGCTCAGCAGACCCCTGACAGCCCCAGCTGGTTTGAAGGCACTGCGGACGCCGTGCGCAAGTACCAGTGGCTGTTCCACGAATGGGACGTGGACCACTACCTGATTCTCTCCGGCGACCAGCTCTACCGGATGGATTACAGCAGCTTCGTGCGCCACCACATCGACACCGGCTCCGACCTGAGCGTGGCGGCGCTGCCGGTGGATGCAGCCCAGGCCGAGGGCTTCGGCCTGATGCGTACCGATCCCCAGGGGTGGATCCGCGAGTTCAGCGAGAAGCCGAAGGGCGCCGCCCTGGAAGCGATGGCGGTCGACACCTCCCGCCACGGCCTCTCGTCCGACGAGGCCCTCAAGCGCCCCTACCTGGCGTCGATGGGCATCTATGTGTTCAGCCGCGACACCCTGTTCGACCTGCTGGTGAGCAATCCCGAAGCCACCGACTTCGGCAAGGAGATCATCCCCACCTCCCTGGCGCGGGGCGACAAGCTCAGCAGCTTCGTCTTCAACGACTACTGGGAGGACATCGGCACGATCGGGGCGTTCTACGAGGCCAACCTGGCGCTCACCGACCAACCCAGCCCGGCCTTCTCCTTCTACGACGAGAAATTCCCCATCTACACACGGCCCCGTTACCTGCCCCCAAGCAAGTTGCTGGACACCCAGGTCACGCAGTCGATCATCGGTGAAGGCTCCCTGCTGCAGGCCTGCAGCATCCACCACTGCGTGCTCGGCGTGCGCTCGCGCATCGAGGCCGAAGTGGTGCTTCAGGACACCCTGGTGATGGGCGCCGACTACTTCGAATCGGCGGAAGAGCGGGCCGTGCTGCGCGAGCGGGGCGGCATCCCACTGGGCGTGGGCAATGGCACCACCGTGCGGCGCTCGATCCTCGACAAGAACGTGCGCATCGGCCGCAACGTCACGATCGTGAACAAGGACCACATCGAGGAAGCCGACCGGCCGGAGCTGGGCTTTTACATCCGCAACGGCATCGTGGTGGTGGAGAAGAACGCCACCATCGCTGACGGCACCGTGATCTGAGCGGTTGCTGACACAGCCGCGCAGGCGGCGGCGTCGGGCGGGCCGCAGGGGCACACTGGCTCAGAAAGGTTTGCAGCCCAACCCACATGAGCAAAGCGCACTTCGGCCTGATCGGCCTGGGCGTGATGGGCGAAAACCTGGTCCTCAACGCTGAGCGCAACGGCTTCTCCAGCGTCGTCTACAACCGCACCTGGGCCAAGACGGAAGAGTTCCTCAACGGCCGCGGCGCCGGCCTTCAGATCATCGGCGCCCACTCCCTTGAGGAGTTCGTGGCCAGCCTGGAGCGCCCCCGCCGCATCCTGATGATGATCAAGGCGGGCCAGCCGATCGACGACACCATCGCCGCCATCTCCCCGTACCTGGAGGATGGCGATCTGCTGATCGACGGCGGCAACTCTCTCTACACCGACACCGAGCGGCGGGTGAAGGAGCTGGAGAGCAAGAGCTTCGGCTACATCGGCATGGGGGTGTCCGGTGGCGCCAAGGGCGCCCTGGAGGGGCCGAGCATGATGCCCGGCGGCACCAAGGCGGCCTACGACGCCATTGAGAGCCTGGTGACCAAGATGGCCGCCCAGGTGGAGGACGGCCCCTGCGTCACCTACATCGGCCCCGGTGGCGCCGGCCATTTCGTCAAGACGGTGCACAACGGCATCGAGTACGGGATCGAGCAGATCCTGGTGGAGGCCTACGACCTGATGAAGCGCGGCGCCGGCCTCGATGGCATCGCCATGGCCGATGTGTTCGACGGCTGGAACCAGCTGGAGGAGCTCTCCTCCTATCTGGTGGAGATCACCGAGGTGTGCCTGCGCACCCGCGATCCCGAGGATGGCGGCGACCTGGTCGAAAAGATCCTCGACGTGGCCGGTCAGAAAGGCACCGGCCTCTGGACCGTGATCAGCGCGCTGGAAATGGGAGTGCCCGTGCCCACCATCTACGCCTCCCTGAACGGGCGGGTGATGAGCTCGATGAAATCCGAGCGGGTGGCCGCTGAGTCGGTGCTGCCGGGTCCGGCGCCCCACCCCGTGCAGCTCGGCGAGCCCACCGAAGGCCTGCCGCCGCTGCGCGATGCGGTGATCCTTGCCTGCATCGCCAGCTACGCCCAAGGCATGGCCCTGCTGGTGGAAGCCTCCAAGCTGCACGACTACAACCTCCACCTGTCCGCGATCGCCCAGATCTGGAAGGGGGGCTGCATCATCCGCGCCCGCCTGCTGCAGCGCATCCAGGACGCCTACGACGTCAATCCGGGTCTGGCGAACCTGATGGTGGACCCCTGGTTCGCCGAACAGATCAACCGCCGGCTGCCCGGCCTGCGCCAGGTGGTGGCAGATGCCGCCCAGGCCGGCATTCCCGTGCCCTGCCTGAGCAGCACGCTCGATTACATCGACAGCTACCGCACCGCCCGCCTGCCCCAGAACCTGCTGCAGGCCATGCGCGATTGCTTCGGCGCCCACACCTATCAACGGGTGGACCGCGACGGTGCCTTCCACACCGAGTGGCTCTGATGGAGCACACCCCATCGCCCACCTATCAGTTGAAGGTGGTAGCCGGGGGGCAGGAGCAGCTGGCCGAGTGCGCCGCCACCACGATCGCCTCTGCCATCGACCTGGCGCTGGCGGAGCGGGAGCGGGCCCAGATCGCCCTCGCCGGTGGCACCACCCCGGAGGCCGCCTATCGCCATCTCGGCGCGGCCCATCTGCCCTGGAACCGGGTGGACGTGCTGCTCGGGGATGAGCGCTGGGTACCGGCCGACGACCCCTCCAGCAATGCGCTGCTGCTGAGCCGCTCCCTGCTGGCCGCCGGCCCGGGCCGGGAGGCCTGCTTTCATCCCGTCCCCACCGATCAGGACACGCCGGAAGCCAGCGCCGCCGCCTTCGCGGCCGTGCTGGCTCGCCTCTGCGCCGGCGATCCGCCGGTGCTGGATGTGGTGCTGCTGGGTCTGGGGGAAGACGGCCACACCGCCTCGCTGTTTCCAGGCACGGCGGCCACCACGGTGGTGGATCGCCCGGTGACGATCAGCGAGGGCAAGGGCCTGCCCCGCGTGACCCTCACCGCACCGGTGCTGAGTGCCGCGCGCCAGGTGGTGTTTCTGGTGAGCGGGGCAGGCAAGCGCCAGGCCCTGCAACGCCTGCTTGATCCGAACGAGCCGGCCGTGCGCACCCCGGCCCGGCTGGTGAAGCCCCTCACTCCGGTGCTGATCCTCGCCGATCCCGCCGCTGCGGCAGGCTTGGAGCCTTGATGGAGCCGGCTGGCATGGTGGCACCGCTGGTGGTGGTGAGCGGCGACGGGTTCAGCGGCTGGCTGGCCCTGAACGACACGATCATGGGAGGACGCAGCAGCGGCGTCTGCCGCATCGGCCCGGAGGGGCTGGTGCTGGAGGCCGATGTGGTGGAGCAGGGCGGTGGCTTCGTGAGTTGCCGCTCGCCGCTGTTCTCCCCGCCGCTGAACCTGGGCGACTACCGCGCCCTGCAGCTTGAGTTGCGTGGCGACGGCCGCCGCTACAAGCTGGCCGTGGCCTGCGCCGATGGCGTCGCCGGGCTCACCGAGCTGATCCCCGGCGGGCTGCGCTGGGTGGCGGAGTTCGACACCAGCGTCAGCGCGCCTGACCAGCCGCCCCAACGGGTGGAGATTCCCTTCGCTCAGCTGCGGGCCTCAGTGCGGGCCCGCCCGCTGAACCTGCCGCTGCGCTTCGATCCCGGCCGGGTCACGCGGCTGCAGGTGCTGCATTCCAAGTTCGGCGACGACGGCCAGCTGAACGCAGGCTTCCGGGCCGGCCCGCTGCAGTTGTCTCTGGTGGCGGTGCGAGCGGTGCCGTGAGCGCCGCCGATGAGCTCAGCCGGCGGATCGCCGCCGCGGCCGATCTCTGCCTCAAACCGCACCGCCATGCGGTGGTGGGAGCCATGGCCAGCGGGGCCTCCGGCTGTGAAGGCTCCGCCAGCGAAAGCTCGGGCGGGCCTGGCGACTGCTGCCTGCGCCTGCAGCCGCGGGGGATCGACGGGGAGCGGCTGCCGCAGCAGGACATCGAGCTGGAGCTCTACCGCAGCGGCAACGACCTCCACATGATGCTCAGCTGGCCGGAGCAACCGGAGCAGCCGATGCTCTGGCACGGCCAGCACCCCGTCTGGATGGATGGGGAGACGGGGCTGCGCACCGAGCGGCCGCCGGCCGGCGCCCCGCTGGAAGCCCTGGCCCGGCGTCTGCGCGCCTTGCTCAGCCTCCCCTCCGATGCACACGGAGAGGACCCTGCAGAGGCTGCAGGCCCTGCGGGCGAGCCCCCCTGGCAGGCCTAGACCGGATCGGTGACGGCGCCCAGACTGCTGCTGCTCACCAGGCGGGCGTACTTGCCCAGCACGCCGGTGCGGTAGCGGGGGGCGGGGGCCACCCAGGCAGCGCGCCGGCGCTCCAGCTCGGCCGCGTCAACATTCAGCTGAATCAGCAGCTGGTGGGCGTCCACGGTGATGCTGTCGCCTTCTTCCACCAGCGCGATGGTGCCGCCCACGGCCGCCTCCGGTGCCACGTGTCCCACGACCATGCCGTAGGAGCCACCACTGAAGCGGCCATCGGTGATCAACGCCACCGATTCGCCCAGCCCCTGGCCCACGATCGCGGCGGTGGGGGAGAGCATCTCGCGCATGCCGGGGCCACCCACGGGACCCTCGTAACGCACCACCACCACATCGCCGGCCCCCACAGCTCCGGCCAGGATCGCCTCCAGGGCACTTTCCTCGCTCTCGAACACGCGGGCCGGGCCGGTGATCACGGGGGTCTTGACGCCGCTGATCTTGGCCACCGCCCCCTCTTCCGCCAGGTTGCCCTTGAGGATGGCCAGGTGCCCCTTGGCATAGAGCGGATTGGAGAGGGGCCGGATCACGTCCTGACCGGCCGGGGGCTCGCTGGGCACATCGGCAAGCACCTCACGCAGGGTGCGACCCTCGATCGTGCCGCAGTCGCCGTGCAGCAGGCCCGCATCGAGCAGCAGCTTCATCACCTGCGGGATGCCGCCGGCCCGGTGCAGATCCACCGTCACGTAGCGGCCGCTGGGCTTGAGGTCACAGATCACCGGCACCCGCTGGCGGATGGTTTCGAAATCGTCGATGGTGAGCGGCACCTCGGCGGTGCGGGCGATCGCCAGCAGGTGCAGCACCGAGTTGGTGGAGCCGCCGACGGCCATGATCACGCTGATCGCGTTTTCGATCGCCTCGCGGGTGATCAGGTCGCGGGGGCGGATGTTCACCTCGATGGCACGCACCAGCACCTCCGCCGAACGGGCGGCGCTCTCCGCCTTCTCCGGATCTTCCGCCGCCATGGTGGAACTGCCCGGCAGGCTGAGCCCCATCGCTTCGAAGGCCGAGCTCATCGTGTTGGCGGTGAACATGCCGCCGCAGCTGCCGGCACCGGGGCACGCGTTCTTCTCGATCGCCAGCAGCTCCGCTTCATCGATGCGACCCCCCGAAAACTGACCCACCGCCTCGAAGGCGCTCACCACGGTGAGATCACAGGGACCAAGCCGGCCGGGCTTGATCGTGCCGCCATAGACGAAGATCGCCGGGATGTTCATGCGGGCCATGGCGAGCATGGCGCCGGGCATGTTCTTGTCGCAGCCGCCGATCGCCAGCAGGCCGTCCATGCTCTGGGCGTTGCAGGCGGTTTCGATCGAATCGGCGATCACCTCCCGCGACACGAGCGAATACTTCATTCCCTCGGTGCCCATCGAGATGCCGTCGCTGACGGTGATGGTGCCGAACATCTGGGGCATGGCACCGGCGCTGTGGGCGGACTGCTCAGCGCGCCGGGCCAGGTCGTTCAGGCCGATGTTGCAGGGCGTGATCGTGCTGTAGCCGTTGGCGATGCCGATGATCGGCTTGTCGAAGTCGCCGTCGCCGAAGCCCACCGCCCGCAACATGGCGCGGTTGGGGGAACGCTGGACACCTGCGGTGATGGCGGCGGAGCGGAGCATGGAAGGCAGGGGAACACCGGAGATCAACCTACCGATCCGCAGGAAAAGCCTCCGCGTCAGGAGAGTCCGCAGAACACAGCGTGCGGCGGGAAGGGTTCCAAGCCGGAGGAGCCGTGAGGCAGGCCTTTGGCTTGCGCCTGGGCTGAAAGCTGTTGGGCCAGCGGGCGGATCAGTTGTCCGGGGTTAGGCACTCCAGCTGGCGGCGCACATCCTCGATGGCCTGGTTGAGCTCCTGAACCTTGTGCTGCAGCTCCTTTTCGAGCAGCGGGCGACGGATGTAGCCCTCTCCCTCGCTGGGGCCATCCTGAAAGCGCGACAGGGTGAGGCGACGGCGCTGGCGCTCGGCCAGCCGGCGGCGCTCAGCGGCGTCGAGCAGCCACCAGGCCAGCCCGGCCGCTCCCACCACGGCCCCGGCGATAGCGCTGGCCAGGATGGTGCTGCCGCCGCGCGTTGACCCGTTGTGTCCTGCCATCAGGTGGCTCCGATCCAAAAGCCCAGTGACACAGCCTAGAAGGCGTGCATCAAGGCATCCGCCACGCGCAGGGCATTGGCGATCACCGTGAGGCCGGGCGACACCGATGGACAGCTGGGGAAGACGCTGGCATCGGCGATCCAGAGGTTGGCCACTTCATGGCTACGCCCCGCCAGATCCACCACGGAGCTGGCCGGATCACTGCCCATGCGGCAGGTGCCGCAGGCGTAGCCCATCACCGCCAGCGGTGCTTCGCCGCGGGGATGCACCGGCGAGGGACGCACCACCTGGGTGAGGGGGTCCTTTTCGGTGCGCCGCAGGGTGTCGATCCAGCGGTAGACGAGCCGGTCGTGGGCTTCGAGATTGTTGGGCAGGTAGTGGATGCGGATGCGGTCACGCCGCAGGGTGATCGCATTGTCCGGATCGGGCAGCACCGCACTCATCGCCCACCAGCACACCGAGCGGGCCGCCAGCTGCCGCAACGCCGCGTTGGGGAGCAGCCGGGTCACCAGCGAAAGCACCGGCGGGGATTCGGCGAACAGGGCGTCCTGCAGCACGCCGCCGCCGCTCTCGATGTGGCCGAGCGGGAAGCTCACGTTCTTGTCACCCCAGTAGTAGTCGTTGACGCCGAGGCTGCGGGGGTAAGCGCCGGAGTTGGCCCGGGCCGCCAGCTGCAGGATCGCCGTGAGCTGGGGCCGCATCAGGTTGCGGCCCACCTGGCCGGAGCCGTTGGCCAGGCCGGCGGGATGGGGATCTGAGACAGAGCGCAGCAGAATCACCGCCGTGTTCACGGCTCCAGCGGCCAGCACCACCTGATCACCACGAAAGAGCCAGTTCTGGCCGTCGATCTCCGCCTCCACTCCGCGCACCTCCGTGCCGCCGGGATTCACATGCAGGCGGTTGACCCTGGCGTTGGTGCGCAGGCAGGTGCCGGCGCCCGCAAGCGCCGGGGTGACACCGAACAGCTCCGCATCGCCGCTGGGGTCTGCCGGATCCTCCGACCAGCTGAGCGGCAGGTCGTAGGGATGGCACGACTGGCGACGGAGGCCTTCACGCAGCTCCTCCAGCAAGGGATCAAGCGGCCGCGGCGACCGGGCGTAGGCGGCGAAACGGCTGGGCTCGGTGGGATCCACCCCCTGGCGGCCATGCACGCGGTAGAGGGCTTCAGCCCGGTCGTACCAGGGGGCGAAGTGGTTGTAGGGGAGACCCCAGGAGGGTGCGGTGGCTTCCTGATAGCGCAACGGGCCGAACTCCTGCTCCCGCATCCGCTCCAGCACCGCCCCCCAGATCTTGGTGTTGCCGCCGAGGGCATACACCGCCTGGGGGGAGAAGGGATCGCCATCAGTGCCGAACCACTGCTCGCCAGGGTGGTAGCGGTCTTTGCGGAACAGGTCCACATCCGCGACGTTCTGGTCTTCTCGGGGCAAGGCGGCGCCCCGCTCCAGCAGCAGCACCGAGCGGCCCTTCGCCGCCAGATCGCTGGCCAGGGTGGCGCCTCCGGCGCCGCTGCCGACGACGATCACGTCGTAGTGGGTGTCATCGATGATCATGCTTGCCAGGCGTAGAGAAGCAGAAAGAGCAGCACCCAGATCACATCCACGAAATGCCAGAACAGGGAAACAGCGATGACACCCTGTTCACCGTTGTCGTAGTTGCCTGGATAGAACGAGCGCCCCAGCATCAGGCCCATCAGCAGGATGCCGGTGGCCACATGCAGGCCGTGAAAGCCGGTGAGCAGATAGAAAAGACCGCCGAAGGTGCCGCTGGTGAAGCCGAACGAAAGGCCGCTCCATTCACTCGCCTGGCCATAAAGAAAGACGGAGCCCATCGCCATCGTGAGCAGCAGGAAGGCGCGGAAGGCCCACAGGCGTTTCTGGCCGAGGAAGTGCTCCGCCACGGCGATCGTGCCGCTGCTCGACACAAGCACCACTGTGAACTGCAGCGGGGTGCGCCACTCCAGCCCCTCCACCCCCGGCGGCAACCAGCTGGTGGCGGTGGATTTCAGCAGCGCATAGGCGGCGAAGAACGCCAGAAATATGACGCTCTCGGAGCAGAGAAAAATGATGAAGCCGGTGAGTGTGTAGCTGGGATGGCTGGCGTGGCCTTCGCCATGGGCCGGGCCGGGGCCGGTGGGCGCCGCCGTGGGGAGGGTGGTCATGGTTCAGGCCTCCTGCAGGGCGCGTTCATAGGCCTCCTGGTGCTCCACCAGGGGTTTGCCCGTGCCGTAGCCGTAGGGGCCACTGATCACGGTGGGAACGTTGTCTTCAAAGTTCTCGGCCGGAGGAGGGGAGGGGAGCAGCCACTCCAGGCCGATGGCTTTCCAGGGATTGGCCGGCGCCTTGGGCCCCCACACCCAGGAGCTCACCAGGTTGAGCAGGAAGGGAATGATCGACACCCCCAGCAGAAAGCCGCCGAGGCTGGCGATCACGTTCCAGAAGGCGAATTCCGGGTCGTACGACGACACGCGCCGGGGCATGCCCATCAACCCGAGCGGATGCATCGGGAAGAAGTTGAGATTGGTGCCTACAAAGGTGAGCAAAAAATGGAGCTTGCCAAGTCCTTCGAAATACATATGGCCAGTGAATTTAGGGAACCAGTGATAGATCGCCGCATACACCCCCATGGTGGCAGCGCCGTAGATCACGTAGTGAAAATGGCCCACCACGAAGTAGGTGTTGTTGACGTGGATGTCAACCGGCACCGTGGCCAGCATGATGCCGGTCACACCGGCGAACACGAAGTTGAACAGGCCACCGAGGGAAAACAGCATCGGTGTGTTCAGCTGGATCTTCCCCCCCCACAGGGTGCCCAGCCAGGCGAACACCTTGATGCCGGTGGGTACCGCGATCAGCATCGTGGACACCATGAACAGATCCCGCATCCACTGGGGCACCCCGCTGGGGAACATGTGGTGCACCCACACCACCAGGCTGAGGCCCACGATCACCAGCGAAGCCATCGCCACGAACACGTACCCGAACAGGGGCTTGCGGGCGTGCACGGGAAACAGTTCGGAGAAGATGCCGAACACCGGCAGGATGATCACATACACCGCCGGGTGGGAATAGAACCAGAAGAAGTGCTGATAGAGCACAGGGTCGCCGCCCCCTTCCGGGCGATAGAAGGACGTGCCCACCACCAGATCGAACAGCAGCATCACAGCGCCGCCGGTGAGAGCGGGCAGGCCGATCAGCTGAATCGTCTGGGCGGAGAGGGCGGTCCAGCAGAAGATCGGCATCCGGAAGAACGTCATGCCGGGAGCGCGCATGCGCAGGATCGTGGTCACGAAGTTCACCGCTCCCATGATCGACGACACGCCGGAAAGGGCCACCGCCGTGATCCACAGCGCTTCGCCATTGATCAGATGGCCCAGGGGGTTCTGCAGGCTCACCGGTGGATACGACCACCAGCCGGAGGCCGCCGGACCGCCGGGCACCAGGAAGCTGGCCATCAGGATCACGCCGAACACAGGCACAAGCCAGAAGGCAGCGGCATTGAGGCGCGGAAAGGCCATGTCAGGGGCGCCGATCATGCAGGGGATCAACAGGTTGTTGAGGCCGTTGAGAACCGGAAACATGAACAGAAACAGCATGATCGTGCCGTGCATCGTGTAGAGCGCGTTGTACACGGTGCGATCCACCAGATCCGCCTCAGGCGTGATCAGCTCGCCACGCATGATCATCGCCAGCAGCCCTCCCACCAACAGGAAGAACAGCGAGGTCACGATGTATTGGATGCCGATCACCTTGGCATCGGTGTTGAAGCTGAAAAAGCGCTTCCAGTTGTTCGGTGCCCCCGGCACCGGGTGGGCGGCCTTGAGGATGCCGGGATCAAGAGAGGTGAGGGTCATGGGGGTCAACCTGCGTGGGGAAGGGTGTTCGAGCCGGGCACGTTGACCATTGGGGGGGGAGCCGGGGGCACGGTGGGATAGCCGGAGGCGCGCAGCCGGGATTGCTGCTGGGCGTATTCCCGGGAGGCATCGCTGATGCCGGGCCGCAGGGGCTGGGCCGCCGCCCGGGTGAGCCAGTCCTGGTAGGCCTCCTCGCTCTGCACCACCACATCCACCTGGTTGGCGGCGAACCAGGTGCCGCTGTATTCGGAATCGCGCAGGCGGTAGCGACCCTCGCGGGTGGGGGTGATGAAGAAGGCGATCGAGCGGCCGGGGATCACCTGCTGCTTGAGGCGGAAGGCGGGCACGTAGAAGCCGTGGATCACATCTGCGCTCTCCAGCTGCAGGCTCACGCGACGACCCACCGGCAGGTGCAGCTCGGTGCTCGACGCAGCCGCATCCGGGTAGCGGAACTCCCACGACCACTGACGGGCGATCACCTGGATCTCGGCGGTGGGGGCGCCGGCCATCGCCTCGGCGGTGTCGCCGTGGCTGTGGTCCATGGGGCCGATGGCGCCGATCTCACGGTTGACGCCGATGGTCGTCCAGGCGATCGCCATCACCAGCACCAGGGGAATCGCCGTCCAGATGATCTCCAGCACGGTGTTGCCCTCCACCGGAGCGGCATCGTCCATGTCGTATTTCTCGGCCCGGTTGAACAGCAGCACGTACGCCATCACCGACACCACACCGGCGAACACGAAGCAGGCGATCGCGGTTTCGAGGCTGAAGAGGTCGTCGACCAGTGGGGCGGCGCTGGAGGCCTGCACTGGCAGCCAGCGGTAGGCCTGCTGCCCCAGCCAGTGCGACAGCAGCACCAGCAGCCCCACCCAGACGCTGACGGCGGCCACCGCGGCCCGATTGACAGAGGCGGGCGGTGAGCTGGTCATGGCAGAGCCTCACGGAGATCGGCGCCGGCGGCCAGCAACTGGTTGGCGGTGACGTGCACGCCGAATTCGACAGCCAGCTGGGCGCCGATGGTGCCGTGCACCCCCAGCAGGGCGAACATCACGATGCCGAGGGCCAGGTAGCTCCACTGCACCTGCCGCCCCATCTCGCGGCGCCAGGCATAGCGCTGAAAGCCCCGCCACACGGTCATCAGCACGATCACCAGCAGCAGCAGCAGACCACCGGCGCCGTGCCAGAGCATGCTGCCGGTGCTGCTGAGGCCGAAGCTGCTGGTGATGCCGGGCAGAGGCACGGCCAGCTGCATCTCGAAAAAGCCGGCGGTGACGGTGAAGAAGCTCACCACGCTGCAGGCCAGCAGGTTGTACCAGCCCACATCGTGCAGGGCGGAGCGGGTCACCGGCAGCGCCAGAAAGCGGAACACACGCCGCTCCAGCGGGAACAGGGCCCCGGCGATATCAAAGGCGATGGCGATGATGAACAGGCCGATGGTGAGATGCACCAGGTTCGGGTGAATCGGCAGGCTGTAGGGGAGGCCATTCGGACCGAGGGCCATCACACCAATCCCTCGCGCATCGCTTCCACCACCTTGACGGTGTGAAGGCCGTAGATCCAGACCAGCTCGCTACCCAGCAGCACCTGCACCACCACCAGCACGCTCAGCACCGAGCCGGCGCCGAGGAAGGCCAGCGGCAGGCGGCGTGGATCCTTGCTGCGGATCACGTAACGCCAGGCCGTGAGCACCGAGAGGATGCCGGCCAGCGCCCAGCCGATCGTGCTGTGCAGGTTGAGGATCTCGCGCGATTCGCCATAGGGGTTGGCCAGGCCCGCTTCCACCTGGCCGAAGATGATCGCCACGAAGATCGCCGCGGTGGCGAACAGCAGGTTCCAGAAGCTCACCTCATAGAGCTCAGGCTTGCCGGCCAGGCGGCCGATCACGTCGAACAGGAACGCGATCAGGGCCATGGCGATCACGAAGTGGACGACGATCGGATGGATCGTGTCCATCCAGGGAAGGTTGCGATCGTTGAGCTGGGGCAACAGCTCGAGCATGGCCGCAGAGGGGAATGGCTGGCCCCACCTTGAAGCTTGGCTTCGGGCGGGTGCGTCATTATCAAGAAATAAAGCTAGTGCGTTTGTGCAACCCGACACATCGGAGCGTGCGGGTCATCCAGGGGGAGAAGGCCAGTCCCGGTTCTGCCTTTAGCGTTGGCTTTCGCGAGACCTTGCCCGATGTCGATTCCTGCGTCCAAGCCGTTGCGCTGGCTGGCTGCCGCCCTGGTCTTCGCTGCTGCCGGCCTGTCGATCGCCCTGCCATTCTTGTCAGCCACGCTGCTGACGATCGTGCTGGGCGGGGTGGCGGTGGCAGGCGGGATCTCCCAGCTGCTGCGTCTCACCGGCGGCGGCGACCTCAGCACCAAGCTGTTTCGCGGCCTCAGCGGGCTGCTGTATGTGGGCGGTGGCCTCTGGATTCTGGTGTTTCCGGTGAGCAGTGAGGTGAGCCTCACCCTGTTCGTCGGCCTGCTCATGGCCTTCGAAGGGGTGATGGAACTGGCCGCCGGCGCCGCTGCCGATGGCCAGGCCCGGGGCCTGGTGATCGCCGACGGTCTGGTGACCGCGATCCTGGGCGGTCTGCTGATCGCGGAATGGCCCAGCGACAGTCTCTGGGTGATCGGCACCCTGTTCGGCGTGGCGCTGGCCTTCTCCGGCGTCAACCTGCTCACCGCGCCTGATCCCGGCGCCGTCAGCGGGAACGTTTGACGAACCAGGCAGCCACCAGAAACGCCGCCATCACCAGGGACAGCTCGATCAGCCCGCCACTCCAGAGCCAGTCGCGGAAGGTGAACACTGCGGGAGCAATCGGAACCGGAAGCAACGGAGCCATGGGGGTTCACCGGCTTCAGCCGGTCAGTGGCGGTCGGGCCTGATTGTGAGGCTTCGGCGCCCGTTCTGCCGTGGCGCAGGGCGCGGGCTCACTCCCCGGCGGCGAGGGCGTCGGGGCGGCGCGGATCGGCGACCCCCAGGCTGCCTCCGCCCGGCAGAGCCTCCACCGACTGGGCCGAGCCCATCGCCCGGGCTGGCCGGAGCCGGTGGCCCATCGCCTCCAGCAGGGCGAGCGTGTCGGAGCTGAAGCCCTGCTCGATCGCCACTTCATCCGGCCAGAGCTGGCTGTGAAAGCGCGGTGCACTCACGGCCGTGGCCAGGTTGAGGCCGTGTTCCAGCCGGTTGAGCAGCACCTGCAGCACGGTGGTGATGATGCGGCTCCCGCCCGGGCTGCCGGTGGCCAGCAGTGGGCCGCCGCTGCGATCAAGCACCAGTGTGGGGCTCATCGAACTGAGCGGCTGCTTGCCCGGAGCGATGGCGTTGGCTTCCCCCTGCACCAACCCGTAGGCATTCGGCACACCCGGCTTGGCGGTGAAATCGTCCATCTCGTTGTTGAGCAGGAAGCCGGCAGCCGGCACGCTCACACCGTTGCCGTAGGCGAAGTTGAGCGTGGTGGTGGTGGCCACCATCAGGCCGTCGCGGTCGATCATTGAGAGGTGGGTGGTGTTGGGGCCCTCCGGCCGGCCCGGCGGTGGCGGCGCCAGTTCGGCGGCGGGCGTGTGGCGGTCGGTGCGGAGGCGGCGGCGCTGGGCGGCCGCATAGGCCGGGCTGAGCAGACGCTGCAGCGGCATCGTCACGAAGCGAGGGTCGCCCAGATAGGTGTTCCGATCCCGGTAGGCCAGGTTCATGGCCTCGGTCATCACGTGGATCGTGGCGGCGCTGTTCAGCCCCATGGCCGCCAGCGGGAACCCCTCCAGCATCCCGAGCAGCTGAATCAGCGTGACCCCGCCGGAGCTGGGCGGCGGCATGGTGATCACCGGTTGCCCCCGCCAGCTGCCGATCAATGGCGGCAGCGCCTGGGCGCGGTAGGCGGCCAGGTCTGCAAGGGTGATCAGCCCGCCCTGGCGGCCCATCAGCGCGGCCAGGCTCTCGGCCACCGGCCCCTGGTAGAAGCCCGCCTCGCCGCGCCGGGAGATGCCGGTGAGCGTGGCGGCCAGCTGGGGCTGACGCCAGAGCTCGCCGGGGCGATAGGGATTCCCGTCCGGGCGGAAGAACAGCGCCGCGGAGGTGGGATCGGCGCGCAGCAGGGGGGCGGCGCTCTCCAGGGAGCGGGACAGATCCCGACTCACCGGGAACCCCTCTGCCGCCAGGCGGATCGCCGGCGCCATCACCCGCGCCAGCGGCCAGCGGCCGTAGCGGCGCTGGGCCAGCAGCAGGCCCGCCACCGTGCCGGGCACGCCCGTGCTCTGCAGGCTGCGGGTGGCCCGTTGGCGATCCACCTGGCCGCTGGCATCGAGGAAGAGGTCGGCCCGGGCGGCGGCGGGTGCGGTTTCGCGGAAGTTGATCGTGACCGCCCGGCCTCGGCCCACCCGCCGCTCTCCCTCCAGCAGCGGCGTGCCCGCCCTTGCCGGTTCCGGGCGCCAGAGCACGAGGAAGCCACCACCGCCGAGGTTGCCGGCCTGGGGCAGGGTCACCGCCAGGGCGAAGGAGGCCGCCACCGCCGCATCCACCGCGTTGCCGCCGTCCCGCAACACGTCACGGCCTACCCGGCTGGCGTGCGCCTCCTGGGTGGCCACCATGCCCCCTGCCGACACGACGGGGTGAAAGCGCTGGCCGGCCTCCTGCAACACATTGGCGGGCACCGCCGATGGCGCCGCACCAACCGGCAACCCCTGGGCCCGCCCCGACAACTGCAACGGAAAGGGCAGTGCTAACGACAGCGTCAGCGGCCAGAACGGCACCAGCAACGGCGCGCCGGCCGCCAGCCCCACCAGCAGCCGCAACAGCCGCTGCTCAGCTCTCGCCATAGCCGCCGCCCCCCGGGGTGCAGATCTCCAGCAGGTCACCCTCCTGCACCTGCAACTGCGCGGCCCCCTCCAGCAGCAAGGCAGGCTGGCCCGCCCGCTCCAGGCTGTTGCGACCGAGCGCGCCCGGTCCGCCGCCGGCCAGGCCAAAGGGGGGCACCCGTCGCGATCCCGTCAGCAGCGACACCGTCATCGGTTGCAGAAAGCGAAGGCGCCGCTCCACCCCCTCCCCGCCGCGCCAGCGGCCCGTCCCGCCGCTGCCCTGCCGCACGCGAAAGCTCTCCAGCTGCACCGGAAAGCGCTGCTCCAGCACTTCTGGATCGGTGAGGCGGGAGTTGGTCATGTGGCTCTGCACCGCATCGGCACCCGCGAATCCCAGGCCGGCGCCGCTGCCACCGCAGATCGTTTCGTAGTACTGGCAAGCGGCATCGCCGAAGGTGAGATTGTTCATCGTGCCCTGCGCCGCCGCCATCACCCCGAGGGCCCCGAACAGGGCATTGGCCACCGCCTGGGACGTTTCCACGTTGCCCGCCACCACCGCCGCCGGCGGCCTTGGCCGCAGCAGGCAGCCCTCGGGGACCACCAGCTGCAGCGGCCGGAAACAGCCGGCATTGAGGGGGATCGGCTCCGCCACCAGGCAGCGAAACACATAGAGCACCACGGCCTTGGTGATGGCCAGGGGGGCGTTGAGGTTGCCGGGTTGCTGGGGGGAGGTGCCGCTGAAGTCGATGCAGGCCGTGCGGGCGCGGCGATCGATCGTCACCGCCACGGCGATGCGGGCGCCGCCGTCGAGCTCCACACTCCATTGGCCACCCTTCAGCGTGCCGATCACGCGCCGCACGGCCGCCGCGGCGTTGTCCTGAACATGGGCCATGTAGGCCGTGACCTGCGCCACCCCCTCGCGGCGGCAGAGGCGCTCCAACTCCGCAGCCCCGAGCTGGTTGGCCGCGATCTGCGCCTGCAGGTCGGCGAGAAACTGGTCGGGATTGCGCACCGGCCACGGACCGGCCTGCAGGCGCTGCTGCCAGGCCGTCGCATCGAACACCCCCTCACGCAGCAACGGCACGTTGGTGAGCAGCAGGCCTTCCTCGTCGATCAAGCGGCTGTGGGGCGGCATGGAGCCGGGGGTGAGGCCGCCAACATCGGCGTGGTGGCCGCGGCAGGCCACGAAGAAGCAGGGCCGATCAGCACCGGCGAACACCGGGCTGATCACGGTGATGTCGGGCAGATGGGTGCCGCCGTTGTAAGGATCGTTGGTGGCGATCACATCGCCGGGGCGCAGCGGTGGCCGTTCCCCGCGCCCCACCATCTCCAGAAGGCTGGCAAGGCTTTCACCCATGGAGCCGAGGTGCACCGGGATGTGGGGCGCATTGGCCACCAGGGCGCCATCGGCATCGAAGAGCGCACAGGAAAAATCCAGCCGCTCGCGGATGTTCACGGAGCGGGCGCTTTGGCGCAGCCGTTCCCCCATCTGCTCGGCGATCGCGGCGAAGCGGTGATGGAACAGCTCCAGACGCACCGGGTCGACGGAGGCTGCAGCCGCGGAAGCGGCGCTACTCACAGGGGTGACAGCCACAGCAGCGCCTGAGGTGGCTGTTGTGATGGTGCAGGTGGTGGCAGCTGGGGCAACAGCCGCGAGCTCGCCAGAGGCGGGGCGCTTGAGCAGCAACTCGCCTTGCGGCAGCACCTCGGCCCGCCAACCCGCCGCCAGCACAAGGGTGCCGATCGACTCCAGCACCAGAGCCGGTCCCTGCAGCGTCTGGCCGACCGCCAGCCACTCCCGGCGCACCAGCGGCACGGTGTGCCAGCAGCCCCCTGCATACAACGACACCGTGGGGACAGTGGGGGGCGTGGCTCCATCCGTCAACAGCAATGGCACAGCACCGGCCGCTGCTGCCGGCCAGACCAGTTCCACCTCCAGCCGCTCCACCACGAGAGCTGGGGCGGCCCCGTGCCGTGCCTCCTGCGCGTGGCCGAAGTGGCGGCGATGGCTGGCGTCGAAGGCAGCCTCCATCCCCTCGATCTCTCCGAGAGGCACGATCAGGCTCACCTCGCTCGCGGGGTAACGCAAGGCCACCCGCACCTCCCGCCGCAGGGTTGAGGCCGGGCCAGCAGGTTCCCCTTCGCGAGCAGGTTCCCCTTCGACACCGGCACCGGCACCGGCAGTCCAGCGACCATCGGGCGCAGCGCCGAGGGCCAGCGCGCCGGCGGCGGTGAGCGCCTCAGCCCAGGCCATCAGGCGCGGCAGCAGCGACGCCGTGAGCGGCTCGCGCACCACCTGCTCGCGCAGCAGCCGTTGATCGGCCTGACCCAGGCCGTAGGCGGAGAGCACACCGGCCAGGGGGTGCAGAAGGATGGTGTCGATCTCCAGGGCTTCGGCGAGCGCGCAGGCGTGCTGGCCACCGGCCCCGCCGAAGCACACCAGCGTGGCGCCGCGGATGTCGTGGCCCTGCTGAATCGAGATGCGCCGGATCGCCGCGGCCATATGGTCGATGGCGATCGCCACGGCACCTTCCGCCAGGGCTTCCGGCTGTTGCGGCTGCCCCACGGCGGCGCCGATGCGGGCGGCCAGGGCCTCGAAGCCAGCGCGAACGGGCTCCAGATCGAGCGGCTGGTCGCCGGTGGCACCGAACAGGGCCGGGTAGCCATCGGGTTGCAGCCGGCCCAGCAGCAGGTTGGCATCGGTGATGGTGAGCGGGCCGCCGCGGCCGTAGCAGGCCGGACCCGGCTGGGCACCGGCGGACGCGGGGCCCACCTGCAGCCGCTCGCCGTCAAAATGGAGCACGGAACCACCACCGGCGGCCACGGTGTGGATCGGCAGCATCGCCGCCTCCAGTTGCAACCCGGCGATCACGGCCTGTTCGCTGCGTTCCCAGCGCTCGGCGACCGCGTCGTGCTCCGAGCCGGTGGGGGAAGGTTCGCTTGCCACCACATGGAAGACATCCGTGGAGGTGCCGCCCATGTCGAAGCCCACGATCGCCCTGGCATCGATGGGCCCGGCGCGAGCCGCTGCCGCCGCCTTCAGCGCGCCCACCATGCCACCCGCCGGCCCGGAGAGGATCGTGTCCTTGGCGCGGATCAGCTCGGGAGCCAGCAAGCCGCCGCTCGACTGCATCACCTGCAGCGGCGTGCCGGCACCGAGGGCACGCCGCAACCCCGCCAGATAGGCCTGCAGCGCCGGCCCCACATAGGCCTCCACCACAGCGGTCTGGCCGCGGCTGACCAGCCGCGGCCGCGGAGCCACCGCGTGGGACAGCGCCACCTGCTCGAACCCGAAGCGCTCCAGCCAGGCGCCCAGCTGCTGTTCATGGCGGGGATGGCGGGCGGCATGCAGTAGGGCCACGGCGCAACTGCGCAGGCCATCGGCGCGCGCCTGGGTCAGGGACCGGGCCAGGGCGTCATCCAGCACCAGCGGCTCAAGCTCGCGGCCATCGGCCGCCAGGCGGCCCGGCACCTCCAGCACCCGGGTGTGCAGCGGCTCAGGCCGACGGATCTCGAGCGCAAACAGATCCGGGCGATGCTGATCGCCGATGCGCAGCGCGTCGCCGAAACCGCGGCTGAGCAGCAGCAGGGTGGGAGCACCGCGCCGCTCCAGCAGGGCGTTGGTGGCCACCGTGGTGCCCACCCGCACGTCGGCAATCAGGCCGGCGGGGATCGGTCGATCCGGCGCCACCTCCAGCAGCGCGCGGATGGCGACCACGGCAGGATCTGGGCCGGCGCCGGCGGCGCTCTGCGCCGGGTGTGAGGGCAGCTTGCGCACGCTGCAGACGCCGCTGGGGCTGAGCGCCACCAGGTCGGTGAAGGTGCCGCCGCGGTCGATCCAGAAACGCCAACCGGAAGGGCCGCTGCGGGGGTTGCCGCTCACCGGCGGCCGCTCCTGTTGCACCGCCCGCTCAGCGGTAATTCTCGAACTGCAGCGGCAGCTCGAGATCTTCAGCGCGCAGCAGCTGGATCACCTGCTGCAGATCGTCCTTGTTCTTGCCCGTGACCCGCAGGCTCTCGCCCTGAATCGCCACGGTGACCTTCTTGACCTGATCGCGCACCGTTTTGCTGAGCCGCTTGGCCAGCTCCTGGCTGAGGCCTTTGCGCAGCTTCACCACCTGCTGCACGCGGTTGCCGCCCACCGGCTCCGCCGGCTGGAAATCGAAGATCTTGAGCGAGAGCTCACGCTTGACGGCCTTCTGGCGCAGCACATCGGCCACGGCTTCCAGGGTCATGTCGCTGGCGGTGGTGATCGTGAGGCTGTTCTCCTCCAGATCGATCTCGGTCTTGGAGTCCTTGAGGTCGTAGCGCTGACCCACCTCACGGCGCACCTGGTCCAGCGCATTCACCAGCTCCTGCCGATCGAAATCCGACACCACGTCGAAAGAAAAGGTGTCGGCCATGGGCAGGTGCTCGGAGCTGAAGACCTGACTTTAGGAAAGTGCTTCCGGGCGTCCCATGGCCAGGGTGAGGATGGACCGGGGAGGAGGGCTGCGCCCCTCCCCGAACCCCCTGAGCTGATGGTGATGTCTACGTCCCGGCGCCGCGTGCTGGATTCCATCGGGGGGGTGGCCCTGGGCTCCACCCTGTCGTTGTTCCTCCAGAGCGGACGCTCCAGGGCTGCAACGGCCCCTGCCCCACCGCGCAGCCTTGACGCTCTGAATCAGACCATTCGTTCCTCCTTCAGCGCCCTGAGAGGAGAGAAGGCGTTCCTGATGCGTTCGCCGGCATTCAGCGCCTCGGCATCGGGAGCCTCGGCATCGGGAGCCCAGACGACGGCTGCCTGGCAACAGGGGCTGAATCCAAGCCAGCCCCTGTTCTGCGGCAGCAGCTTCAAGGTGTACGTGCTGGCTGAATTCCTGCGGCAGCTGGAGAGCGGCAAGGTCAGCCTTCAGGAACAGTTACCGGTGAATGATTCGGTGCGGTTTCTCAGCAGCCTGGTGCTGGAGAACGTCAGCGGCACGATTCCGGCTTCGGTGGCCCTGGAAGCCATGATCATGCACAGCGACAACACCGCCACCGACATGGTGCTCAAGCGGATCGGCGCGGACAACGTGCGGGGCTTGATCGCCTCTCTCGGCCTGCCTGATACCCGGATCCCCACCAGCACGCGCCAGTTCTTCTCCTACCTGCTGGGAGCCCCCGCCGGCGTGGATCTGGGCTGGCAAGGGGTCAACAAAGCCCTGGAGGCCAGCGGAACGCAGACGCGGCCGATCATCAACGACCAGGAGACAATGGTGGGGTCTCCCGCGGATTTCGTCCGCTTCTATTCCAGGGCCTTGCAGGGAGAGCTGTTCCGCACCAGCAGTTCCCTGAAGGAGTTCAGGCGCATCCTGGGGTTGCCGCCAGCGATCACCGTGCTGGATCTGCCCCGCGCCCATCTGTTCCTCAAGGGCGGAAGCCTGGATTTCGCCCCCGACTATGTGATGTCGCTGGCCGGCGGCATGCGGCTGTGCAACGGCCGCTGGATCACGTTCTCCTTCCAGCAGAACTGGAAGGACACCGATCCTGCGGCCGCCAAGGCCACCATTCAAACCTTCATCGACACGATCGCGGGCATCTTTCGGGCTGCGGCAGGGTTCTTCGCAGGCTGAGCCGCCCGGTAGAACAGAACCTCCCCCATGCGCCCCTCCCATGGACCTGCCACTGCTGTTCATGGACCTGCCGTTGCTGCTGACGGGCGAACCGAAGGCCCCCCTGGCCTGGTCGCTGGTGCTGTCGGGGGCGGTGGTGATCCTCAGCCTGGTGCCACTGGGGGCCGGGCGGGCCAACGCGGATTTCACCCCCGCCGATCTGGCCGCCCCGCGGGCCATGTTCGAGCGGCTGCCGGCCTGGGGTCAAAGGGCCAGCTGGGCCCACCAGAACTGTTTCGAGGCCTTCACGCTGCATGCGCCCGCCTGCCTGCTCTGCCTGCTGGCGGCGCCGGCGATGCTGGCATCGTCGCCGCTGCTGGCCCTGGCGGCCCTGCTGCACCCGGCGCTGCGGCTGGCCTACATCGGCGCCTACCTGGCCAACCAGCCGCTGCTGCGCAGCCTGAGCTGGGTCGGTGCCCTGCTCTGCACCGCCCTGCTCTACACGGAAGGGCTCAAGGCACTGCTGCACGCCTGAAGTCCGGGATGCTCGCCTGAAGTACCGTCCGGGCTGGTCGCCTGAAGTGCGCGCTGCCAGCCCGGGCCAGCGCTCAGCTGCCGCCCTTCTCCTGCAGCCCCTTGAGCGCGGCCAGCAGGGAGGCGGGGCTCTGGGGATCCACCATCAGCACCGATCCCCCCTTGCTCGCTGCCATCGCCTGGCCCATCGCCATCCAGTCCTTGGCGAGCAGCAGCCTCAGGCTCTCGGCGGCAGCGGGATGGGAGTCGATCACGGCGGCCAGCTGGGCGGCAGATTCGGCCCTGGCCCTGGCCAGCAGCAACTGCTGCTTGGCCTGGGCATCGGCATCGAGCAGCACCGCCTCCTGCTTGGCCTTGGCATCAAGCACCAGTGCTTCGGCCCGCCCCTTGGCGGCATTCACCTGGGCCTCTCGCTCCCCCTCGGAACGAAGAACGGCCGCCCGCTTCTCTCGCTCCGCACTCATCTGCATCTCCATCGCCTGCTGCACCCCCTTGGAGGGCTGAATGTCACGCAGTTCCACGCGGGTCACCTTCACGCCCCAGGGATCGGTGGCCTGATCGAGCTCGCGCAGCAGCACCTCGTTCACCTCGGAGCGGGTGGAGAAGGTCTGGTCGAGGTCGAGCTTGCCCATCTCCGAGCGAATCTGGGTGAGCACCAGGTTCACCATCGCCGACTTGAGGTTGTCGAGGGCGTAGTAGGCCTTGGCATGCTCAAGCAGTTGCCAGTACACCACCGCATCCACCTCAATCGAGACGTTGTCGCGGGTGATGCACTGCTGCGGGGGAATGTCCAGCACCCGCTCCTTCAACGACTCGTTGCTGACGATGCGCTCCACCACCGGCAGCACCAGCGACATGCCGGGGGTGAGCTGGCGGTCGTACTTGCCGAGGCGCTCCACCAGCATCGAGCGGCCGCCATTGGTGATCTTGACGCTGCTCACTCCGAGCACCGCCAGCAGCGCCAGCGCGGGCAAGGAAAACAGGACCTCCATGAAGGCGGTAGAGAACGGGGTGCCATCACAGTACGCAGCCCGCCCGGGCCCAGCCAGCAGACTGGGGCCGATTCGAGACTCCCCGTCATGGCATCCCTGATCTGGCTGGCGGTGGCGGCGGTGCTGTTCCTGGTGGAGGTAAGCGTGCCGGGCTTCGGCGGCTTTCTGATCGCCGCCATGGCGGCGTTGGTGGTCTCCTCGCTCACGGCGCTGCTGGGGCTGGCCCTGCCGCTGCAGCTGGGGCTGTTCGCGCTGCTTACCGTGGCGGGGAGCGCGGCGATCTGGGCCTGGTCGAAGCGGCAACGGCCGGCCCGCGATCGGATCGAAACGAGCGACCGGGCCGTGGTGATCGATGGCTTCGATGCCCAGGGGCGCGGCCGCGTGCGCTGGCAGGGGCAGAGCTGGGCCGCGGAAAGTCTGGAAGGGGAACGGCTGCTGCCGGGCGCCGCGGTGGTGGTGATGCGCCGCGTGGGAACCAAGCTGGAAGTGCTGGCCGATGGGCGCTGAGAGGTGCTCCCCAGCGCTCAGTCGAAGAACAGCAGGGTGACCACCTTGCCCATGTCTTCGGCGGTGCGGCAGCTGGCCAGCAGGGTTTCGCTGTCGTGGAAGGCGAAGCAGATCAGCTGGTCGCAGCGGCCGATGATCTCCTGGTTGCAGAGGGTGCTGGCCATCGGCAGGGTCAGGTCGTCGTGGTCGGGCTTCTCCACCAGGTGGAGCACCTTCTCCAGCTGCTGGCGCGATTCCAGCGGCTGACGCTCGAGGCTCTGGGGCAGCAGCACGGTGAGGCGCGAGGGGTCGACGCCGAGCACGCCGCGGATCACGGCGGCGTTGACCCCCTGGGAGCCGGAGGTGACGAGGCTGTGGCCCTCCTGGGCCAGGGAGCGGGCCACCAGCTCCACCAGATGGATCGACACCACCGGCACGTGGCGGCTGCCGAGGATGGCGATGCGTCGCTTGCCCGTGTCCTGCAGCAGGGCCAGTTCCTGAGCCAGGGTGTCAATCCGGTCCAGAGGGGGCAGATCAAGGGACCGGGTCACCGAGCACGTGCAGCCGATGGCACGAAACTAGCAGCGCCCCTGCAGGAGCTTCAGGCGCTGATCGGCAGCCGCAGGCGATCGAACAGGCGGTCGAAGCGGCAGTGTTCCTCCACCAGGCGGATGGCGTAGGTGGCTTTGACGGATTCGTGCAAACGCACGTTGCCGAAGGCCCGCTCGATCACCTCCACGGTGGTGAGTGTGTCGTGCTCCACCTTGAGCAGGGGCACGTCGAGTTCTTCGGCGCGATTGATGAGCTGGGAGAGCGGATCGCCTGCGCCGGTGAGGATCAGGCACTGGGTGGAGGCCTCCAGGGCCGCCAGCTGGATGTCGGTGCGGTCGGCACCGGTGACCACGGCCATGTTGCGCCGGCGACGGAAGAATTCCATCGCGGAGTTGACGTTCATCGCCCCGATCGAGAGTGTTTCCACCAGCAGATCGAGCCGCTCGGGGCAACAGAGCACCTTCGCGCCCAGCCGCTCGGCCAGCTCTTCCACGGTGACGCTGCGCAGCAGTGGGCTGCGGGGCAGCACGCCGAAGACCTGCAGCCCCAGACGCTCCATGGCGGGCACTTCCTCCTGCAGGAGGGTCTCGACGGCATCGGGATCCACAGCGTTCAGCACCACGCCGGCCAGGCGCTCGCCGAGCAGGTCGCGGGCCTGCAGCAGGGGATCAATGCTGCAGCTGTCGAGCCAGTGGTGCACCAGGACCACCGGGGCTTCCAGCCCGTGCGCCAGCTGCACCAGGCTCAGCCCATAGAGCAGACCTTCGCTGAGGCTGCCTGAGGCCTCCAGCAGCGTGAGCCCATCATTGGGGGCACTGAGGTGGTCGCGCAGGGCCCCGAATCCATCACCGGCGCCCAGTTCGCCCTGCAGGAGTCGCTGCCGCGCCGTGGCCGGCTCCAGCAGCTGCAGAGAAGGCAGCAGGCAGTCTGGCGCCAGGCCGAGGATGCCGCCGACGAAACGCACGTCGTCATCGATCAGGGGGGCCGATGGACCATCGCCACCGGGTAAGGGCCTGCGATCCAGCCGCAGACTGGTGGCCAGGGGTTTGCCGAAACGCACCGGCACACCCATGCGGGCGGCCTGCCTTGCCAGGCCGAGCACCAGCGCCGATTTTCCGCTGAAGGGATGGCACGAACCGATCAGCAGAGTGCTGCTCATGGGGATGGGTTCGCCGGGGCCAGGGTCAGGCAGCAGCCTACGAGGAGACCGGTGGCGGGGCCTCGCCGAGGATCAGCCAGCGCCAGAACGATTCGGGAAGGTCGCCACCACCGCTCACGGCGCGGTCTTCCAGCAGATCCATCAACCAGCACACCAGGTGGTGGGTGGGCACCGTGAAGCTGTAGCGGATGTCCGGTTGGTCAGGGAAGGCGAGCTCACACTGGCTCGGCTGTTGCGGGGCTACACCGGAGGTCCAGCTGAGCTCGAAGCGATGGGCCCCGTTCGGATGCAGCGGGCGCAGCCCACTCACCCGCCGGAGGGCGAGCTGATCGAGACCGCGTTGCAACCAGCCTTCACGGCTCAGTCCACCGCAATAGGGGGCGAACAAGGCCACCTGTGCAGCTTCCTGGGACAGGGTGGATGATCCTTGTGCTGGGCCCTCACTAAACACGTTGGATGTTGCCTGTCCTTAGAACAAAAAGAATGTCCTCACCTGATCGTACCGGCTGTAACAGTGGTTCGCCCACCACCGCGCAGCGATGAATGCCATGAGGTCCGCCTTGCTGCCACTGCAGGGCCGGCATGTGGCGGTCACCGGCGCCGGTGGCGCTTTCGGCAGCGCCCTGCTCCGCCGCCTGCATGGCCAGGGGGCCAGGCTGCTGGCGCTCACCTCCCGGCCCACCGCCGTAGAACTCAGCGATGCCAGCGGGCAACCGATTCCGTTGTCCAGTCTCTGCTGGGGCTGCGGCGGAGAGGCGGCGCTGCGTGATCAGCTGCTGGATGTGGACATCCTGGTGATCAACCATGGCGTGAACGTGCATGGGGATCGCAGTCCCGCCGCCGTGGAGCGCAGCCTCGAGGTGAACGCGCTGAGCAGCTGGCGTCTGGTGGAGCTGTTTCTGTCTCTGCCCGAGCCTGCGGCTGATCGCCCCCGCCGCGAGCTGTGGGTGAACACGTCGGAAGCCGAACTGATGCCGGCGGTGAGCCCGCTCTATGAGATCAGCAAGCGCCTGCTGGGTCAGCTGCTCAGCCTGCGCAGCCTCGATCAGCAGGGGCCCCGGGCCTGCCGGATCCGGCGCCTGGTGCTCGGCCCCTTCCGCTCCGCCCTCAATCCGATCGGTGTGATGAGTGCCGACTTCGTGGCCGGTCAGGTGATCGCCCAGGTACGCAGAGGCATGGGGCTGGTGATCGTGACCCCCAACCCACTCACCTATCTGCTGTTCCCGCTGGCGGTGCTGATGCGACGGCTCTACTTCGGGCTCACAAGCCGCAGCATCTGAGTGGCCGGAGCGCATCGCGGCTGCGTGGCCTGGCGCACGGCGAGGCCGCTCAGAAGTCGCGGTCGGTGAGGATCTCGCAACCGTCGGAGGTGACGGCGATCGTGTGCTCCCACTGGGCCGAAAGGCTTCCGTCCACCGTCACGACCGTCCAGCGGTCGCGTAGGGTGCGGCAGTGCTTGCTGCCGCCGTTGAGGATCGGCTCCACGGCGAGGGTCATGCCGGGGCGGAGCTTCACGTTGGGCAGATCCTTGGTGCGGAAGTTGAACACCGAGGGCTCTTCGTGCAGGTTGCGGCCCACGCCGTGGCCCGTGTAGTCCTCCACCACGCTGTAGCCATGGGCTTCGACGTGGTCCTGGACGGCGCCGGCGATGTCGAGCAGGGTGTTGCCGGCCTTCACCTTGGCCAGGCCCTGCATCAGCGACTCCTGGGCCACGCGGCTGAGTCGGCAGGCGTCGTCGCTGCTGGCACCCACGCAAAGGGACACGCAGCTGTCGCCGTGGTAGCCCTCGAAGTAGGCGCCGGTGTCGATCTTGAGCAAATCGCCCTCGCGGATTCCCCGCTTGCTGCTGGGGATGCCGTGCACCACTTCGTTGTTGATGCTCGCGCAGATGCTGGCGGGGAAGCCGTGGTAGCCCTTGAAGCTGGGGGTGGCGCCCAGTTCACGGATGCGCCGTTCGGCGTGGCGATCGAGGTCGGCGGTGGTCATGCCGGGGGCGGCCAGTTCGAGCAGTTCGCGCAGCACGGTGGCCACGATCCGGCTGGAGCGCCGCATGATGCCGATCTCGCGCGCCGACTTGATCTCCACGCCGCGACGGCTTTTCTGAATGCGGGGACCGGCCTGGGTGACCACAGAAGAGGGCGACGCCGCCGCCATTCCCACGGCCGCCCCTCCGCCGCCCTGTGCGCTCGATCCTTGGGTGGCGGCCAGCAGATCGGCGAACAGATTCATCGACGGATCCTTGACATCTCAGACTCCAAGCTACCAATTTCAACCCGGCACCTATGCAGACCCTGGCGGCGTTGCGGCGCTGGCATGCGCAGGCAGCCCCGTTCGTGCTCGCCCCCATGCTTCTCACAGCGACCACCGGCATGGGGTACCGGCTGCTGCGTGACTGGGGCGGCCTGAGCCGCGATCAGGCCCACCTCTTGATGGTGCTGCATGAAGGCGAATGGTTGGGCAGCACCGGCAAGACCTTTTATGTGGCCCTCAACGGCCTGGGATTGCTGTGGATGCTGGTCAGCGGAGGCGCCATGGTGGCCGGCAAATGGCAGCGCGCCACTGCCGCCCGGCGCCCCGCCGGGCACGCTGCCACCAACCGCACCGGCGGCGACGCTTCCGAGGGGGGCGGATGACCCGGTAAAGTCGCTGTTTGCTCAGGCGTGAAGGAAGCCGGGATGGCAGCGGAACTCATCGAAGACAGCACCAGCGAGACGAGCACTCCCGAAGCGGGCACCGCTGCGGCAGCGCCTGCGGTCCGCACCGGCAAGCTCAGCGCCTACGAGCTGATGCGCACATTCGAGGCGGAGCAGCTCAAGAGCGACCTTCCCGAGATCTACGTGGGCGACACTGTCCGTGTGGGCGTGCGCATCAGCGAGGGCAACAAGGAGCGCATCCAGCCCTACGAGGGTGTGGTGATCGCCAAGCGCCACGGCGGCCTCAACGAAACCATCACCGTGCGCCGGATCTTCCAGGGCATCGGCGTGGAGCGTGTGTTCATGCTGCACAGCCCTCAGGTAGCCACGATCAAGGTGGAACGCCGGGGTAAGGTGCGTCGTGCCAAGCTCTTCTACCTGCGCGATCGGGTGGGCAAGGCCACCAGGGTCAAGCAACGCTTCGACCGCTGATCCCGCGATTCCCATCGTCTATCCAGGTGTCGCCCTGCGGCACCTTCTGAGGGTCATCGCCTTGCGCCGTTAGTTCAGTTGGTAGAACGCAGGTCTCCAAAACCTGATGTCGGGGGTTCAAGTCCTCCACGGCGCGCTCGATGACCCTTCCTGCACTTTTCTGGTTCCGGACATGGAGTTGGATCTACAACCCGGTGATGTGGTCAAGGTTCTTGAGTCGGCCGCACTGGGCTGGGTACGAGCTCGGGTGATCCGGGTCAAATCCGGAGGCCGTGTGGTGGTTCAGAGCGACCAAGGTCGGGAATTCACCGCCCGTGGCAACCAGGTCCGTCTCATTGAACCTGCTGGCTTTCGCCCCTGAGCGCGCGGATCTTTATCGTGCGCCGCTGATTGCTTCAAGCCGCCGGCCATGCTGATTCTTGCGGCCAGCAATGGCCACAATCTCACTCTCGCTACACGTGTGGCCCAGGAAGCAGAGCTTCAGGGCCACGCTTTTCATGTGATGGATCTGGTCGATCTCGGCCTGCCGCTCTACAGCCCAGCGGCCGAGGTGGCCGGCGGCGGCACCCACCCTGGGGTAGATGCGCTGGCCCACCAGCTGCGCTCCCTGGGGCGGCTGTGGGTGTGCGCGCCCGAATACAACGGCTCCCTGCCGCCCACGCTCAACAACGCCCTCGCCTGGCTGTCACGTAGCAGCGATGATTTTCGCGAGCTGTTCAACGGCCTTCCTGTGGCTCTGGCCACCCACAGCGGCGGTGGCGGTCAGAAGGTGCTGAGCGCCATGCGCCTGCAGTTCGCCCATCTCGGCTGCTCAGTGCTGGGGCGGGAGCTGCTGAGCACCGGCCAGAAGCCCGCCAACCCTGCCTCCATCAGCGCGATGGTTGCAGAGTTGCACCGTCTGGCGCCTGCCATCGCATCGGCTGGTTGACGACGGGACCGGCGGCAACTGATACTGCCGAGGTCGCCGACGCGACAGCGCACCCCGCACGGGAGCCCGGCCCAGCCGAGCCACCAGTACGGATGAACTGGGACTGTAGTTCAATCGGTTAGAGCACCGCCCTGTCACGGCGGAAGTTGCGGGTTCGAGCCCCGTCAGTCCCGTTTTCAATTCATCCCATCCACCAGGAGTGAACGCATTGACGGTGAGGGTTCGTCTCGCTCCCAGCCCTACCGGCACGCTTCACATCGGCACAGCCCGCACGGCGGTGTTCAACTGGCTCTTCGCGCGCCACCTCGGCGGTGCCTTCCTGCTCCGCATCGAGGACACCGATCGCGAGCGCTCCAGGCCCGAATACACCGCCAACATCCTCGACGGCCTGCGCTGGCTGGGCCTGGACTGGGACGAGGAGCCGGTGATCCAGAGCGAGCGCATCGAGGCGCATCGCGCCGCGATCCAGCAGCTACTCACCAGTGGGCACGCGTACCGCTGCTACGCCAGCGAGGCAGAGCTGGCGGAGATGCGGGAGGCTCAGGCCGCCGCCAAGGAGGCCCCCCGCTACGACAACCGCCACCGCAACCTCAGCCCGGAGCAGGAGCAGGCCTTCATCGCCGAAGGGCGTGAAGCGGTGGTCCGTTTCCGCATCGATGACGGCGCCACGATCGTCTGGAACGATCTGGTGCGCGGCGAGATGCGCTGGAGCGGCAGCGACCTGGGCGGCGACATGGTGATCGCCCGGCGCGCCCCGGCTGATGCCATCGGCGACCCCCTCTACAACCTGGTGGTGGTCGTCGACGACGCCGCCATGGCGATCAGCCACGTGATCCGCGGCGAAGACCACATCGCCAACACCGCCAAGCAGTTGCTGCTCTACGACGCGCTGGGCCTGGCCGCACCGGAGTTTGCCCACACGCCTCTGATCCTCAACGGCGAAGGCCGCAAGCTCTCGAAGCGCGATGGGGTCACGTCGCTGAGCGAGTTCCGAGAGCTGGGCTACACCGCCGATGCGCTGGCCAACTACATGACCCTGCTCGGCTGGTCGCCGCCGGAGGGCATGGGGGAGCGCTTCAGCCTGGCCGAGGCGGCACCGGTCTTCGGCTTCGAGCGGGTCAATCGCGCCGGCGCCCGCTTCGACTGGGACAAGCTCAACTGGCTGAACGCCCAGGTGCTGCATGGCTTGCCGGCCGAGCAGCTGCTGGCTCTGCTGGCGCCGCGCTGGCGGGCCCAGGGGTGGAGCGCCCCCTCAGGGGAGGCCGGCTGGGAGCTGGAGCTAGCCGCCTTGCTGGGCCCCTCCCTGGTCACGCTGCAGGACGGCGTCGAGCAGGCCCGGCCCTTCTTCGAGCGTCCCAGCCTCAACGACGAAGCCCGCCAGCAGATCGAGAGCGAAGGGGCCAGGGCGGCCCTGGCGGCAGTGCTGCAGGCACTGGAGCCTGCGGATCCAGCCCAGCTGCCCCACCAAGCACTTGATGCCGATCAGGCCAAGACCCTGCTGGGGGAGGCCGCCAAGACAGCCAGCGTGAAGAAGGGCGTGGTGATGAAGAGCCTGCGGGCAGCCCTGCTCGGCAGCCTTCAGGGCCCCGATCTCGTGGCCACCCTGCTGCTGCTCCAGCCCGGCGGCGAGGCCGTCGCTCGACTGCAGCGCAGCCTCTGAAATTGGCCAGCAGCGGCGCTCACGACCAGGCCCGCTCAGACCGAGGGGCCAGCCAGCGCCCTCAGCCTCCGGCTCCACCCGGCTCAGCTGCTACTCAGCCAACGCTTCATCAGAATCAGCCACCAGATCACCTGCCGGCTCCACCAGGCCCAGCCGCCGGGCCAGGGCTGCGGCGGTGAACCCCTGAATCCCCACCGTGAGGAGGATCGTGAGGAACACGAGGCCCTTGAGAGCGCCGCCGCCCGGAACTCCGGCTTCGTCGAGCCGGAGGGCGAACAGGCTGGCCACGGCGGCGGTGACGATCCCGCGCGGGGCGATCCAGCTGAGCATGAGCTTTTCGCGCCAGCCGAGCCCGGGCAACCCCAGGCCCGCCACCTGGATCACCGGCCAGCGGCAGAGCATCAGCACCAGCACGCAGGCCACGCCACCCAGCCCCAGCGGGCTCAACTCCGACCAGGACAGATCGGCGGCCAGCAGCGGGAACAGCACGGTGATGGCCAGCAAGGCGAGTTGCCGGATCAGCTCATCGAGCTGACTGGCCCCACCCTCGAGCCTCAGCCCCACCACCACCCCGGCACTCACGGCAGCCGGTAATCCGGATTCGGGCAACAGGGTTTCGCAGCCTCCCACCAGCAGGAACAGCACGCCGAGGCTGAGCTGCAGCGCCAGGGCATCGAGCACCTCGGAGCCTTGCAGCAGACGGCGCAGCAGCTCAGAGAGCAGCCACCCCGCCAGGCTGCCGATCAGCACACCGCCACCCAGCCGCAGCACCAGCCGACTGGCCACCTCCTGCCAGCTGCCGAGATCACCGATGGCGAGCTGCAGCAGCAGCAGCGCCAGCACGGCGCCCAGCGGTTCGAGCGCGAGCCCTTCGGCTTCGAGCACATTGGCGAGCGAGGGCAACAGGCGCATCTGCTGCACCATCGGTGTGACCACGGTGGGGCCGGTGGCGAGCGCGATCGCCCCGAACACCAGAGCCAGCGGCCAGGACAGACCGGCCAGCAGGTGGGCCAGCAGCACCGCCGCCAGGAAGCCCAGCACGGCCCGCACCAGCACCACCTGCACAACGGTGCGCTGCAGGTCGCGGCCCGCCAGCCTCAGATTGAGGCCGCCATCGAACAGGATCAGGCCCACCAACAGGCTGACCAGTGGCTCCAGCACCGGCCCCAGCGCCTCGGTGTCCACCAGGTCGAAGCCGGCCCTGCCGATCACCAGGCCCACCGCCAGCAGCAGCACCACCGCCGGCAAACGGCTGAGCTGGGCCAGCAACTGGGCCATCGCCCCGGCGAAGAAGGCCTCACCCCAGATCAGCTCCAGCCTGCTCAAGCGGCCCCGGACAGAAGGAGAGCGATGGCCTTGGGCGGCGTGATCACAGTGGCTCTGCGCGGCGTGAGCACGGTGGCGACTGCAGACCTCCGGTGCGGGAGGCCCCGGGCCTGTTCAGGCGGGCTGGGACGCGCTGCAACCATGGGGATCATCGGGAAGCGAATTCCGGCACGATGCGGATCCCCACCACAGAGCTGGGACGCAGCACCAGGTATTCCCCTTCAAGGTCGTTGATCGGCACATTCACGAAGGCATCGCCGTTGCTGCCGTTGAGCACGCCGCCGTACCACTGCTGGAACGCGTCGAGCGTGGCGAAATGGATGATCTGCTGGTGACCGCCGAGCAGCAGCAGATGAATGGTGTAGCGGCGGGGTTGGCGTTGGGATTGGGAGTCCATGGCGTGCGCGTGCGGGAAGCGACCGGTGGCTCCGCAGGAGACGGCCGTGGGCCACAGCCCCGGGGGCTGGCGGAAATCTAAAGCGCCCGACGAAGCATCACTCCTGGATGCATCGCACGTGCAGACGACGGGTCACCGCAAGCGGTGGGCGATTGGGAGGATCGGGTCCGGCAGGCCGCCCTGTGGTGGTTCCAGATGGCAGGCTGAGGCGCAGCTGAGGGTGGGGCAGGACGTGGCCAAGGCAACGAAGAATTCGGCTGAGAGTGGTCCGGCTGAAGCAGGTTTGCCTGGGAGTGGTTCACCAGAGAATGGTTTGCCTGGGGCCGGCCCAGCCCCCAACGCTCCGGCCGATCACCGGTCGGTGGGGGAGCAGCGGCCCCTGCTGCTGCTCGTGGACGGCCACTCGCTGGCCTTCCGCAGCTTCTATGCCTTCGCCAAAGGCGGTGAAGGGGGCCTGGCCACCCGCGATGGTGTGCCCACCAGCGTCACCTATGGCTTTCTCAAGGCTCTGCTCGACAACGTGAAGGGCCTCACCCCCCAGGGCGTTGTGATCGCCTTCGACACCGCTGAGCCCACCTTCCGCCACAACGCAGACGCCGCCTACAAGGCACACCGCGACGAAGCGCCCGAGCACTTCTTCACCGACCTGGCCAACCTGCAGGAGATCCTTGCCGGCGCCATGGATCTGCCGCTGTGTATGGCGCCCGGCTACGAAGCCGATGATGTCCTCGGCACCCTCGCCAACCGGGCCGCAAACGACGGCTGGCGGGTGAGGATCCTGAGTGGCGATCGCGATCTGTTTCAGCTGGTGGATGACGAGCGGGACATCGCCATCCTTTACATGGGGGGAGGACCGTACGCCCGCAACGCCGGCCCGCAGGTGATCCGCCGGGAGGGGGTGATCAGCAAGCTCGGGGTGACGCCGGAGGAGGTGGTGGATCTCAAAGCGCTCACCGGCGACGCCAGCGACAACATCCCCGGCGTCAAGGGTGTGGGCCCCAAGACAGCCATCGTGTTGCTGCAGGCCCATAACACCCTCGATGGCATCTATGCCGCCCTCGACCAGCAGAAGGGAGCGCTCAGAGCCAAGCTGGAGGCCGACCGGGACAACGCTTTCCGCTCGCGCATGCTGGCCGAGATCCTCGTGGACATCCCGCTGCCGAGCGAACCACGCCTGGCCCTCGGGTCCCTCGACCGGGACGCCCTGGCCCAGCGGCTCGAAGAGCTGGAGCTGCACAGCCTGGCCCGCCAGCTGGAGGCCTTCGAACGGGTGTTCTCCGGAGCTGCAGCCAGCGGCCGCGCGAAGGCTCAGACCACAACACCCAGCAGCAAAGCCAGCGGAACGGCCAGCGCAGAACCCGCCGCGGCCACCCCCTCAGCATTCGCCGGTGAACCAGCGGAAAGAGGCGGCCACGGCCAGGAGCCACGGAGCAGCAGCTCGGCTTCAGGCGACCACCCGCCTGCCGGCGCCGGGGGGCCTGAATCTCTCGCTGGCTCCCTCCTGCCGGTGCTGGAGCCCCAGCTGATCGCCACCACCAGCGCGCTGGCGGCCCTGGTGGAGCGGCTTCTGGCAGCCACAGATCCAACGGCACCGATCGCGCTCGACACCGAAACCACCGCACTCAACCCCTTTCAGGCGGAGCTCGTTGGGGTGGGGCTGTGCTGGGGAGACGGGCCTGCCGATCTGGCCTACATCCCGATCGGACACCAGCCCGCAGTGGCCGAACCCGCCGCCGATCTGCTCACGGCAGCGGAACCAGCGACCGACGCCCCTTCCCAGCTGCCGCTGGCGGCGGTGCTCACCGCGCTGGCTCCCTGGCTGGCCAGCACGGCCCATCCCAAGGCCCTGCAGAACGCCAAGTACGACCGGCTGGTGCTGATGCGCCACGGGCTGGAGCTGGGCGGCGTGGTGATGGACACCCTGCTGGCCGATTACCTGCGCGACGCCAACGCCAAACATGGCCTGGAGGCGATGGCCCTGCGCGAGTTCGGCTTCAGCCCCACCGGCTACACCGACCTGGTGGCGAAGGGGCAGACCTTCGCTTCGGTGCCGATCGCCGCAGCCGCGCTCTATTGCGGCATGGACGTGCACCTCACCTGGCGCCTGGGCCGGCTGCTGCACGAGCGGCTGCAGGCCATGGGGCCCCGGCTGCTGCCGCTGCTCGCCCAGGTGGAGCTGCCGCTGGAACCTGTGCTGGCCCAGATGGAAGCCACCGGCATCCGCATCGACACCGCCTACCTGGCCGAACTCAGTGCGGAGCTGGGGGAGCAGTTGCACCGCCTCGATGGTGAGGCCAAGGCAGCGGCCGGCGTTGATTTCAACCTGGCCTCCCCCAAGCAGCTGGGGGAACTGCTGTTCGACACGCTCGGGCTCGATCGGAAGAAATCCCGAAAAACCAAGACCGGCTGGAGCACCGACGCCGCCGTGCTCGAGAAGCTCGAAGACGACCATGCGGTGGTGCCGCTGGTGCTGGAGCACCGCACGCTCAGCAAGCTCAAGAGCACCTATGTGGATGCCCTGCCGCTGCTGGTGGAGGCGGAAACGGGCCGTGTGCACACCGATTTCAACCAGGCTGTAACCGCCACCGGCCGCCTGTCGAGCAGCAACCCCAACCTGCAGAACATCCCGATCCGCACCGAATACAGCCGACGGATCCGCAAGGCCTTCCTGCCCCAGGAGGGCTGGCACTTGATCAGCGCCGATTACTCCCAGATCGAGCTGCGCATCCTCACCCACCTCTCCGGTGAGGAGGTGCTGGTGGAGGCCTTCCGCAACGGCGATGACGTGCATGCCCTCACCGCCCGCCTGTTGCTGGACACCACCGAGGTGAGTGCCGCAGAGCGGCGACTGGGCAAGACGATCAACTTCGGCGTGATCTACGGCATGGGTTCCCAGCGGCTGGCCCGGGAGACCGAACTCAGCCCCAGCCAGGCCAAGGAGTTTCTCAGCAAGTACAAGCAGCGCTATCCGAAGGTGTTCGCTTTCCTGGAGCTGCAGGAGCGGCTCGCCCTCACCCAGGGATACGTGGAAACGATCCTGGGACGGCGGCGGCCCTTCCCGTTCGATCGCAATGGGCTGGGCCGCTTGCTGGGCAAGGATCCCTTCGAGATCGATCTAGAGGTGGCGCGGCGGGGCGGCATGGAGGCCCAGCAGTTGCGAGCCGCAGCCAATGCGCCGATCCAGGGCTCCAGCGCCGACATCATCAAGCTGGCGATGGTGACGCTGCAGCGCACCTTGGAGCAGCAGGCACTGCCGGCCCGGCTGCTGTTGCAGGTGCACGACGAACTGGTGCTTGAGGCAGCCCCTGAGGCCCGTGAGCAGGTGATCGCCACCGTGAAGGCCACGATGGAGCAGGCGATTCAACTGAGCGTGCCTCTGGTGGTGGACACCGGCTGGGGTCCGAACTGGATGGAAGCGAAGTAGGCAAGGCCGGGGCGAACAGCTCCACACAGTCGGCGGCCTAGGTTCGCGCACACGGCCCCTGGCCACCCTCTGCCTTTCTCCTCCGGCCCCGGGCCGGCATGCCCCTTGACCCTGCGGCTCACCAACACCCTCACCCGCCGCCTTGAGGCCTTCGAGCCCCTGGTGCCGGGCCAGGTGTCGATCTACTGCTGCGGAGTCACGGTCTACGACCTCTGCCACCTGGGGCACGCCCGCAGCTACATCGCCTGGGATGTGCTGCGCCGTTATCTGCAATGGCGGGGTTATGCGGTCACCTTCGTGCAGAACGTGACCGACATCGACGACAAAATCCTGGCCCGCGCCGCCGCCGAAGGCAGCTCGATGGAGGCGGTGAGCGAGCGCAACATCCGCGAGTTTCAGGCGGACATGGACGCCCTGGGGATCCTGCCGCCCGACCGTCTGCCCCGGGCCACCCGCTGCCTCGACAGCATCCGCCGGATGATCGCGGAGCTGGAGGCCAGCGGCGCGGCCTATTCCGCCGATGGCGACGTGTATTTCTCGGTGCTGAAGAAGGCCGACTACGGCAAGCTCAGCGGCCGCAGCCTCGACGAGCAGCAGGAGGGGGCCAGCGGCCGCATGGGCGAAGCGGAAGAGGCCCGCAAGCAGCACCCCTTTGACTTCGCCCTCTGGAAAGGAGCCAAGCCGGAGGAGCCCAGCTTCCCTTCCCCCTGGGGGCCGGGGCGGCCCGGCTGGCACATCGAATGCTCCGCGATGGTGCGCCAGGAGCTAGGCGACACGATCGACATCCATCTGGGCGGAGCCGATCTGATCTTTCCCCACCACGAAAACGAAATTGCCCAGTCGGAAGTGGCCACCGGCCAGGCGCTGGCGCGCTTCTGGCTGCACAACGGCATGGTGAACGTGGGCGGCGAGAAGATGAGCAAGTCGCTCGGCAACTTCACCACGATCCGGGCCCTGCTGGACGGCGGCACCACACCGATGACCCTGCGCCTGTTCGTGCTGCAGGCCCACTACCGCAAGCCGCTCGACTTCACCGCCGCCGCGCTGGAAGCGGCGGCCACCGGCTGGAAGGGGCTCAATGCGGCCCTGCTGGTGGGGGATCAGCACGCCGCCTCGCTCGGCTGGGCTGCCGCTGCCACCGGGATGCCCCCCCCAGCCGACGCTGACCCTGCAGCTCCGCTGGGCGAGGCCCGCCAGCGCTTCATCGACGCGATGGACGACGACCTCAACACGTCCGCCGCCCTGGCGGTGCTGTTCGAGCTGGCGCGGCCCCTGCGCTCGCTCGCCAATCGGCTGGAGCGGGGGGATGCCGCCGCCGCCGACTCAGACGAGCTGCGAGAACGCTGGCTGCTGCTGCAGGAGCTCAGCACCGTGCTGGGTCTGGTGGCGGAGCGGCCCGCCGCAGGAGCGGCAGCGCCCGGCGCGGACGGACCCAGCGAAACCGAAATCCAGGCGGTGATCGAGGCCCGCCGGCTGGCCAAGGCCAGCAAGGATTACGCCACCGCCGACGGCCTGCGCGACCAGTTGCGCCGTGCCGGCATCGAGCTGATCGACCGCCCCACCGGCCTCACCGAGTGGATCCGGAAGTAAGCGGCCCCGAACGCCTACGGCATCGGAATCGGCAGGCTTGAAATGGGCCCGCTTGGGATCGGCTGGCCCGGCTCCATGGTCAGCTGGAGCGGCTCAGGAATCAGCTGGCGGTGTGGGCCCTTTGCCCACCATCAGCTTCTCGATCTTGCGGATCCGCCCCAGGGTGGTCTGCCACACCTCCTGACGGAAGGGGTCGTCGGCCGGGCAGGCGGCCACCAGCGCCTCGATGTCCTCCTGGCGCTCGAAGGCGTCCCAGAGCTCCCGCTCCAGGCGGGCCCGCTCGATGAAGTTCCAGCGCTTGAGCCAGAGCACGGAACACCGCGGCAAGTGCGTTCAGTGTGACGCGCTGCAGACCCAGGCCGTCTGCCCTGCAGCTGGCAATGGGAGACTGGCGCCCTGCAGCGTCGGGCCGTTCTGATGAAAGCGATCAGCGTGCTGGGCTCCACCGGCTCGATCGGCACCCAGACCCTGGAGCTGGCCGAGGAATTCCCCGATCGCTTCAAGGTGGTGGGGCTCACCGCCGGCCGCAACCTGCCCTTGCTGGTGGAGCAGATCGTGCGCCACAGCCCCGAAGTGGTGGCGTTGGCCGAGGGGGAGCTGCTGGCTGAGCTGAGCGCACGGCTCGATGCCCTGCCGAAGGAGAGGCAACCGCTGCGGCGCCCTGAGCTGCTGGGCGGCAACGAAGGGCTCTGCGCCGTTGCCGCCTGGGCCAGCGCCGATCTGGTGGTGACCGGCATCGTGGGCTGCGCCGGGCTGCTGCCGACCCTGGCGGCGGTGGAGGCAGGCAAGGATCTGGCTCTGGCCAACAAGGAAACCCTGATCGCCGCAGGGCCGGTCGTGCTGCCGGCGCTGAAGCGCAGCGGCAGTCGCCTGCTGCCGGCCGATTCGGAGCATTCCGCCATCTTCCAGTGCCTGCAGGGCACCCCCTGGGCCGACACTGCCCGCCTCTCCACCGGCGTTCCCACCCCGGGGCTGCGCCGCCTCCAGCTCACCGCCTCGGGCGGTGCCTTCCGCGACTGGCCGGCCGCCGATCTGGCCAAGGCCACCGTGGCCGATGCCACCAGCCACCCCAACTGGAGCATGGGGCGGAAGATCACGGTGGATTCCGCCACCTTGATGAACAAGGGGCTGGAGGTGATCGAAGCCCACTACCTCTTCGGCCTCGATTTCGACCACATCGAGATCGTGATCCATCCCCAGAGCATCATCCACTCGATGGTGGAGCTGGTGGATTCGTCGGTGCTGGCGCAGCTGGGCTGGCCCGACATGAAGCTGCCGATTCTCTACTGCCTCAGCTGGCCGGAGCGGCTGGAAACCCCCTGGCGCCGCCTCGATCTCACCGAGGTGGGCACGCTCAGCTTCCGCGCCCCCGACGGCGCCAAGTATCCGTGCATGGCCCTGGCCTACGCGGCCGGCCGCGCCGGCGGCACGATGCCGGCGGTGATGAATGCCGCCAACGAGCAGGCGGTGGCCCTGTTCCTGGAGGAACGGGTGCACTTCCTCGACATTCCGAAACTGATCGAACAGGTCTGCGACCGCCACCGGGCCGACCTCAGCGCCGCCCCCTCGCTCGCTGACGTGCTGGCCGTTGATGCCTGGGCGCGCCAGGCCGTGCGGGAGGCCGCCGCGGCCACCGGCCGCACTCTGCTGACCGCATGAGCAGCGGCATCCTGCCGGCGTCAGCCGGCGTCGAGCGCCACCTGCTGCTCTGCGCCACCCCCACCAAGGCCCTGTGCGGTGATCCGGCGGTGGGAGCCGCCAGTTGGGCCCTGCTCAAGCGCCTGCTGCGCGAGCGCGGCCTGGAGGACCCGGGGCGCCCCCAGGGGGTGGTGCTGCGCTCCAAGGCCGACTGCCTGCGCGTGTGCGAAGGCGGGCCGATCCTGCTGATCTGGCCGGAAGGCCTCTGGTACGGCGGTGTGACGCCGGAGCGGATCGAGCGGATCGTGGACGACCACCTGATCGCCGGCCGTCCCATCGACGACTGGGTGATTCGCCGCACGCCGTTCGCCCCCACCGCCACCGGCGTTCAGGGGCTCCCCTGCACCTGATCCAGCAGCCAGCGCGTCACCAGCAGATCCGACCAGCTGCCCCCCGGGCCGTGGAAGCCGTTGTGGCCGCCCGCCTGACTGAGCACGATCTGCAGCGGTGAGGCCGGCGTGAGCCGCTCCTGCAACGCCACCGCGGGGGCAGCGGGCACCCATGGATCGTCGAGGGCATGCACCAGCAGCAGAGGGGGCAAAGGCCGCGCTGGAGGTTCTCCCGCCAGGCAGCCCTGCAGCAGCCAGAGCGGACTGGCGCCCGCGTAGTAGGCCTCCACCGACTCGAATCCCCAGCGCGGCGCGGTGATCAGGGCGTCGAAGGCGCGGATCGACTCCACCGCCTGCAGCTGGCTGCGCTGCCCGTCCTGCAGGCCACCGGGATCGGCCAGGGTCTGCTGGCGCAGGCGCTGCAGCAGCCAGCGCTCGTACAGGCGGTTGCGGGGCCGACCGATGGCGGCCGAACTGCTGGCCAGATCGATCGGGGAACTCACGACCACCAGGCCGTCCAGCAATCCCGGGGCGGAGGCGTCGAGCAGGCCATTGAGCAGCACGGTGCCGCCGAGCGACAGCCCCACCCCCAGCAGAGGGCGGCCGGCGGCGAGGCTGCGGGCCTGCCGCAGCGCCGGGATCAGATCGCGGTTGCAGCGGGCGGCGTAGGTACCCCGCGCCAGGCTCCGGCCCGCTCCCGCGCCGCGCAGGTTCAGCCGCAGCACGGCAAACCCCGCCTGCCGCAGGACATGCGCCAGCCGCAGCAGGCCGATGCTGCGGCTGGAGCCGCCCAGCCCATGCAGCAGCAGCACGAGGGCGTGGGGGCTGGCGGCGGAACCGTCGGGGCCAGCAGCGGGGGCATCAAGGCAGCCGAGCAGGGCTTCGCCTCCGGGCAGCGCCAGCGGCACCGCCTGGGCCGACTCCGCCGGTAAGCGCTCTGGACGCAGCGTGTCGCGCAGGGTCTGGAGATCGGCGCCCCACCAGGGCGCCCGGGGCTGGAAGGGCGGCACGCCCAGGTGATCCAGCAAAGCCGCAGCAGTCAACGTCAACGGGGCGATCAGGCGCGCGCGGGGCTGGCGCCGGCCGCCCCCTCCAGCCACTGGGCCAGGGAGCTGGGCGGCAGGTCCTGGCTGCTGGTGATTTCGATGAGACGACCGATGGAGGCGGGCGCTTCGACGGCATCGAGGCAGACGCGCGCCACCAGGCGGCGGGGAATGCTGTTGCTCTCCTGCTGATCCGGACCGCTGAAACGCAGCCCTTCGCTCTCGAGACCCTCCTCGCTTTCGCGCAGCCCACCGGGGCGGATCACGGTCCAATCCAGGCCGCTGCTCTCCAGCCAGCGCTCGCCGACGCGCTTCCAGATCAGGATCAGGCCGAACAGGTTGAGCGGGTGAAACAGCCGGCCGCTGCAGAGCGAGCTCACCAGCACCACGCGCTTGACCCCGGCGGCGCGGCAGGCGGCGATCTGGCTGCGGATCGCCAGCGCATCCACCTGCAGGGGACCGGTCAGGTCGATCGACGGGCGCGCGCCGGTGGCGATCACCAGCGCCTCCACACCGGCGAGCGCCTGCTGCAGGGCGCTCTGGTCGGACAGTTCCAGCCGGATCAGCTCCGCCCCTTCCAGTCCTTCAGGGACGCTCGAGCCCGGCCGCAGGATCGCCCGCACCGAACAACCACGGCGGCGCGCTTCCTGTACAACACGCCAGCCGGTCTTGCCGGAGGCACCAGTGACGGCCAGCAGTGCCGGAGTGGAGGGGAAGGGCATCAGAACAACGGCAGCAATTCCTGTTCCAGGCAGCGGGCCTGCACCACCGAGCCGAGATGGCGCAGCAGACGGACCCGCAGGATCACGGGGTCGATGTCGCACTCCTGCTGGAAACAACCCTCAAGGTGCTCACGGAGGAGGGGTTCCGGCAGACCGGACTCGGGGAACTCTCTCATCGGTGCCTCAACGGCGCGGAGAACAGCGGGGGCTGCAGGTCCTGGGGGGATGGCCTGAACGTAGGGGCGGAAGCGGGAAAAACCCTGGGAACAAACCCCCATTCTTTCCGCTCAGGCAGCCACAGCGAGGGGCGGCACAATGGCGCCACCGCAGGGAACCGTGGCCGCACCCTCCTTCGATCTTGGCAGGCGTGCCCCAGGCACCGCCACAGCCGCATCCGGAGCGGCGTCAGGAGCAGCGTCGGAAGCGGCGTCCGGCCCGGCCACCGGCGGCGGGCTCAGGCCGCGCCAGTGGCAACGCCAGCTGATCGACTTGATGCGGCGGCGGCTGGTGCTCGCCGGGCCGCAGGGCGAAGACGTGCTGGTGCATGCCGGGCCCGGAGCCGGCAAGACCCTGGGGGCGCTGCTGGGGTTCCAGCGCCTGCTGGCGGAAGGGCGGCTGAGCCATTTCCTGGTGTTCTGCCATCGCCAGTCGATCGCCAGCCAATGGCGCTCCTCCGCCGCACGCCTGGGCCTGGAGCTGGGGGAGCTCGATCTCGAAGCGAGCGCTGCAGGCGAAGGCAGTGGCAGTAGCGGCTGGAGTGGGATGGTCCCCGGCCAGGGGCTGCTGATCAGCTACCAGAGCGCGGCCCGGCACCGGCTGCAATTGGAGCGCGAGCTGGCGGGCCTTCAGGCCGGCAAGGTGCTGGCGATCGCCGATGAGGTGCACCACCTCGGCCTCGATCCCGACGATCCGGAAGCCACCGCCTGGAGCCATGCCTTCGGCCGCCTCAGCCGGAACTGCGTGATGCGCCTGGGGCTGAGCGGCACTCCGTTCCGCGCCGACAACCTCGGTTTCAGCGCCTCCCGCCGCATCGCCCGGCGGCAGGAGGGCGTGATCGTCGAGGAGATCGCCCCCGACCTGAGCGTGGAACCGCGCCAGTTGATTGATCAGGGGGACGTGCGGCCGCTGGAGTTCCGCTTCCAGGACGGTTGGGTCGACCACGGCCAGGCCAGCGCCGATGGGGCGCTGGCGGCAATTGAACTGGAGCGTTCGCCCCTTTCCGCCGAGCACCGGGAGAGCTGGCGCGCCCGCAACCTGCGTCGGGCGATCCGCCTGGGGGATCCCAGCAGCATTGCCCTGCGGGTGCTGCTTCAGGCGAGGCGCAAGCTCGAAACACTTCGCAACACCGACCATCCCGAGGCCGGCGGCCTGGTGATCGCCCGCGACATCGCCCATGCCCGCGGCCTCTCCGGACTGCTGGAGGAACAGGGCGACCAGGTGCTGCTGGTGCATTCGCAGGATCCGGAGGCGGCCCAGCGGCTGGCGGACTTTCGCGCCGGTGGCGCCGACTGGCTGGTGAGCATCGACATGTGCGCCGAAGGTTTCGATGCCCCCCGCGTGCGGGTGGTGGCCTACCTGACCACCGTGGTCACCCGCAGCCGTTTCGTGCAGGCGATTACGCGGGCCGTCCGCGTCGATGGCCAGCGGGCGGAACAGGAAACGATCCCAAGGCACCCCTCCTATGTGTATGCGCCCGCCGACCCTTTGCTGGTCAGCTATGCGCGCACCTGGTCGGTGGCAGAGCCCTATCTGATCCAGCCGAAGCCCATGCCGGAGGAGCCCGGGGCCGCGGCGGGTGGACGCGCGCCTGGGTTGCCGCTGGAGGCCCTGCGCGATGAAGCCGGCGAGGTGATCCGGCTGCGCGGGCCCCAGCTGCCCGGCTTCCTCCACACCCGTCAGCGCGCCTGAAGCGGTGGGCACGCAGGTTGGCGTGTCAGCGCAGGGGTTTCAGCGGCGGCGCGGGCCGCCCGGACGGTTGCCACCCGGGCGCGGGCCCGTGGCACCGGCGTTGCGTTCCCGGTAGGTGATGCGGCCACGGGTGAGGTCATAAGGGCTGATCTCGACCAGCACCTTGTCACCGGCCAGCAGCTTGATGCGGAACTTGGTGAGCTTGCCTGCAGCACGGCACAGGCACTGGTGGCCAGCGGGCTGATCGAGGGTCACCAGGTAGAAACCATTGCCCTGTTCCTTCTCGATCACGCCCGAGGTTTCGATCATGCGGAGCGGGTGCTCAATCTGTAGGAGAAGGCACAGCTTAAATTGGCGCCTCTCCCCCCCCTCCAGGCCGGCCCCTCTCCACACCGGTAAGCAGCGCAACTCCTGAACCACAAGCTGAGCATCACGCCTGAGCCAGCAGAGTGCCCGCCCTGCGCCAGCTGAGCAGTGCCCCCGAGCAAGCCACACCGGCAACAGGCCCTACCCCCAGCAGCATCAGACCCAAACCTCAGTGGCACGCAGGCCGAAACCCCGCCGACCCTGCCACCACAACGCTGTCGCCCCCCAACCCCTAGGGTCTGCGATCGCTCCGGGGCCAAGCCTTGATCGTTCCTTCCCTGTCCCTCGATCTGGGCTTGCTGCTGATTTCCATCGGCGCAGTGAACCTTTGGCGCGCACGCCGCAGCGCCAGCTGAGTGGCGCTGAGCCTGCCTGCGCAATCCAGCTTGCTGCCTGGATCTGCCTCAGGCCAATGGCTGGGCTGGTTCCGCATCGGAAGGCTGGCTGAACGGGGTGGAGCCACATGGGACTGGGCTCCTCTGGGTGGATCACAGCCGCCGGGGCCCGGTCAGTGTTTGGCTCGCGGGCCCGATCTGATTGAGTTCCGAAACCAGAAATGAACTCCGGCAGGTTGCGCCAGATGGGGGCCAGTGCCATGGCTTGCCTGGCGGCATCAGCCAGCTGGTTCAAGCCAGCTCAGGAGCCTGTGAGGCACTGCCTACCGGCTTTGAGCTTCCGTCTGCCGCCCGCAAGCCTTGGAGCTGAGGACTGGAAGCTGTCTCCATCAAGCTGTCGCCTTCCTGCAGTGGCCATCAAGCAGTTGTCATCAAGCAGAGGGCTCCAAACTGTCCCCTACCAGCTTTGATCTGCAAGCCATGGCCTTCCTGCGGAGGTCCATGGCAATGGACTCCATGCTGTGGCCGTTCTGCTGTGGCCGATCTGCTGTGGCCTTCGTGCGGTGGGCTCCATGCTGGTGCCTGAGGCCAGAGGGCGACACACACCATTCCACCCCAACCACCGCCACCAACAGCTAACGAGCAACGACCGTGCCCACCCTGCTGTTCCACAAGCCCTACGGCGTTCTCAGCCAGTTCACGGCAGAACCGGGCAGCCCATGGGTGCACCTGGCAGAGTTCATCCCGGTGCGGGAGGTCTACGCCGCCGGACGGCTGGATGCCGACAGTGAGGGACTGCTGCTGCTCACGAGCGTGGGCCGCCTGCAGCAACGGCTCACCGATCCCCGCTGGGGACACTGGCGCCGCTACTGGGTACAGGTGGAAGGGGAGCCCACCCCGGCCGGGCTGGCCGCCCTGCAAGCGGGGGTGACCATCCAGGGCCAGCGCACCCTGCCCGCCCGGGCCCGGCTGCTGGCGGATCCCGGCCTGCCGCCACGGGATCCACCGATCCGTGAGCGGCGCGCCATTCCCACCAGCTGGCTGGAACTGGAGCTGCGCGAGGGGCGCAATCGGCAGGTGCGCCGCATGACCGCGGCAGTGGGATGGCCCACCCTGCGGCTGATCCGCACCGCCATCGACCTGATGGACGGTCAGCCGCCGCTGGATCTGATCGACCTGCCGGCCGGCCAGTGGCGCCCGGTGAGCCAGGCAGAGGAGGAACGCCTGCAGCGGCTGCTCCTGCTTGCTTCCGCCAAGAGCGACGGTCACGTCCGAGGGCGAGGCGGACGGGCCGGTGGCGGGAAATCCGGGCGCAACGGCGGTGGCGGATAGGGAGGCTTGGCATCCATGCCGCTCAGCCAATCACCTGTTGCAGCTCCCGCACCGTTTGCAGTTGGCCGTAGTAGTAGTTCGCTCTGGAGCGCCGATCGGGATCCTCCAGCGCGTCGAGGGCATCAAATCCCAGGCTCTGCCACAGCTCATGGCCGCAGGCACGGTTCAACTCCTGCACCGATTCCTGCTCCAGGTTGGCGAGACGCCGCTGCAGGTTCTTGATCTGAGCAATCGACATGGGGCGAACAGGGCCGGGGGGTGAAAGAGGCAGGAAGCGGGGGAGAGACCCAGCAGGGGGGCCGGAGAGGCGCGGCAGGAACTGAGAAGTGACGAGGGAGAGGCTGGGGAGGAGGAGCCCAGTGGACAGGGAGCAGCCTTGCAGCGGATGGGCAGCAGGGAAGCGACTGGGGGAAAAGAAGCAGGAAGTGAAAGGGGGCGAACTGGAGCCGGCGTCAGCGGACCAGCCCCCTCAGCCAATGTCCGCCCCATCAGCCACTGCGCCGCCTCACTCCACCACTGGCCCACTCACACAACCACTGGGCCGCCTGATTCAGCCACTGGACTTCCTGCTTCAACCACTGGGGCTCCTCCAACCCTTCAAACGGCCTCCCCCATTCTCCTGCCATAGTACAGATGAACTTACCCCAGCTGTATCACCCAGCCAGGCTTCCGGGTCCGCGATGTGGCCAAAGCCTGGGAACAATTCCAACCGCAGCCATGGACGGCCATGGCCAGACAGGACAGACAGAAAGACGCGGCCAGACAGTCAGGTGCGGCCAAGCGCCTGAAGCTCAGAAGGGAAGCTTCTTCTTGGCGCTCTTGTCGAGATCGGCCTCCATCTCGCGCAGACGCCGCAGGATCGTGTCGTAATACTCCTTGAGGTAGTCCTCCAGGCGGGTGGTAGCGGCCGGGTCCAGCCCGAAGGCGGCATAGCTCTCCTCCATCGGTGCCTCCAGGCTCTGACCACCCCCTGTCACGTCGGCGAAAGCCAGCCGTTCAGCCACCTGCACCCCGGGCTCGAAGAACGACGCCAGACCCTGCATCAGACGGATCAGGAAGGGCCGCACACGGAACACGCGAGCCGATCGCCCGCTGTAGCGCTCGCACAGCTGGGTGACTTCCCCGGTGTTCCAGGCCTTCGGCCCCACCACAGGAAAGGACTGACGGATCGTTTCGTCATGGCTCAGGGCCGCCACCGAAAACCGGGCTACGTCCTGGGTGTTCATGTAGGCGATCGGCGTGGGCGTTCCGCTCACCCACACCGTCTGGCTTTCGAGCACCGGGATGGCGAACTGACCGATCACCCCCTGCATGAAGGCCACGCAGCGCAGGATCGTGTAATCCAGTTGGGAGGCCGCCAACAACTGCTCGGTGCAGTACTTGATATCCATCAGCGGCACGTTGCGGTGCTGCGCCGCCTCCAGCAGCGACACGAACACGAAGCGCTTCACGTTGGCCGCTTCGCAGGCCCGCACCAGATTGAGCTTTCCCTGCCAGTCGATCGTGTAGATGCCGGCACTGTCGGTGGGGCGGGCGGTGGCCGCATCGATCACCGCTTCCTGGCCCTCAAGGGCGTAGGCGAGGCTGTCGGGTTCCAGCAGGTCACCACGGGTGAGCTCGCAGCCCCATTCCTGCAGGAACGAGGCCTTGCGAGGGGAGCGCACCATGCAACGCACCTGATGCCCCTGCTCCAGCGCGTGCCGGGCGATCTGGCGGCCGAGAGTTCCTGTGGCGCCGACGACCAGAACCTGCATGAACCACCGGTGGATAGGGCGCTGAGCCTAAAGCTGAGGCAGGGGGCGACGCGCCGCAGGCGGCTCAGTCTTTCTGCAGCTTGAGCAGCAGGGCACCGCCGGCCAGACCCACCGGGATGAGCACCCAGAAGATCGCCGCGATGCCGAAGATTTCAGAGGCCATGGCCCATTGGGAAAACGGCTACCTATTTAGCGCCCCGGCCCGTTCGAGCACCAGTGGCCAGGGGGCATCGGTGCGGAACTGGCCGGGCATCACCCCACTGACGCAGGCCTCCCATCCCTGGTTGTGCAGGTCTGCGAGCAGTGCCTGCAACCGCGGCGGACCGCCCCCCAGGCGCCGGCCCAGCTCGGCCAGGGGCCAGCAGCGCGCGGGCAGGCCCGCGTCGGCGGCGAGGCTGCCCAACAGGCGGGCGGCGGCACGGCAGAGCGAAGCATCCTCCGCCGCAGTGGCAGCACGGATCGCCGTGAGCGTGGCGGAATCCTGCAGCGGACCGATCCAGAGCGGGCCACTCACCGCCAGCGCGGCCGCAGGCTCGCAGCACACCTGCCACTGGCGCAGGCGCAGCAGGCTCTGCACCTGCTGCTCACCGCAGCGGTGGCAGTGCGCCAGCAGGCCGAGCTGCCGTTCCTCGCCCGCCAAGGGCCGGCGCAGGATCCGCACCGCCGTGCGGAACGTGCGGCCCTCACTGAAGCTGAACACCGGCTGCAGGCCCCGCCCCATGGCCCAGGCCGTGCGGGCGACCACGCCCAGCTGCAGGCGCAGCGCCAGCTCCCAGCTGGCCGGGTGGGCCCGCGCTGCCGCCCCCAGGGTGCGCACGGCGGCAGAGCGGTCGTGGCCGGTGGGGGAGCGGCCATCGGTGCTGGCCACGTAAAGCACACCGCCGAAGGCCACCGCCTCCAGCGCCAGCGGCAACAGGGGTGTGGGACAGCCGAAGGCGTCGAGATCGACGAGCTCGAAGCGCTCCTGCCGCTGCAGGCAACCCGCCAGCAGCTGCTGGGCGGTGAGGGCGGAGCAGCGCAACTCCACCCCCACGCGATCCGCCAGGGGGGCAAGGTTGGCGTGCAGCAGCGGCTGACGGTCCGGGTCAGCGTCGTTGGCCCACACCAGCTGAGCCGGGCTCTCCTGGCCGTACCGCAACGCCCGGATGCCGCAGCCGGTCATGAGGTCGAGCACCCGCAGGGGGCCCGCCAGGCTGAGCTGGCGCGCCAGCAGCACCCCCAGATCACGGGAGGGCCGGGATTCCGGCCGGAAGAACCCCTGACCCGTGCACAGCGCTGCTGAAGCTTCGCAATAGTGAGAGGTGTCTTGCGTGAACCCGCTCCGTTGGTGACATCCCTGGGCCAGCCTGTCGCAACGGCCGGACCCGACTGGGGCCGCGCGGCGGTGTGGCGATGGCGCGGGCTCGACTGCCACTGGCGCGTGCTGGGCGATCCGGACGGGCCACCACTGCTGCTGCTGCATGGCTTCGCCGCGGGCAGCGGCCACTGGCGGGCCACCGCCGGCCCACTGGCGGCCACCGGCTGGTGCGTCTATGGCCTCGATCTGATCGGCTTCGGCGCCTCGGCCCAGCCGGCGATGCGCCTCGACAACCGGCTCTGGGCCCGTCAGGCCCAGGGCTTTCTTGAACAGGTGGTGCAACAGCCGGCCGTGCTGATCGGGCACTCGCTGGGTGGGCTGGTGGCACTCAGCTGCGGCGTGTTTTTTCCCGCCTGGGTGCGGGGGGTGGTGGCTGCACCGCTGCCGGATCCCACCCTGCTGATGCCCGTGCCGCCGCGGCGGGCGCCATGGCAGCGCTGGCTGCAGCGCCGGGCGGTGGTGTGGCTCTGCCGGCTGCTGCCTCTGGAGTTGATCGTGCCCCTGATCGCCCGCACGCCGCTGCTGGATCTGGGCATCCAGTCGGCCTACAACTCGCCGGTGATCGGCGACAGCGCCCTGCACCAGCTCATCGCCCGTCCGGCACGTCGCCCCACCGCCGCCTGGGCCCTACGCGGCATGAGCATCGGTATGGCGCTGCGCCCCCGTGGAGCCACCGCAGCGGTGCTGCTACAGCGCCTGCGCCGGCCGCTGCTGGTGCTGTGGGGGGAAGCCGATCGGTTGGTGCCGATCGAGGTGGCCGCCGAGATGCGGAAGCTCCGGCCCGACCTCGAACTGCACAAGCTGGAGGGGGTGGGCCATTGCCCACACGACGAAGATCCCGCCACGGTCGATCGCCTGCTGCAGGCCTGGCTGCGCCGTCTGCCACCCCGGCCCGAGGATCCCCGCTGAGCGCCCGGCCCTGAGGGCCGTGAGGCCAGCGCGTAATTTGGGAAGCTGATCGCCTGCTGTGCCCGCCGGGAATGAAGCACACCCTCTCGGTGCTGGTGGAGGACCAATCCGGTGCCCTCAGCCGGATTTCTGGATTGTTCGCCCGCCGCGGCTTCAACATCGAGAGCCTGGCGGTGGGCCCGGCCGAGCAGCGGGGCGTATCGCGCCTCACCATGGTGGTGGAGGGCGACGATCGCACGCTCGAGCAGATGACCAAGCACCTCAACAAGCTGGTCAACGTGCTCAACGTGATCGACCTCTCCACGATTCCTGCTGTGGAGCGCGAACTGATGCTGCTGAAGGTGGCGGCGCCGGCCGAGAGCCGAGCCGCCATCCTGGATCTGGTGCAGGTGTTCCGCGCCAACGTGGTGGACGTGGCCGACAACGCCCTGATTCTTGAGGTGGTGGGCGACCCGGGCAAGCTGGTGGCTCTCGAGCAGATCCTCGAGAGCTACGGAATCCTCGAAATCGTGCGCACCGGGAAAGTGGCCCTGGAGCGGGCCTCCGGTGTGAACACCGCCTACCTCAAGACCACCGCCTCAGAGAAACGGGTGCCGGCCTGAGGCGCCTCAGGGCTGACCCTTCACCAGGGTGCCGCCCTCGATCACGCTGGCCTTCACCAGCTTGTCTCCCTGCTGGATGCGGTCCACCACGTCCATGCCCTTCACCACGCGGCCGAACACGGCGTAGCGGCCGTCGAGCTCGGGAAGCGGCCGCAGAGCCACGTAGAACTGCGCACTGGCGGAGTTGGGGTCCTCGGAGCGGGCCATGGCGATGGCACCGCGCTCGTGCACGAGCCGCAGCTGCGCTGCATCCGCCGGATCGGTGAGCTGCTCGCCGTAGCGAGGCGTGGCCTTGCCCTTCATGCCGAGTTCCAGCGGAATGAAGCGGGGCTGACCGGTGCTGGGGTCCACGAAGCTGCCGGTGCCGAACAGCTCGGGACTCACGCCGGGGGTGGCGCTCTGGGGGTCACCGCCCTGCACCACGAACGGTGTGGGCTGGTTCACCACCCGGTGAAAGACAGTGTTGTTGTAGGTACCGCGGCGCACCAGGTCGACGAAATTGCCGGCGGTGAGCGGGGCATCGGCGCCATTGAGCTCCACGACCACATCGCCGCGGCTGGTCTGGAGCGACACCACGGCCTTGCCGCTCAGGCAGGGGCTGGCGGCAGAGGCACAACCGAGAGCGGCCTGGCTCTGATCGCTGCCGCAAGCGCTGAGGCCGAAGGGTGTGAACAGCAGCAGGCTCACCAGAAGGGTGCGGGTGAGCGAGAACGCCATCGTGTTCATACGCCCTCCAGAGGCACCTTCAGGAAGCGGGCGAGTTCCGCGCCGCTCTGCTCCAGCTCGGCCAGAGGCAGCGGTTCGCCCACCCGGGTGAGGGGCAGGTCGCGGCGCCCCTGCACACGCAGGGCAAGACGACGGCGCGGGTTAAGGCCGTCGCGCACGTCCACCTTGACGGCCTGAATCTCGCGCAGGGGCAGCTCGAAGCTGATCAGGCTGCGGAAGCCGCGGCGGCTGATCGTGGCCGTGCCGCTGCTGCGATCAAAGCGGTTGGCACCGGCGCCCACGTCGATGCTGATCACGCTCCAGAGATAGAGGGCGAGCAACAGGGCTGCCACGCCATAGGCCCCCATCACCAAGCCCTGTGGAACCCAGGCAAGGCTGGCGGGGTGCCCGATCGGCAACAGATCGATCCCCAGCCGGCTCGAGAGGCTGGTGAGCAGGAAGCCAGCGCCTCCAGCACTCACGGCCGAGGCCACCAGCAGGTTGGAGAGGCGCCGGGATCCCTGCACCGACTGCTCAAGCACATCGGCGGGATCGCTGGCGCGGGGAGCTGGACTGGCGGCCGGGTCGGGGCGCGGCGGAGTGCCGGCGGAGGAAGAAGCCGGGGGCATGGGAGCGGGGGTGGTGGCGGAAGACTTGCCATCCTCGCCTCCGTGCCGCGAGGCTGTGGAAAAGCGAAGACGGGACCAGCGAAAAGGTTGCTGGGTTCGGCACCATGCCGCCGCCGCTGGGCAATCAGAAGAATTGCTTAAGAACGCTGGCTGCGGCAAGGGTGTCAGCCCATTTCGGGCTTCCTCGCAGCGGTGGGTTTCGTTGTTACGATCCTGCGGTATCCCTCAGCTTGGCGGGATTTCCGCACTTTTTCTTCCCATGACGATTGCTGTAGGGCGCGCGCCTTCGGCTCGGGGATGGTTCGACGTCCTCGATGACTGGCTCAAGCGCGACCGCTTCGTGTTTGTCGGCTGGTCCGGTCTGCTGCTGTTCCCCACGGCCTAT